>CADDZJ010000077.1 GCA_902812415.1 Acidobacteriota bacterium
ATCGCCGAGCTTGGAAAGGTCTTCAAACAACCGGGCCCTTTCGCCTTCTAAGGTGGACAGAGTTTGGGGCATGGCCACCTCCTTCATCTGAAGGTATATAATACTTACAGATAGAGGGCCACAAAAAAGGGGCTCTTCACATCTCCACTTCTATGTCGCGCACCCGGAAATCCGGGTTAAGTTGACCCTGCCTGCCTCCGAAGAGTAGACTTAAGCAGGAATGGATCTTAGGAGAAAGAGGTCAAACCAGCCGTGAAAAAGCATCTTTTCGGGGTTGCTCTTTTGGCCCTTGCATTCGCGCTGAACACACAACCGGGGTTTGGCGTCAGCAAGGAGATTATCCAGATGATGACCCAGTTGGATAATCTCCAACAGCAAGTGGAAAGCCTGCAAAGAACTGTCGATACCCAGACCGCGGTTCTCAAGATGCTCGTTGAGCAGACCAGCCAGAATGTGAACGCCATGAAAGCGACCATCGCCAAGATGGCGCAGGCCCAGCAGCAGAGTCTGGCAAATACCAATAACCAGATGGATTCCATGACCAGCCAGATTCAGCAACTTTCATCGAGCCTGGATGAGGCCAAGGGCCAGATTGCCAAGTTGAGCAGCCAGGTAGCTCAAACCCAGAAAATCCTTCAGACGATTAACACCCAGCCAAATCCTAATGTGCCTCCTTCACCTAACACGGCTCCAGGGGCGCAAGGCGCTCAGGGAGCCCAAGGCGGGTCAGCTTCAGCCGCTGGACCCGCGCCAACGGGTGATGCTCCCGCTCAGCCACCCCCTGTGCCCGATCCGCAAACACTCTACAATTCGGCTTATCAGGATTACACGCAAGGCCAATACCCATTGGCGATCCAGGGATTTCAGCAATATCTGCAGAATTATGGCGATACGGACCTCGCTTCGAATGCGCAGTTCTATATCGGAGATTCCTACTACGCTCAAAAAGATTACAAGAATGCGATTAAGGAATACGATAAGTGTATTGAACAGTTTCCGGGGGGCAATAAGGTCGCAGCTTCATACCTGAAGAAGGGTTATGCCTTGCTCGCCTTGGGCGAGACTTCAGCCGGAGAGCGGGAACTTCGCGCGCTCATCCGGCGCTATCCGAGCAGCCATGAGGCGGATTTGGCGCGCCAGCGCCTGCGGAGACTGCTGAGCAGGTCCCGAGCCCGTTGACAGGATTTTTGGAGTTTCGGGTTCAAAGCCTGACAATCAGCAAACAACGAAAGTTATTTCTTAGCGCCGACTACTTGCACACCAAAGGATAGTTTTGCATAATAGCAGCCAATGTCAGGCTCAATTAACAAAGTCATTCTGATTGGAAGGCTCGGCAAAGATCCCGAGGTTAAATATACCTCCAACGGATCGCCAGTGGCGAAATTCACGCTGGCCACGGATGAGGTCTTCAAGGACCGCGCCGGCGAACAGCAGCGCCGGACGGAGTGGCACAATATTGTCGCCTGGAACAAGCTTGCTGAAATCTGCGGCGAGTATCTGACAAAGGGCAAACAAGTCTACATTGAAGGCAGCATTCGCAGCCGCCAGTGGGAGGATCAGAGCGGCAACAAGCGGACGGCCTATGAGATTGTCGCGCGCGACATGAAGATGCTTGGCTCGAAAGCGGATGCGGATCGAGCGCTTGCCCAGCCGCAGTACTCCGAACGCCCTCAGGTTGCAGTCGAACCAGAGCCTCCTGTGGATGTCCCTTCCCCCTCCGAGATGACCGACGAGGATATCCCTTTTTAGACCGGGCTCCACCGTGAAGTGTCAGATATTCCTATCTTCCTGCCATGCCTTTGTCATCCTCGCGCAAATGACGCTATCGGCGGTAAAGTTACGTGAACATTGTCCGGACCATCGAATAGCCTTCCGCAGACGGCAGGTTCTGCCCTGTGATAACCCTTGGTTGGAGTGCTGCGAAGCCCGATGAGCCTACCTGAGCGCTACGCTTAAGGGTTTTCCCTGCGCGCCGGAAGGTTGCGTCAGGTGCAGCGCCGCGGCAAGCGTGGAGGCCAAGTCAATGGGCTGGCTTGGAATGCTATAAACACCGGGATTAAAGGCGCTGCCCCAGAAAATCAGCGGCACCTGGGCGTCGTAATTCCAGGGAGTGCCATGATTCGTATGAATACCTGCTGGGCCGATTACCGTGAAGGGATCGACGATCACAAACACGTCGCCGCCGCGCAGGCTATTGAAGCTGTGGGAAGCTTTGCGGGCGAGGGACGAATCGGGTAATTGGCCGGTCAGGAGTTGCGCGCGAGTAAAGGCCGCGCGCACGCCTTCCACCGATGCAGCAGCGCGGGCCGCCACTTGCTGGGCCTCCGATTCGCTCACATGGTGACGCATCAGCGTTTGGTGATTGAGATAAATATAGAATTTATCAGCGCTCTCGATCCATTGGTCCTGACCAAAAGCCTGGCTGAGCTCCCGTTCCACTTCATCCCGGATGTTCGCGGCGGGGAGATTTCCGAGTCCAAGATGATGAGCCTTGATGAAATCAGGATTGGGCGCTACGCCGTGATCTGCGGAGAGGGCGATCCAGACGTTGTTTAGCCCTACCATCCGATTTATATCCTTGAAAAAACTTGCCAGATAACGGTCTGTCCTGAGCGTCACGTCAGCCACCTGCACGCTGTAGGGACCAAAGGCGTGGCCAATATAGTCGTTCTCGCTGATCGAGATGGCCAGGAGGTCTGTATGCGGGCCTGCGCCCAGATGTTCATTTTGGATGGCCGACTCCGCGAACTGAAGCTCAATCTCGGTCATGTAGGGCGTCCGATCAAGCCAGTTCAGGAACCGCGTGTCCGGGCAACGTTCACCGCTTTGCGCCCGGAAGCTCTTGAGCATCTTGCGGGGGGCAATCGGATTATCCGGAAGAGACTGCCAGTTTTTGCCGCAATAAGCGGCGGCGTGCGAGCGCTGATTGAATTCTTTCACCCATCCCGGAAGTTGCTGCATATAGTAAGTGCTGGTCACGAAATGGCCCTGGGGCGCGTCGTACCAGTAAGCGGCATTGGCGGTATGCCCCCCGGGCATCACCGCCGAGCGATCCTTCAAAGAAATCGCCACCACCTTCGATTTGAAATCCGAAGCCATGCGAAGCTCATCGCCGATCGTGCTGCCCATCAGGTTACGCGGCGAAGCCCCGGCGCCTTCGCCGCCGACTAACTTGGTTTCAAGGTCGCTGGCGCAATACACCGGTCGATGCAGACCGGGATCGTACCACTCGTTCTCGATAATCCCGTTCATGTTGGGATACGCTCCGGTAAAGAGCGTTGCGTGGCCGGCGCAAGTGACGGTTGAGGCGTCGTCGTAGCGGCAATTGATGAAATCCGCGCCTCCGTTGAGCAGCATGTTGAAGCCACCCTCCACGAATTCCGGACGGAATCGCTCGAGATAGTCATAGCGAAACTGGTCGATGACGATCACGATTACCAGCTTCGGCCTTATGAAGTATTTTCGAGCCTGCATTTTGGCAAAAGAAGGCGAGAGCCATGACGGCGAAAAAATCAGAAAAGAGCTTGCCACAAAAAACAGCAAAAGCAGGAGAAATTTACGCAACACAAACCTCCGAAAAACCGCTGGCAACTTACGACGAATAGACGTTTCGGTTCTTGATGAAATCAGGAACCGTCAGCAGGCAGAAATGACATGCTCATGCCGTTGGCTAGGGCCCGCACCAGAAGGTTTCAACATCATATTGCCCGAAGGCGCGATCGGCGGTGAGAATCACCATCTTTTCGCTTTGCGCCTGAGCGACGAGAAGGCGATCAAATGGATCGTTGTGATGCATGGGAAGACTTGAAACCCAAAGAGCGTGGGTATGACTGATCGGCAGCGGCCGAATGCCCTGGGCGTCCATCCGCTTTAGAACGTAACGCATGGGCGGCTCGGGCAGACGCAATTTCCCTAAAGCGGATTTGAAGCTGATTTCCCACGAACTGGCGGCGGAGAGATACAACTCTTCCTTGCCATTTTCGATTAGTTGACGTCCTCTTTTGTTGAGGCGCTCCGAGGCTGTTAAACTCCATAACCAAACGGCTGTATCCAGAAGGTATTTCATTGCCGCGGATGCCGGCCGCCCTTTCTCGTCCGACTCGCCTTCCTCGGTTCTTCTCCGCCGAATGCTGCAAGTATTTCGGCTGGCAGGGGGGCATCAAAGTCTTCAGGGACCTGGTACAAACCGCGATCCAGATCAAGAGGCCGCACGGTACGCTTCGGTTCTACGGAAGTCAAACGAGCAACGGGTACGCCGGCGCGCGCGATGATAATTTCCTCGCCTCCCGCAACGCGCTGTAACAATTTTGACAGGTGCGTTTTGGCTTCATGAATGTTCACTTCCATAACGAGGGCATTTATAAACTAAGTTCTGGACTAAGTCAACCATGATCGCTTTCTCCGCATTTTTAAGAACCACGAGTTAAAGAAGAAACTTGCGGACAGAAAAAAACAAATCGGTAGAGAAGGCCAAGATCGAAACCAAGACCCAGGGTTGGAATCTCTCGCCTGCAGCACGGGGCAAATCGTCAATCGTCACCTCATCGGGAATAGCCCTGATCCCCGCAACGAGAACTATAAATAGAAGCCCGGGCGACGATTCAGTCAGGGGGCCTCGTAGCATGCGCGGCCCGGTTTGCAGTCCTCGACGTGCGCGATTTGGCCGTCAGGGCCCAGGCAGTTTTGAGTGTGCGAGCACCAGTAGATGCCGCTGCCGGAATCCTTCAAGTCAAACGGCTCGCCCGTATCAATAAACATTTCCTTGCAACGAAGGCGATGACAGTATGCTTGTTGAACCTCGGAAAGATTCATCGGATCTGCCATTACGCACCTCCCTGAGCGGCCTGCATGATCGCGCGCTTCACGGCCACGCGGGCTAACTGAACTTTATAACCATTCATGCTGAGCGGAGTCGCCTTGCTGACAGCCGCCTTGCCAGCCGCCTCCGCCACATCCTCGCTGACGGTCTTTCCCTCCAGGGTCTGCTCGGCTTCAGGCGAAGGCCACGGCACGGGCGCCACGTGTCCCAGCACAACCCGGGCGTGACTCACCGTGTCGCCGTTCATCTTCAGCACCACGGCTGCCGCCGTGAGCGGCCAATCCAAAGCCTCCTTCTGCCGCACTTCGTAAACGGCGCTGCGCGCGCCTTCCTGCCGGGGTACGATAATTTCCGTCAGGATCTCATTGGGGTGAAGCGTGTGCTCCCGTTCATCCGGCTGAGCGGGGGTTCTGTAGAGTTTCTCGACAGTGATTTCGCGCGCGCCGCCCGGCCCCTCCAGCCGCACCTGCGCGCCCATCGCAATGAGGATAGGGGCCATCATGGATGGACTTACGAAATAAGCCGGGCCGGAGTTTCCGAGAATGGCGTGGTAACGATTATCGCCGTCAGGGACAAGCGACTTGCCGTTATACTGCGCGAGCAATCCGTAGCCCAGACGGAAGTACCAGCAGCGCGGCCTCTGCAGCAACTCGCCCCCGATTGTGCCCATATTCCGCAGTTGCTCGCTGCGAATATATTCCGCGGACTGGATCAAGGCGGGATAACCTTGCTTGACATGCTGATCTTCCAATAATTCCCGGATGGTCGTCATGGACCCGATCCGCAATTCTTTTCCGGAGCTGCGAATCCCGCGAAGGTCAGAAATGCGTTTCAGGCTCACAACGCGCTTCGGGGTGCAAGCAAAGTCCTTCATGCAACTGACCAGGTCTGTGCCGCCGGCCAGCACCTCAGTCTGCCCCCATTCGGCGGCCAGCAGGCTGATTGCCTCTTTCCGGCTTGTAGGGTTGGCATACTCAAATCGTTCCATTTCAGGCCATACCTCCTTTCGCAAGCGCCGCCAGAACTTTCTCCGGCGTGACCGGGAGCGTAGGAACACGCACTCCGATGGCATTCGCCACAGCATTGGAGATTGCTGCGCCGGGCGAAATGACGGGCGGTTCTCCAAGACCGATCACGCCGCGCTCATCGTATCCTGGACCAGTCATCATGTGCACCTTCAATTCGCCGATGTCTCCAATGCCCGCGAGCTTGTAGAATTCCATATTGGGATTCAGCATGCGTCCGGTGATGTTATCCATGATCTTTTCTTCAAACAGGCTGTAGCAGATGCCCATGATCATGGCGCCATAGCACTGGCTCTCAGCCGTTTTCATATCAATGATCAGGCCGCAATCCTGCGCCACGGCCATGCGATTGATTTTTACAAGACCGGTTTCAGTATCCACGGAAACGTCCGCGACCATGGCGCCGCCCACGCCGCTCGATCCCAGCATACATTGACCAGGGTTCTTGCCGTGCGCCTGCACCGTCTTGACACCCAGCTTGCGGCAAGCCTGCTTCCAGGTGAGGCTCTTCGAGGCGTCGCCTTTGGCTTGAATTTTGCCGTCCACCGCTTCCAATTGATCGGCCGGGACACCCAGGCCGGGCGCCACCGCAGCGAAGAGCTGATCCCGCGCATCCACCGCCGCGCGCCGCGTGGAAGCGGAAACGCCGCCCACGGTGGTGCTGCCGCCCGAGGGGCCGTCAAATGGATAATGACTATCTCCGATTTTTACCCTAATGGCTTCGACGGGCAGACCGAGCGTTTCCGCCGCCACAATCGCAATCACGGTTCGGGTGCCCGTGCCCAAATCCTGGCTTCCCAGTTCTGCCGTTACAGAACCGTCGGGTTGGATGGTCACCAAACAGTTGCCTGCGTGGCCCCGGCCACCCCACGTATGAATGCTCACCCCAAGGCCGCGCTTGATGTGACCGGGCGTTTTATCTCCGCGTGGGTGCCAATATTTTGACCATTCGGACATCTCGGCAACTTTCTGTAATTCCTCGCGATAAACCTTACCCCGGCCCTCGGAAGCCAGATCCGCGTTCTTCATCAGCAGTTGGAGCGGGTCCATGTTGAGCTTCGCTGCCAGATCGTCAATCGGCGTCATGGTTAGGAGGGCAGCCTGAGGATGGTTGGGAGCTCGCCAAGCGCGCGCAGGACCAATGTTGGCAAGAATAAAAGTATGTCGTCTGATCCGGTTCGGGATATCCAACACGTAGGGAATAGGGAGCACGCCACTCGGGGTGGGACCGCCAGTGCCCCAGCAATCCGATTCCCAAGCCACCAGCGTGCCGTCTTTTTTGGCTCCCACTTTCACGCGGGCGAAGCCGGAAGGGCGACAGCCTGCCGTTTCCAGCTCCTCAGCGCGCTCCAGCAGATACTTCACCGGCTTGCCCGCATCCTTGGCCATCTGAGCGGAAGCAAGACCCCAGGCATCCATCTGGAATTTGCTCCCGAAGCCCCCGCCAATATACCGGCAAATTGTTTGCACGTTATTTGCAGGAATGTTCAGAGCTTCTGCAAATTGCGCGGGCATTGCGGAAACGCCCTGAGTTGAGGAAAACGTGCGCAAGCTTTGCGGCCCCATCCATTCCGTCACATGCCCGTGCGGCTCGAGACAGCAATGGGTAATGACCGGAATGCCATAATGCCCTTCGTGGGTCACGACGTCAGGGTCCGAGAAAGCCTTATCCGGATCGCCGACCTTCAGTTCCGCTGCTTGCCGAGTGCGGCCAGCGGTCTTGTCTTTGTCAAAATCCGCCTCGTTCACCAGAAACGGAAGCTGCTCGTATTCCACCTTGACGGCGCGCGCAGCGTCTTCCGCGATCTCTTCCGAGACCGCGCTCACCGCCGCCACCTGGTCGCCGGCCCACTGCACTTCCTTGCCCACGCCCATAATGACCCGAACAGCCTTTACGCCCGGCATCTTTTCCGCAGCCGAAGTGTCGATCGATTTAATCCGGACGTGCGCATAAGGGCAATTGACGCTCTTGGCGAAAAGCATCCCGGGCAGATTGATATCTAGGGAGTACTTGGCCCGTCCGCTCGATTTTGCAGGCCCGTCAATGCGGGAAATGGATTTGCCGATCAAACGTCTGTCGCCCGCCGCCGGCCATTCATATTTGCAGTTAGCCATGGATCAAGCCTCCTTCTGCCTCGGCGCTCATCGCTTTCGCGGCGTCCAGCACGGCGTGCCGAATGCCCCAGTAAGTGCCGCAACGGCAAAGATTCCCGCCCAACCCCTTTTCCACCTCTTCCATCGTGGGATTCGGATGGGTCTTCAAAAATGCGATGCAAGCCATCACAAAACCTGGCGTGCAGAATCCGCATTGTTGAGCGTCGTGCTCCACAAACGCGCTCATCATGGGGTGCAACTTGCCGCCCTTCGAGAAGTGTTCGATGGTCGTCACCTCGTGCCCCTGAGCCTCAATCGCCAGCACGGTGCAGCCATACACGGGCCGATCATCCATCAGCATGGTGCATGCGCCGCAGGTGGCCCGATCGCAGACCTTCTTGGCTCCTGTAAGATCCAGACGGTCGCGCAGCGCATCCAGCAGCGTCACTCGCGGCTCCAGATTCAGTCGCCTGGTCTCCCCGTTCACACGCAAAGTGACGGGCACTTCTCCCGGGCCTTGGACTTGCGCCGAGCCTTCGGCGGGGTTTGCCTCCGCTTGCGCTTCACCAACCAAAATGCTTCCCGAAACGGCCACGCCTGCGCCTTTTAAGAAGTCGCGTCGCGTCAGGCCGTCCGCTTCCTTCTTGCCGCTGAGCAGCTTTTCCTTTTTCTGTTTCATATGATCTCCTTAGACTTGAACCCACGGAACCTCAATAATGATCGACCAGGAGAATGGGAAGGACTCCCTTACGGGTAGAACATGGCAGGATGCTGAAGCGTTTCCCTGAGCATGCTGAACAAAGGGAAACGCCCGGTCTCGATGTCAGAGAACAGCATAGGTTTTTTATCGCGTTCAGGACGGCACAGCGATCAGGTCTTGCAAAATCAGGCCCGGTCTTGACTCCAACGGCTTTCGATCGGCTCATCCCTTGTTTTCAAGGAGAATGCAACGAGCGACAAAAGCTTACAATTTCGCCTGCCGTAAAAGCATCCCTCGGAAAGCTTACTCTACCGGCCCTTTGCCGAAGGATACAAAATAGCACCAATCTGAAATTCAATAAAGGGCTATTGCCATTCCGAACCAGATTTTTTATAAGCGGCCGCTTCGACCCTTTGCTCCGCGGGATAGCCAAAATCAACCCGAAGAGAGTATAAAAGCAAAGGGCGCATTCGAATCAGCCCATACCCATGAAGCTCGTTTACAGCTCGCACCGATGAACCAGAAGACCCGCCGAATTAAAGTGAGAGAAAGCGCCGCCGCCTTGCGCGAACTTCTGAAACAGAACAGTGAATATGAACAACTCATCCGCCGGGTGCGATGGGGAGAACGGGCGCTGGCCGTTGTTGGAGAAGGCTCTATGACCCCGGCGGGTCTGACTGCGGCCTATGCGTTTGAATCTTTACTGGGATGGCCAGTGGTTGTGCGCGCGGCGGCTGAGTTTAAGGCCTATTCATTTCCCACAATACAGCCTCGCTCAGTCTTGCTGGCCGTCTCGCTTTCTGGAGAAAATGAAGCGCTCGTAAGCCTGGCGCAAGCAGCCGCCAAGCGTGGGGCAACCGCGCTGGCTGTGACGCAGAATTCAGAAAGCCCGCTGGCGAGGGCATCGCGCGGAATATTCCGATTGCCCGGCGCCGAGCCGGCTGCATGCGCCCAGGCGACCCTGGTTCAGCACGCTGCGATGGCCTATATTGCCGTGATCGCTGCAAGAGCTCTCAGCTCGCCCCAGCCGCAGTTGCGGAGTCTTGAAGAGGAGTTTGAAAATCTTCCCGGCCACATGGAATGGCTGCAAACCTACCTCACGGACGCTGTTCGCTCGCTGGCTGCGCAATTAAAGGGAGCGGCCCGCCTCGCCATAGTGGGGAGCGGCTTTTATTACCCTGCCGCTCTTGAAGGCGCAGCGTTGGCAAGGAAGATCATGCCTGCGCGCATCGAAGCGCCGCATTCTGCGGAAAAGGAACATGGGCCGCTCCCGGGCCGCTGGGGCAGGGAGGATTGCATCCTTTTCCTTTCAGGATCGAACTGCCGAACGAAGAGGGTGACGCAGGAGCTTGCTTCCTGCATGAAGAAAACCCCGGCGAATCTGCTTTCGATTACGGATCGTAATGACCGTAATCTGAGCGACTTGTGCAAGGCTTCTATCCTGCTGCCCGCGCTTGCAGAAATTCCGGGCGCCCTGCTCGCGCTAACTCTCCTCGAATGGTTGATCGGTGAGACGACAACAGGGAAATAGCCAGGCGCTCGACCCCGGCTGAATTCGCCGGCTTGCGTTTTCCTGGAGCGTTTCCAATAATGGATGCAGTTACAATATGAATTTGCGATGGCGACCTTACATCAACCTGTAACCCATATCAAGCCCAGTTACGAGCAGGGAAAACAACTGGCGCAGCATATTTTCATGGCGACGTTAGCCCGGCTGGACGTTCGCCGGGCCATGGTTCGGAAGCTGCAATTTGCGAATGGCGCCCTGAAAGCCGGAAGCGAAACGATTCCCATCCTGAAGCCGCCCCGGATTATTGCATTGGGCAAGGCGGCCGCTCGAATGGCAGCGACGATGGATGAAATTCTAGGCGGCGCGGTGGAGGCAGGAGTGGTGGTGGCTCCTGCGGAACCCGTTCAGAAATCGAGCCGGTTTCGCTACTTTGTGGGAGGGCACCCTTATCCTGGCCCCGGCAGTCTGGAGGGAGCAGCCGCCGCGCTCGAACTGGTCTCTCGCCTGGAAAGCGACGATCTGGTGATTTACCTCGTTTCCGGAGGCGGCTCCGCTCTGCTGGAGAAGCCGTTGGACTCCTCTCTATCGCTCTCTGATCTGGTGGAATTTAACCGCGTTCTCGTGACGTGCGGGATGCCGATCGAGCAGATGAATGTGTTGCGCAAACACCTTTCTGCTGTAAAGGGCGGCCGTCTAGCTGCCGCAGCTTTTCCGGCTCGTCAGCTTACCATCTATATCTCAGACGTTCCCGAACAATTTCCTTCCATGATTGCTTCGGGACCAACGATGGCGGATGAGTCCACTTGCGAACAATGCTACGAACTTGCGGAAAGGCACGGTCTCGTCCCGAAATTTCCGCAGAAAATCCGGACCTATTTTGAACAGAAGACGCTTGAGGAAACGCCAAAACCGGGAGATGAGCGATTCTCCCATTCAAGCTACTTCTGCCTGCTTTCCAATCGCGACGCCGTGGATTCAGCGAAAACTATTGCCGGGGAGAAGGGATTCCATGCAGAAGTCGAATCCGGCGTTTGGGACGCGGATTATAGGGAAGTGGTCGAAAGGTCGCTGACCTCGCTCGAAGAGTGCGCCCGGCTCCATCCCGAGCAGCCGGTTTGCCTGGTGTTGGGTGGGGAAGTGGTCTGCGCAGTAACCGGGCACGGAGTGGGCGGGCGGAATCTGTCTTTCAGCCTTTATGCAGCGGAGAAGATTGAAGGACAACGGCGGGTCGTGCTGAGCGCGGCTACGGACGGACGCGATGGAAACAGCCCTTCTTCAGGCGCGGTAGCCGATGGGCATAGCGTTCTGCGGGCTCGTGCCCTGGGTCTTGATCCCTCGCAGTACCTGGCGGAAAGCGACGCCTATCATTTTTTCCGCACTTTGGGTGATACCATCGAGACTGGTTTTACAGACAATAATGTTCGCGATCTGCGCCTGATGATGAGCTTTCCATAGCGGATGGCGCAGTCATAAGATTGCAATCAGGATGCCAGGAGATCCGGACTCCATTTCGATACGGGAGCGCCAACGACTGCCAGCAGATTGAAGGAGAAAAGTTTATGCCGCAATCCATCGGTTTCATCGGACTTGGAATTATGGGCCAGCCCATGGCTCTGAATTTAGTGAAAGCAGGCCATCGGGTGACCGCTTTCAACCGGACGCGCAGCAAGGCGGAGCCGCTGGAGCGCGCCGGCGCTCGTATGGCTTCGAGCCCTGCCGAAGCCGCGCGCGGGGCGGACATCGTGATGACCATCGTCAGCGATTCGGCGGCGGTGGAGGAAGTGGTGTTAGGCAAGGGAGGCGTGCTGGAGACGATCCGCTCCGGCGCTGTTCTGATTGATTCCAGCACGATCAGCCCCACCCTGAGCCGCAAGATCGCCTGCCATGTGGCGGGGAGAGGCGCGCGTATGCTGGATGCGCCCGTAACGGGCAGCAAGCACGGCGCGGAGAAAGGCGAGCTGACATTTATGATCGGGGGCGAGCGGGAGGTTCTGGATCGTGTGCTGCCAATCCTGCAAGTGCTGGGGAAGAAGCACATCTACTGCGGCGCAAACGGAGCGGGGCTTTCGGCAAAGCTGGCGCAGAACGCCATTCAGGCGACCATGGTCGAGGTCTTCTGCGAAGGCTTGGTGCTGGCGGCCAAAGCGGGCGTCCAGCCCCAGACGATGTTTGAGATCATTCAATCCAGCATGGCGCGCGCGAGCCTGACGGATTTTAAAGCGCCCTTCATCTTCAAGGGCGATTTCACGCCCTACTTTCCCCTGAAATTAATGCACAAGGATCTGGAACTGGCCATGGAGGCTGCCTACGCGCAGAACGTGACCATGCCTGCCGCAGCCGCTGTGAAGGAAGTTTATGGCGCCGCAAAGGCCCAGGGTAAAGGCGATATGGATTACGCCGCTGTCGTCACCTTCCTGGAAGAGATTGCTGGTGTTCAGGTGCGGACTTCTGCGGCCGCACAAGCAACTCACTAACTTTCGCAAAAGCCAATAAAGGCTGACTGCTGAGGTGTCGCCCCGGGCGGCGGTAGGGTGTTGCCTGGAGGCAGCCGCCACAGCAGCGACAGGCGCCAAGTAAGCAGTCTACAATGCCCGGGGCGATCCACCTGGCTCTCTCAATGTCTGTCGTATTGGAGCGCTTCGCGGCACTCCTGAATCGCCTGGTCGGTCAGTTGTAAAGCGTGGGCGCGGTGCCCGCCAAAATCGTGCGCGCCTCTTTGAAGGTGCTCGCGGGCGTTCTGAAGGGCTCTTAGTGCCGCTCGAATTTCCGGATGCGGCTCGGCAGGCGCGGGATTGCCCATGGCTGCTGGGGCTGGCTTCGGAGCCGGGGCTGCCGCAGCATGGAAGGCGCTGGAAGTGGAAAGCGCTATAGCAACCGCAAGTCCTGGAACAGCTAAACAGGCAATGAGCTTCTTTCTCATGGAGCCTCCTTGGGGCTGATTGAGCTTAACGCTCAAAGATTTTGTAGCTTACTTAAAGGTTCGGTTGACCGAGCATGAGGAGCAGATCCGATCACCCCGGGTTCCGCTAACCGCAATACAGGCCTGGCGACTTCAATCCGCCGCATGCTTCCCGCAACAAGGGTTGCGTTTTGTTCAGATGTTCTGTATATACCAACTAATAAACCATATTTCAAGCCTCGTTTTTCAAAATCAGTTGAACACCGCGCCAAACTGAAAGTTGCGCCGCTCGCCGAAATAATCCTATGTCCGAATGGATGGGGGGATGCCCGTTTCCTCAGATTACGCTGGTATAATCATCTTAGAGGGAGAGGTAATTACTGAACATGAACCTGCCACATTTTCGCAATGAACCCTTAAGCGATTTTAAAGGCAACCCTGAGCACGCGCGAAAGATGAAAGAGGCGCTGCGGGACGTTGCTCAGGAACTGGGTCTCCAGTACGATCTGGTCATTGGCGGCGAGCGCGTGAGCACTGCCGAAAAAATCACTTCATTCAACCCGGCGCGCAAAAGTCAGGCAGTCGGTCATTTCTCAAAGGCGACGCCAGAGCTTGCGGATCGGGCGATTCAGGCTGCCGAAGATGCTTTTCGCTGCTGGAAGCGTGAGCCCGTTGAGAAGCGAGTGAAATTGCTGCTGGAGACGGCACGCATCATCCGTGAAAAGAAATTCTATTATGCCGCCTGGATTTGTTATGAGGTCGGGAAAACCTGGCCTGAAGCCGATGCCGACGTGGCCGAAGCCATCGATTTTGTGGAGTTCTATGCTCGTGAGATGGTGCGACTAAGCAAGCCGCATCCTCTCATTCCTGTTCCCGGGGAAAAGAATTATTTGCAATATATTCCCCTGGGGGTCGGGGTTGTCATTCCCCCCTGGAACTTCCCCCTCGCGATTACGGCCGGGATGACGACGGCTTCGATTGTGACCGGGAACACCGTCGTGTTGAAGCCTTCGAGCGACTCGCCAACGGTGGCGTACAAGTTTTTTGAGGCTCTTGAAGAGGCCGGTATGCCCCCGGGCGTTGTGAACTTCCTGCCGGGTTTGGGAAGCGCCGTCGGTGATTACCTGGTAGCTCATCCGAGAACACGCTTTGTAGCATTCACGGGATCAAAGGATGTCGGCCTGCGGATCAATGAGTTGGCTTCAAAGCGCGCGCCCGGCCAGATTTGGGTGAAACGGACGGTCCTGGAAATGGGCGGGAAGGATTCCATCGTCATTGACAGCGAAACCGATCTCGACCTTGCCGTAGAAGGCGTGGTGACATCCGCGTTCGGCTTTCAGGGCCAAAAATGCTCCGCCTGCTCGCGAGCGATTGTGGTGGATGCCGTCTACGACGCTTTCCTGAGCAAATTGAAAGAGCGTGTTGCGAAAATCCGCGTGGGCGCGCCGGACGACCCGGAAAGCGACATGGGTCCTGTCATTAATTCCAAAGCGAAAAAGACCATTCTTGAATATATCGAGACCGGTAAGAAAGAGGGCCGGGTGATTGTCGGTGGCGGGGAAGTTTCGGGGTCGGGACATTACCTGGAGCCCACCGTCATTGCGGATGTGGCGCCAAAGGCTCGCGTGGCGCAGGAAGAAATCTTCGGCCCCGTATTGTCGGTGATCAAGGCGGCGAATTTTGAGGATGCGCTGGAAATTGCCAACAATACGGAGTACGGCCTGACCGGCGCGGTCTATACCAAAAATCGGCGCAAGCTGGAGAAGGCTGCGGAAGAATTCCATGTGGGCAATCTGTATTTCAATCGCAAATGCACGGGCGCCTTGGTGGGCGGGCATCCCTTTGGCGGCTTTAACATGTCGGGCACGGATTCGAAAGCCGGAGGGTTCGATTACCTGCTGCTCTTTACCCAAGGCAAAACTATTGCCGAAAAGATATCGTTCTAAGGGCGTGGCCGTAGGTAACAGTTCCACATGCGCGATGTTTGTCAACTAGTGAATACCCCGCTTGATTTTTCAGGGGCAGACTTATAATCTGAAAAAGGTTCCCTCCGAGCAGGGCGACGCGCCTTATTCCTACTCTTCATAGCCTGTGGGAGCATTCAGGAAATGCCAAGCGAGTTTGGTGTCAATGACCCTGGAAGGCTTCAAGGGCGAATCAAGCAGGAGCTTAAACGGATCGAGTACGAAAGCCATGCGCTGCGCGCCTTGTTGATCTTCTGCGCCCTCATCCTGGGATGCGGAGCCATCTCATTGCTTTTTTCCCACCGTTTTTGGCATCAGAGTTCTTTCGTTATCCGAGTTCCTCCTCTTGTGCTCTTCGTCACCATGCTGGTCATCATGGTTTTGGCGCTTTACCTGGTTCGGTATGAGTCCGAGGTGCGAAAGCTGCGCTTGTTGACTCTGCAACAGGCGCTGACCGCCCAGGCGGACCACGTGGCGAGGACTTTCGACGCGGTCACGAACGTCTTCACCCGGAATTTTCTGAGCAGCCTGCTCAAGAAGGAAATCGCTCGGGCGGAGCGAAACAACCGGCCTCTGACGCTGATGATGTGTGATATCGACAATTTCAAGCGTGTCAACGACCGTTACGGTCACCTGATGGGCGATGAGATTCTGGCTCAGGTGGCCGGGGTTGTGAAATCCTGCATTCGCGGATGTGATCATGTGGTGCGCTATGGAGGCGACGAGTTTCTGTTAATCCTTCCGGAAACAGATGCCGCCGGGGCCGCAATCGTCCGCGACCGCATTTTACAGCGCGTAGCGGAATGGGACCTTGCCAACCGCATCGGCGACATTCCCGTTTCGTTAAGCTTGGGATTTTACCATCACGTCCCTGGACAAACCGTTGAGCAGGATCTGGCCGAGGTGGACAGCCGCATGTACGCCGAAAAGCACGTGGGTTGACAGGATGCCAGACTCCAAATTCCTCAAAATGCTGCAAGCCTTTCAAGCAAAGTGGAGCGCAGAACTTCCTGCTGCTGAGGATTCAGCTTCAATCCCTGTGAAGTGAGATAGAACACATCAATGGCCCTTTGCGCTTCCGTATCGATGAGCGCCACCTCGATGTTGCAGCCGAATTCCGCCAGAGCCGAGCTGATCTGGTAGAGCAGCCCCGGGCGGTCCTGAGCGATGATTTCCATCAGCGAACATCGGGAAGAACTGGCGTCATCGAAATCGATTCGAGTTGCGGTTTTGATCTTGCCCTGCAAGAGTTCCGGAGCGGTCTTGCGCCGAGCCATCAGCGTTGAGACGCTCACCTTTCCCGTCAAAACCGCTGCAAGATCGCTTTCCAGTCGAGCGGCCTCAGACGGGTTAAGCTCCAGGGTGCGAAAGAGGTCGTGGAAGCGAAAAACATCGACAACCACTCCGGAACTATTGGCAAACGCTTCCGCCTTCAGAATATTCATTCCCCAGCCTGCAAGCGCTCCGGTAATCGATGCGAACAGAAAGGGTCGATCACGCGTGAGCACAACCAGTTCGCTTGAATGCCCCTTGCGAGAGATGCGGACCTGAACCGGCATTTGCGATAACTGGCGCGCCCACTGGAAGTGCCGGGCAATCTCTTCCGGGGCATAAGCCGCCAGATAACGTTTTGGAAATCCGTTCAAAAACGACTCGAGTTCCGAAGCGCTCGCTTCAGGCTCCACGAGCGGAATGATGAGATCAGCTTGAGAAGTCAATGGGCGGGAGATCTGGAGCCGGTTCTGATCAACACTGTGCGCAAGAGCGTTCGAAGCCATCGCGTAAAGCTGCCAGAGCATCTCCGCCTTCCAGGGCGTCAGCGCTTCGGGATTCACGGCCGTAATATCCGCATAAGTAAAGAGACAGAGCATTTTCAGCCGCTCGGGAGTCCCGATTTTTTCAACGAAGGCTCGAACGACATCCGGATCAAAGATGTCACGCCGCGTCATCGTCGAAGACATTTCTAAGTGACTTGCAATCAGAAACAGAACCATCCCGGACTCTTCGGGGGCAAGGTTCAGCCGCCCACAAACGGCCTGGGCTGCCTGAAGGCTTCCTTCGATATGTTCGGCGACATCCATGCCCTTTCCCACGTCGTGCAGGAGCAAGGCGAAGCACAGCAGGTCCGGCCGCTCAATCTCTCGAAATAACTCCGCAAATTTTTCCTTCCAGGGGTCCGGCGTTTCTGGCGAAGAAGCGGCAGCGCCTTTTTCCGCCGCGCGAAGCTCCCAAACATTCTGAATGGCCGTGAAGGAATGCTCGTCGACCGTGTAGCGATGGAAAAAGTCGCGGATCACCAGGGCGTCAATGGCCCGGAACTCAGGATACAGGACGGTCAGGAATCCCAGTCGATGCATTTGCCGCAAGGCGCTGGCCGCGTGCGGCAGGCTGAGGATTCGATGAAAAGCAGGCCAGATTTCCGCAGGACGATAGCCCTCAAGCTGCAAGGCGCGCGAGGTTTCCTCCACCCAGCGTTCCGCCTCCCGGCTCAATTCCAGGGAGTGGCGAGAGATCATTTCAAACAGGTTGAGAACCGTCGTGAGGTTGGACGGGGCGGGCGAACGCGGGAAGATTTTTCCTCGGATCACTGAGAAATCGGCGTTGGAAAGCCGGGATCTCCAATCCTGGAAAGCTTTATACAAAGAGGAGCGGGAAGGTGTGGTCTCTTCGATCTGCCCGTTAACGAGCCGATAAATGGATCGGACATGAAGATAATACTGGCGCATCCATTCCGCCGCATCCATCGCTTTTCCGTGATCGATACCCAGCCCTCGCGCGGCAGCTTCTTCCTGAAGCTCATACGTCAATTGATTGTCATCGCGTCCGTGAGAGAAATGCAGAAGGCATCGAACCGCGGAGAGAAAGCGGACGGATGACTGAACGGCGCGCTGGAGTTCGTCTGTCCAGAGACTTTCTGGCGCTGACCAGGCGCCGCGCTCGGCCATTTCGTGGATCACGGATAGCCATCGCGCCACTTGAAAATCGCGGAGACCTCCGGGCGCTTCCTTCATATTGGGTTCGAGATGAAAAATCGTCTTGCCGTGTTTGGCGTGCCGTTGCTGGGTGAGGTCGATGAGATTGCGAATCAGGTCTTGCTGATCGCGGCGAACGAGATGAGGGATGATTTGCGAGCGCAACTTCTCAAAGAGCTGTTCGTCGCCGGCCAGGTAACGAGCGTCGAGCAGGGAGATGTTGAATTCGAGGTTGTCGGGATGAAGCTGGCCGCAATCGGCAAGGGTTCTCGCGCTGTGCCCCACCCGCATGCGGAGATCCCACAGACTTCGAGTGATGGCGGCGGTCGAGTCACGGCGCAGTTTCAAGCCCTGTGGGTCTCGGGCTAAAAAGAGTAGATCGATGTCTGAGCAGGGAAAGAGTTCGCGGCGACCATAGCCTCCTACCGCGGCAAGACAAAAGTTGGGTGGGCCCTTCAGGTCAGAAGAAAGCAGGCTCCTGTAGAGCTCGACGGTCAGTTTATCGACCAGTTCAGTGCGCGAGCGAAGGCAGGCAAGGCCATCCCCGGCCTCTTCAAAAGAAGTTTTGATAACCAAGGATTCCGATGCGTAGAGGTCGGCGAAGGGGGACAACGACGTGAATGTGGCGCTTCCATGGTCTGGCACGGCTTGCAAAGCTTTCAGCTTGCGGTTTGGGAGGCCGGAATACAAGGCCTTCCAGTTGAATTTACAGGGCCGAATCTCCGCGCTCTTCGTTGCGAATCCGAATGGCCTCTGCGATCGGATAAATAAAGATCTTGCCGTCACCTATCTTCCCTGTCTTGGCCGCCTTGAGGATGGCCTCGACCGTGGGGTCTACCCGCTCATCGGGCAGGATAATCTCGATCTTTATTTTCGGAAGAAAGTCCACTGTGTATTCATTGCCGCGATAGACTTCGGTATGACCTTTCTGGCGGCCATGACCTCGCACTTCCGAGATGGTCATGCCATCCACTCCTATTTCCTGAAGGGCCTCTTTCACAGGATTCAGCTTGGATGTCTGAATGATCGCTTCGACCTTTTTCATTTTTTCAAGCCTCCCTCGGGGGATCGGAACGTAAGGGCCCGCGTTTTTCGTCGCGCGGCCGGTGAGCCGCGAAAGGCCACCAGCCACAGACCCGGCGCTAGAGCGCCTGATCATGGAATCACTACACTTCCAGATTGTACGCCTCCTCGCCGTGTTGCGTGAGGTCAAGCCCTTGAATCTCCTGCTCTACATCGACACGAACGCCGACAATGAGATCCACAATCTTAAGTAGAATGAAAGTGACGATTGCGGCCAGCGCCCACGCAATGACGACAGCAATAAGCTGGTTAACAATCTGGCCGGGATGGCCGTCGATCAGTCCTGATGGAAGAACGCGGCCGCTGGAATCCTTGAAGACCGGGTTGATGACGCTCGCGGCAAAAACTCCGGTCAGCAGCGCCCCCACCGTTCCGCCGATTCCATGCACTCCAAAGGCATCCAGGGAATCATCATATCCGAATTTGCGCTTGACGGAAGAAACCATGAGATAGCACACCACGCCCGCAACCACTCCGATGGCCAGCGCAGGCATGGGGCCGACAAAACCCGAGGCGGGCGTGATGGCGACAAGTCCGGCCACGGCCCCGGAGATGGCGCCCAGGACGCTGGGTCGTTTATTGCGCACCCATTCGGCGGCAACCCAGCCGAGCGCCGCGGCTGCGGCGCCCAACTGCGTGGCCACGAAGGCGCTGCTTGCCAGGCTGCCTGCGGCGAGCGCGCTTCCGGCATTGAAGCCGAACCAGCCGACCCAGAGAAGGCAGGCTCCAATAAAGCTGAGCACCACGCTATGGGGCGGCATCGGCTCATGAGGAAAGCCCACGCGTTTGCCCAGATAAAGCGCGCAGACCAGGGCCGAGACGCCGGACGTGATATGCACCACCGTCCCGCCAGCGAAGTCGAGCGTGGGAATGATTCCCGATGTGGCATTCAGCAACCCGCCTACCCCCCACACCATGTGCGCCATGGGGTCGTAAACGAAAATCGACCATAGGATCATGAAGATGCACAAGGCGCTGAACTTCATGCGTTCTGCGAAGGCTCCGGTGATGAGGGCGGGAGTGATGATGGCAAACATCAGTTGAAACAGCATGTAACTTTGTTGAGGGATCGTGGGGGCGTAGTTGGCATTCGGCTCGCCGCCGACATGGTGCAGGAAGTGGTATCTCAGCCCTCCTATAATCCGATTGCCTTCATGAAAGCACAGGCTGTAACCAAAAAGAGCCCAGAGCACGGTGATCACAGCCATGAGCATGAAACTCTGCATCATGGTTGCCAGCACGTTTTTCTTCCGGACAAGCCCCCCATAGAACAATGCGAGGCCAGGGCCTGTCATCAAAAGGACAAGCGCCGAACTGACCAGAACCCAGGAATTATCACCGGCGCTCTGCGCCTGCGCGACTTGTTGCTCCAAGGCTTGAATCCTGGCATCAACATTTGAGGGCGCTGATGTCGTGTTCGCCGCTGCCGGGGCTGGCGGCATCCCTGGGCTTTGAGCACATCCGCCTCCAATGGCGAAAATCAGCAGGATAAAGCATACCGTCCCAAACCGGACAAGAAGTTTCCGCATCATGCTCTCCGATGGTTCAAAAGTCACTTAAGATATAGATTTCTAAGGGATTATAGCGGGCACCTGCGAGGGTAGGCCAATCAATTGCCTTTATGCCTGCTATAAGAAAACCTTTTCTGATGCGCATCGCGAATCCGTACCTAGACCGCCGCCTTGGTGATTCCATAACGGTGGTCCGCGCTACGCGCAAAAAATGTCTCAAATGTCTCATCTGTCTCCATCCGCGCTTT
>CADDZJ010000078.1 GCA_902812415.1 Acidobacteriota bacterium
CGTAAAGGCCGTCCTGATCCGTGATCACCTTGACCACCACCAAACGCACACCGTAAGGCTGCGTGGTGATCACCTCGATGTCCTTGATGATGGGTGAGGGCAATCCGCGCACCGCGCGCGCCGCCTGTTCGCTAACCTCCCCGCGCGCTTCCGAAGATGCCCCCGCCCACGCCTCCGCCAGCGCAGCCCCGCCCAGAACTGCGGCTGTGTCTTTCAGAAATTTCCGGCGGACTAGTTGCAGTGCATCCGAATTCTTATCGCTCATCAGCTACCTCCTTTTGCGTTGGGTTAACGAAAGTCTAAGGCCGTCATCCTGAGGAGCCGAAGACGGTCCTGAGTGAAACGAAGGAAGGATCCCCGTCTTTGCTTGACTCTCCAAATACCGAGATTCTTCGCTATCGCTCAGAATGATCGGTGAGGGGCTCAGCATGAGACACTCAGTCAGTTCTTTCAGCAACCTGGTATACCAGCAACATCACCGCGCCGGATGCGCCAGGGCGTCCTCCAAGGCTTTCTTGACCGCAAGGTTATTGGGATCGTTGCGCAAGGCTTCACGCAACTCGGCCACGCCCTGATCCCATCTTCCCAGTCGGAGAAGCGCGGCGGCGACATTCACGCGAATCCCCACGCGTTCAGGATCGAGTTTCAGCGCTTCCTCATACTTCTCCAGGGCTTCGCGCAGTTTCCCTTCTCTCTCCAGCGCCGCGCCTTGATCGTTGAGTTGAATCGCGGCGAACGAGTTTTGAGCCGCGCGGTCGCGCTCGTGTAAAACTTCGGCCAACTTCTCCTTTACGGCTTCGGATTGTACTATTTGATCGTCCTCGCGCAGCGCTCTTTCGAGGCCGTAAAGGCCGGATTGGCTGTGCGGATTCAGGCGGACAGCCTCTTCCAGATGCGGTATGGCCTCCGCTGCCTTCTTCTGATTCAGCAGTTCCATTCCAAGCCGAGTCTGTGCCACCGGGTCGTTGGGCGCAAAACGCACGGCCTTTTCAAAGGCTGCGAGCGCGCCCGCATCGTCCAACAGAGTCACTCGCGCCTCTCCCAGGTCAGACCAGGCTTCCGCAAAATCAGGCTGCAAAGAGACGGCCTGTTGCAACTCAGCCGCAGCGCGCTGGACTCGCCCCTGAGCCGTGAATACCTTGGCAAGCAGATAATGAGGATAGGCTGCATCAGGGCTTTGGCCCATCAGCCGGATGGCGCGCTCGAGGTGTGGGGCCGCGTCGGAAAACTCGCCTGACTCGATCAGAACGAAGCCAAGATTTACTTGCGCGGCGACAAAATCAGGATTCAGAGAAATCGCCTTCTCAAAGCATCCGCGAGCGGCTTGGGGATTGCCAAAGGTTTTGTAAGCCTCGCCCAGCGCGTTCTGCGCTTCGGGCGAGTCAGGTTTCAATCGCACCGCTTCGCTCAGTTGCGCAATCGATGGCGAACGTTGCCCTTCCTCCATCAGGATGCTTCCCAGCAACAGCCGGGCGTCGGCGTTGGTCGGATGGGCTTGAATGACTTTGTAAAGAAGCTCGGCAGCTTCGGAACGCTGTCCCCTGGCGAGCAGGTCCCAGGCGGCGTCCACAGGTGAACGTTGCGCCTGCGCCAGAGCGGAGCAAGCCACAAGCGTCAAGACCCCTACTGTTGCGGCAAGTGTCATTTTCCACTCACCGAGCTTGCCAAACTTTGCTGCCAGCGAAAAGGAAAATGTATTGTGTTGCAAGCCGGGCATCGTTACGAAGATCCCCATTTCTGAATGTGGGTGATTCCCGATCCTTCCGTGATGTGGATTAACCGGTTGGCCGGAACTGAAGCGAATTTTTCGATTTCTCCCTTTGGCCATCGAACTTCAATCTCTGCGGTTGTGCTTGAACCCAGACCAAAATGCAGCCGGGAGTCATTTACCGACAAGTATGATGACTGGCTTAGCACTTCCTGCGCCTGAACCTTGCCGCCGTAGCGGACCGTTACACGCGCGCCGATAGCGCTGCGATTCGACTTGACGCCAAGCAATTTGATTTTGATCCAATGAGGGCTGCCTGTCACGTCGTTTCGCAGCAGAGAGGGCGGCTCATTGTGGTTCACAATCAGAATATCCACGTCACCATCGTTATCGAAATCGCCAAAGGCGCAGCCTCGGCTTGAGTGCACAGCATCCACTCCCGGCCCGCCCATGCCCAGCAACTCCTCGAAACGCCCTTTCCCGAGATTGCGAAAAATAAGGCGCGGCGTTTTGTAAGTGTTTCGCAACTCCGGATAGATGCCGCCGGTAACCTCGAAAATGTCCGGGTTGCCGTCGTTATCGAGATCAGCGACGCCCACACCCCAGCCGATATAACGCGTTTCCACCGCCAGTCCTGAACGGCGCGTCACATCCCAGAAGTTGCCGCTGCCATCGTTCAAGTACACTCCCGGCGTATCCGCGGAAAAGTGTGTTTTGATGATATCGAGGTTCCCGTCCAGATCCAAGTCGCCGACGCCCACGCCCATGCCCGCCTGCTCCATGCCGTCTTCGCTCAGGGCTACGCCGCGCTCGAGTCCCTGCTCGGTGAACGTGCCGTCATGATTGTTAAGGAACAGAAGGCTTGGCGTGGAATCGCAAGCCACGTAAATATCGGGCCAGCCGTCATTGTCAAAGTCGGCGGAGACAACCGTCAGCCCGTAGCCTCCCGCGGGCTTGCTGATGCCTGAAGCGGCGGTCACATCGGTGAACGTGCCATCGCCATTATTGTGGTAGAGGGAGTGATGCCCGTAAGGCAGGCCTCGCGGTCCGCAAAAAACAGGGACGCCTGCATACGTGCACGCTCCAGCCTGGCCGGGCCGGGGAATGCTCTCTCTGTCGAAGCCGACGTAGTTTGCCACAAAAAGATCGAGATGCCCGTCACGGTCGTAATCGAGGAACGCGCAGCCCGACCCGAAGCGCGGCTCAGCATTCGTCAATCCCGCTTCCTTCGTCACATCCGTAAACGTGCCATCGCCATTATTCCGATAGAGCGCGTTTTGTCCCCAATAAGTAATGAAGAGGTCTTCAAGGCCGTCGTTGTTGTAGTCGCCCACCGTCACGCCGTAGGCGAAACCGGTTCGGAACAATCCTGCCTTTTCGGTCACGTCAGAGAAAGTTCCGTTACGATTATTCCGGTAGAGCCGGTTTGATGCTGTGGGCGGGGGGCCTCCAAATCGAGAACCTGAAAGAACCAGGACGTCAAGCCATCCGTCGTTATCGTAATCGAAAAAGGCCGCTCCCGCGCTCATCGCCGCAACGATGTAATCCACATGGTCCGGCCAGCCGCTGATCACCTCCTGACTCAATCCCGCGCTTTGGGCCATATCGGTGAAGCGGGCATGGAAGGGGAGTCCGGAAGGTTTGGGACGTGGAGATGGGGGCGCGCCTCTGGAAACCATCCCCTGGTTTCCGGGCGCCGCCGTCTGGCCGTACCCGGCCACGGCGGGCAGCGCCAGCAAACCCAGGAAACTGCGTCTGTCCAGAGGGATCACCAGGTAACCTTAAAGCCTAGCTCAATCTGGCGTCCACTGGTGTATTCGGTCGCGCCTTGCGCTCCGAAGGTGCCGCCCGGAGAGCCCTGGAAGAGCGCCTGGCCAAACGTCGAATCGTAGACGTTCGTATCCGGATCGCCGCGATTCAGGCGGTTGGTGGCATTATAGGCCGTCATCTTCAGTTGCGCGTTGACCCTTTCAAACAGGTGGAAGTTCTTCTCCAGGCTGGCGTCCAGATCCCAGAAGCTCGGCCCAGTCAGACAACTGTATTGCAGAGGGTTGGTACGAAGGACATAAGTGTTTGCAGGGATGGGTTGGAAAACAGAGGTGTTGAACCAGTGCCCGGGGGTGGGGTTCGAGATGCAGGGATTGCCGGTGACAATCATGTTTCCAAATTGCGGGAAATCACCTGAGATGTACTGTAACACCGGCGTAATCCTCCAGCCTGCCACCAGGGCATTGACGGCCGGCGAGGCGGAATGCAAAAAGCGCTGCCCTTGCCCGAAAGGAAGCACGTAGGTGCTGGCGATATTCATGCGATGACGTGGTTGGTTGCTATCCTGCCACTGGAACTGATTATTGTAGTACGTGAGATCGTTGAAGTTGTTAATCTGAGTCGCCTCGCGGATATAAACGTAGCCGAAGAGGAAAGTGAGGCCATGGGCGAATGGCTTGCTGACCTGCAATTGCAGTTGATTGTAATGCTCCAGGTTGCAGCAGTCGCCAATGGTAAACAAGGGGCCATACTGCGGATACGGGACCAGCAACGATGCGAGCGGGACCGTCGGCTCGTTGTACAACGGACCGGGTATCAGAGTCGGGTTCAGGTAATGATAGAAAGGATTGGTCACGAAAGTGTTCAGTGCGTTCTGGTATTGCTGTTGCAGCGCCGGGTTAATCGCATTCAACTCTTTGGTGTAGTGCTGGTGTCCCAGATTCAGGAAATAAGTCACCGATGCGACGATCCCGCCCGGAAGCTGGCGCTGGAAGTTCACATCAATCCGGTCGTTATAGGCTTTTGTAAAGTTGAGGGGATACCAGAGCAGCTTTTCGCCTCCACGCCCGACGTTTGTTCCAAAGGCCTTGCCCAGGATTGGAACCAGGGGATTGCTGCTGGAGGGATAGGGATCCGCAAATGTCTCCTGAGGCACTCCCTGGTTGAGACCGAGCGTGTATTGATAGCCAGTCATGCCAAAGAACGGCGGCTCCAGGAAATTCACATCCTCAAAGCCGGAAAATGGAGCGGCGGTGAAATTGAATTCCGTCGGAATCACGTAGCGGGCATAGCCGAAGCGGAGAACATCCTTGGAGCTGATCTGGAATGCGAAGCCGGCGCGTGGCGACAAGGCCAAAGCCGGCGCGTTCCACATCCCCGGCTGACTACTGGAAGTCCATTGCCACAATCCCTTAGTGACTCCGCTATAAAAATTACTGCCTACGATCTGCAGAGCCTGCGCCGGCATCTGCGGCGGATTTGCAACCATCTCCGGAACGGAGGCGTTCAAGTCAAGTCCGCGGGAGAGCTCGTGATTCGGGTCAGACCACGCCGTTTCATATTCGTTCCGCAAGCCCAGATTCACCGTAAGCCTGCGATTGACCCGCCAATCATCCTGAATATACATGCCGTAGTACTGATCGTTGGGGTCAGGAACGGGCCCGGAGATCATTTCCGAACTGCCATCGAGAGCGCCCAGAAGGAAGGTTGCGAATGGGTTCCCGGTGTGCAGGGTATCCGGGTTTTGGAAAGTATTGGCGGTGAGAGTCGTATTGAAGAAAAACTGCGACGTATTCGATACGTAGACCGGACCGCCGGCATGGCGCCACTCGAGTCCCGCCTTGATGTAGTGCGATCCCATCTGGTGCGAATAGTCGGCGCTCAGAGCCTCGCCCTGGGGCGCCTGGTTCCAGTAGAACCCTCTGCCGCCGAACGTATTGCCCCCAATATTCAAATTGGGGTAGTAGACGGGGAATCCCTGGGACGCCTGCAAGTCAGGCTGATACCACGGATTGTTGGGCCAGATCGAAGCCCAGCCAGGCGATGGCATGGGAGTTGACGTGTAGGCATCCACCACCTTGTCGTAGTCGGCGCGAAAGTCGAAGATCGTTGTCGGATTGACGGTCCAGACTGCGTCGCCCATGAATTGATTGGCCGTGCGGTAAGTCCCTGTGGGCACGTATAGGATGGATTTGTTTGGAGTAATGTTCGAAGAGATGTCCGTGGTGTGGTAGCCGCTCACCCGACCAAAGACCTTCCACTTTGAACTCACGTTGTAGTCCACCCGGTCGGAATAGTTGTAATAGGTCCACGAATCGATATAAGCCTTCTCAAAGTTGTCCACGCCGGTGATGTTGATCCCCGGGCCATTCGGCGCCCAGAAGTTTTTTGCGATCGCCGAGGTCACGGGGTCCATCATGCTCGCGGGAATGATATTGCCGGGGAAAGGCGCGCGTGTGTACGTATTTGTGCTCGGATTGTAAACCGTGGACCAGGGATTGTAGATGGTGGCGACACTCCCATCGATATTGTAGGTCTGTGAGAAGTCGCCCGCAGCCTGAGCCGCGGTCGGGACCGTGGTCACAAAATTGGTGGGGTTTCCCACTTTCCAGATTTCAACCGACGCGAAGTTAAAAAGCTTGTCCTTGATAATGGGGTTTCCGAGCGTCCCTCCAAACATGTTCTGACGCGTCGAAATGGTGGCGCCTCTGGTCCGGTCATATATCGCGTTCGCCCAGGGGTATCGCCCTAGGTACATAACGTCGCCGTGCCATTGGTTGGTTCCGGACTTGGTGGTGATGTTGATCACGCCGCCGGCGCTGTGGCCGTACTCGGCGTCCACGCCGTTCTGCGAGATGGTCGTCTCCTGCACGTCGTCCATATTTGGCGGATAGCTGAATTTGTGGCCGAGCCCCACGGGACTCCCATCGACCAGAAGATTGTTCTTCAAGTTGGTGTCGCCGCCAAGATCGACGCTGTTGGCGGACCAGGAAAGAAACGGCAGCATTTCGCCCCGCGTGTTGACAGCCTCGGGAGCAAGCAGAGTGAGCTTGAAGGGATTGCGGTCGTAGCGTGGCGTATCCTGAGCCAGAGTGGTGTTGATGTTGATGTTTTGGTTGCTGGTGTTCAGTTGCAGCCCGGAAGGGGCCGCTGTCACCGTGACGGTTTGCTGAACGGCGCCGGGCCGCATCGAAACGTTCACCGTAATGTCGGAAGACGACTGGACTCGAATGTTTTCCTGAACGAACTTGGCGAACCCGCTCATTTCAACCGTAATGGTGTAGTTACCCGGATTCAGAAGATCGAAGAGATACACGCCGTTTGGGCCGCTCTGGCGAACCTGCCGCAGGCCCGTGCCCACATTGATCAAAGTGACCGTTGCTCCGGGGATGACTGCGCCGCTCGGGTCTGTGACCAGGCCTTCGACCCGGCCCTGATAAATCTGCGCCATACCCTGCCCGGCGACGAGAAGGCTGGCAATGAACAAAGCGCTAAACTTAAGCTTCATGCTTCCCTCCATCCTGGACTTGTTGGGGTTCCACTTTTTTCAGATTGAGCTGATCGCGCGCTCTTGAATGACGGCGATGCGCCCGGAGATACCCTGCGCTTTGCCCCGCACCTAAGAAACAATCCCAGCCGTTCCCTCAACCTGAAAAGAGTCTGTAACGGGATAACCCAATCAGTAGTATCTGTAGTGATTCTATCCGGGCGCTGTCAAGGAAATTCAATTAGGTGAACAAATTCTCATTCGTCCAATAAAGAGGGGATTTTACGAGGGTATAAAAACTCTGCGGATTTTGTCTAACAGGCCGCTGGAGAACGGTTCTAAATGCTTCCCCTCTGTCATTCTGCCCTGAAAAATACGCCGATATTTCGGCACGCAACCCAGACACCCGCCAGCCTCGGCGTAATTTTCATTCTTCGGGGTGTCGTAAAACGACATGGCAGACTGAGCCCAAAGGGAGCGAAGCTCTGTATTTCGTCTCACCGCAAAACTCCATGAAACATCTCCGTGTTTGCAGACCCAAACAATTACAAAGATTCTTCCTCGCTTCGCTCAGGACCGCTTCGCTCCTCAAAAATGACAAGCTTCGAGAGATTTTCAGCAAGCTGCCAGGAGCCACAACAGGCTGCGCACATTCGGCAGACTTTAAAAGGGCGTCGGCTAGCGCCTGCTGGCCTTGATCGCTGGCCTATGAGACGTGTTCGAGAAAGGGCAGCTTAGGGATGATCTCTGGAGAAGGCGAATTGTTAAGAATTCTCGAAATTTCTTTTGCGACTTTTGCCACTTCCACGCCAATGTTCGGCATGTCCGACCGCGAGAGCCTGCTGCTGGGCGAAAAAATGCAGATGGCGCCGACAACAGCTTCCACATGATTGAACACCGGCGAAGCCACGCAGCGAACTCCCAGTTCGTGCTCCTCATCGTCAGTCGAAAATCCCCGGCTGCGAACGTCCGCCAACTGGGCCTTGAGAAGCTCCAGGGAGCAAATGGTATTTTCGTTATGTTTCGGCAGACCCCGCCTTCTGAATAAATTCTCCACCTCCACATCGGGAAGGAAGGCGATCAGCGCCTTCCCGATGGCTGTACAATGCAAATCAAAATGCCGTCCAACCCAGGAGTCAAGCGTCAACCCGGGCATTTCAGACCGGTCGATAATGCGCGCCTCGCAACCCTCGCGAATCCCCGTCTGCGCCGTCATGCGCAGCGACTTTGAAAGAGATCGGATAAAGGGAGAACAAAGGGACTTCAGGCTTGATTCCTGGCTCGTCACATCCATGAATGGCGAAACCTCAATCGCCAGCGAGTATAAGCGCCCGTCAGGGCTGCGGCGCACGAAATTCCGTTTCGCAAGCGTTGTCAGCAGATAATAGGCGCTGCTTTTGGGAATGTTGAGCCTTCGGCTGATGGCGGTAAGATTCATGCCGCAACGATTCGAAGCCAGAAGGTCCAAGAGATTCAGCGCCCGGTCTACAGAGGGGACGCGGGCGCCGGAAAGCTGAGTTTCATCAGCTTCGCGGGTCTTCATTGGCGCAACTCTCCCCAAGTGTTCGACGAATTGCGCGTAGTATCCCAGACACGCCCGCCGCTGTCAACCCTCGTCCAGGATTCGCTTACGGGTCTTCGCAGTTCCATTCCCTTTGAGGGTCACACTGCGCTCACGCTCCAGCAAACGCTAACTGCTGCATTCCTTTATCGGAGCCAGGCCGGGGATGGACCAAACTCTTCTTATCATCGAAGGAAGACCAAGCGTTTCTGAAGAACCCATCCGACCTGTCATTCGGAGGAGCCGAAGGCGACAAAGAATCCCCGCATTCGCTCGACTCTCCAAATACAAAAGACTTGGCGTAGTCTATTCTGATTAAAAGATAAGGGGTTCTGCGCCTCGCTCCGGGCTGCGATGGATAAAGGTTTACAATTCCTCGTTTTGGGTGTCTAGAAACCATCGGTATTCCGGATGGTGACGAAGAATATCGAGCACTTCGTTGAAAATCAGGTTGTCGCGGTCAGCCTGCCATTGGCGGGTGTGGACCCATGCCCAGTCGCTGTGCGCATAGGGGACGATATAGATTCGCGTTCCGCTTAAGTTTTCCCGAACCTGTTCATAGGCAAGTTTTCGAGAAAGCGCAGCCTTATCCCGAGCTAAAATCAAACGGCCTTTGGCCGAGGCGTAGGCAGAACTCAAGAAGCTCAAAATCTGCAGGAATCTTCTTCGTTGCATCCGTCAAGTCCGTTCATCATAAGACCGCGCGGAGCCCCGGCTTTTGCCAGTCGCCGACTGCACTCGTTCGCGCTGAGATGTCTGTCTCGCGGCGCGCCAAAAGGAAGGTTTGTGACGCCAGCGGAATAGATAAACGCGGCCTCTGCGGTTTGTCAACATATTTCTTTTGAGAAATGTAAATTCTCCTATAGAAAAATCATGATATCGCTGCGATTCTTTAATCCAGTTGCGGCACAGCAAGCGTTATTTCCTCCGAACGGTGACTACGAGGGCCGGGGTTGACGAGCGACGGCTTTTCGCGCCGAGGCGCAAGCAAACCCTTGACTAAACAGCATGGGCCAAGACAAGATAGCAGGGATGCCCTCAGGCTCTCAGGCCGCAATGGGCTGGAATCGGCATCGCGTCATCCGACCATCGTGGTATAGCGCATTCACCCCATGTCATACTGGGCGTCGCGAAGCATCTTAAGGGGGCAGGATTTTTCGCCACGCTCAGGATGACAGTTCCCGTTGTCGTCAAGGAGTCGGAACGCGAGGCCGGGTCAAAAATTTCTATTGGAGGTTTCATGAGCGCGAAGGATGTCTTAGAGTTTGCCGCCCAGAATAATGTGAAGGTTGTAGATATCCGATTCACTGACTTACCTGGCATTTGGCACCACGTTTCTTTCCCGATTCACCAGCTCGAAGAGAAATCCTTTGAGGATGGGTTTGGCATGGACGGCTCCAGCATCCGCGGCTGGGCAGCAATCCACGAAAGCGATATGCTCCTGGTCCCCGATCCAAGCTGGTTCATGCTCGATCCCTTTACCGATACTCCGACGCTGGTCATGATCGGCGACATTGTTGATCCCATCACGAAGCAGCACTATGAGAAGGATCCACGCCACGTGGCGAAGAAAGCCCAGGCTTACCTCGCCTATACCGGCATTGGCGATACGGCCTATTTCGGCGCCGAGGCTGAGTTCTTTATCTTCGATAACATCCGGTTCGATCAGGCTCAGCAGCACGGTTATTACTTTATCGATGCGGAGGAAGGCCGCTGGAATTCCGGTCGCGAAAAGGACAACCTCGGCTATCGCCCGCGCTACAAGGAAGGTTACTTTCCGGTTCCACCCACGGATCATTACCAGAACCTGCGCAGCGAAATGGTCCTCAGCATGGAAAAAGCTGGACTCGATATTGAATGTCATCACCACGAAGTGGCTACTGGCGGGCAATGCGAGATCGACCAGAAATTCAACCCGCTGGTTACAGCGGCGGATTGGATGATGATTTACAAGTACATCATCCGCAACGTGGCTTATCAATACGGCAAAACTGTCACGTTTATGCCCAAGCCGGTATTTCAGGATAACGGCTCCGGGATGCATACGCATCAGAGCATCTGGAAGGATGGCAAGCCGCTCTTTGCCGGCGATAAATATGCAGGTCTCAGCCAGAACGCCTTGTGGTACGCCGGAGGGCTGTTGAAGCATGCGCCCGCCGTGGTGGCTTTTGCAGCGCCGACGACGAATTCCTATAAGCGGTTAGTGCCGGGATTCGAAGCGCCGGTGAATCTGGCTTATTCACGCCGCAACCGCAGCGCGGCGATCCGCATTCCGATGTATTCGGCAAGCCCCAAGTCCAAGCGTCTGGAGTTCCGTCCGCCCGATCCTTCGAGCAATCCCTATCTTGCCTTTGCGGCAATGCTCATGGCTGGACTCGACGGGATTGAGAACAAGATCGACCCCGGGGAACCGCTCGATAAAGATATTTACGATCTCGGTCCCGAGGATCTCGCCAAAGTGCCGTCGCTTCCCGGATCGCTTGAGGAAGCGTTGCGCGCTCTTGAAAGAGACCACGACTTCCTGATGAAGGGTGATGTCTTTACTGAGGAGTTGGTCGAGACCTGGATTGACTACAAGATGAAGAACGAGGTCCAGGCAGTAGGACAACGGCCCCATCCTTACGAGTTCGCGCTGTACTACGATATTTAGACTGTTATACGCGACGAAACAGGAAGTTTGCTTTCAGGTTAGCGCCGGCGTCTCCGCGGCGGGCGCGGGGTGGTGTGTTCCTACGCCGTGGCGCAGGCAGAGTTCCCAAATGACTGCCGGTAGAATGCCGGCGCTACACGAAGGAAGCTGCTGGGAATGCGTCGGGTTGACCCGGAAGCGTGCGACAGGCCCGGCACTGCTTGATCTGTGTCTCACGATTCTTCTCTTTGCCATTCCATTCCATAAATAGGCAACCTGGACGAAGCGCGATCGGAAGTACGACAATGTTCCCGCGATGCCTCTCTTCATCCGGGAGCCGGGAGGTTGATGGGGGTATGCTTTCCCAGATTTATCAAGCAGATCTTTCTCAAGGAAAAGCAGAGTTTTTCAGGAGGCAGAGTTAAAAAATGAACTCAAAAGGAGCAGAAATTAATGGTTACTCTAAACGATGCGCGCAGGGTCATTGCGGCGGCTGAAAAGAAAGCTGCTGAAATAGGACAACCGATGAATGTTGCCGTGGTCGATGTCGGGGGGAACCTGGTGGCTCACGTCCGTATGGACGGAGCCTGGATTGGAAGCATCGATATTTCGATTAACAAGGCATATACTTCCAGGGCGTTTGATATTGCCACAAAAGACTTGGCCAAGCATAGCCAGTCAGGCGGACAGTTCTTTGGAATTCATGCCTCGAATGGCGGCCGAATCATGATTTTTGCGGGAGGCATCCCGCTGAAACGTGATGGCAAGGTCGTGGGCGCTATTGGCGTTAGCGGCGGCTCAGGCGAGCAGGATCATGCAGTGGCCGAAGCGGGCGCCGCAGCTTTTTGAAATAAATTCAATGCCGGGCCGCACTCGGCCCTGTCGCGCTGCGCTCAGGAAGGCAGCATGACGCCATTTCTATTGTTAAGGAGGAACAGTCTATGGCCAGCAATCGTGGATTGGTTTATATGGGGCCGGGAAAAGTCGAGGTGCAATCCATCGATTTTCCCAAACTCGCGCTTGGAAATCGTAAATGCGACCACGGAGTGATTCTCAAGATCGTGTCCACCAACATTTGCGGCAGCGACCAGCACATGGTCCGGGGCCGCACGACCGCGCCGCGCGGATTGGTTCTCGGACACGAGATCACCGGCGAAGTCATTGAGGCGGGGCGCGATGTGGAGTTCATCAAGGTGGGAGACCTGGTGTCCGTGCCGTTTAATATTGCCTGCGGACGATGCCGCAATTGCAAAGAACGGAAGACCGGCATCTGCTTGAACGTCAATCCCGCCCGTGCGGGCGCCGCTTACGGCTATGTTGATATGGGCGGATGGGTGGGCGGGCAGGCCGAATACGTGATGGTGCCCTACGCGGATTTCAATCTGTTGAAATTCCCGAACAAGGCGCAGGCTATGGAGAAAATCCGAGACCTCACCTGCCTTTCGGATATTCTGCCCACAGGCTACCACGGCGCGGTGACGGCGGGTGTTGGAACGGGATCGATTGTGTACGTGGCCGGCGCCGGACCGGTGGGGCTGGCCTGCGCGGCGGCCTGCCATCTGCTGGGAGCCGCTTGTGTGATTGTAGGCGACCTGAACCCGGAACGGCTGGCGCAGGCTCGGAGTTTCGGCTGCGAAACCGTCGATGTGTCAAAAAGCGCTTCCATCGCGGAGCAGATCGAGGCCATCGTGGGCCAGCCCGAAGTCGATTGCGCCGTCGATTGCGTAGGTTTCGAAGCGCGCGGCCACGGGTCGGAGGCTCAGAAAGAAGTGCCAGCCGCAGTCCTGAATTCGCTGATGGAGATCACGCGCGCCGGCGGCGCCCTCGGCATCCCTGGACTCTACGTGACTGAGGACCCGGGCGCTTCTGATGATAAGGCAAAGTTCGGCAATCTGAGCATCCGCCTCGGCCTGGGATGGGCCAAGTCGCACTATTTCACCACCGGCCAGTGCCCGGTGATGAAGTATAACCGTGAATTGATGATGGCGATCCTGTACGACAAAATTGAAATCGCGAAAGCAGTCAATGTGACGGTCATTACGCTCGACGAAGGTCCCCAGGGTTATAAGGACTTCGATAAAGGGGCTGCGAAGAAGTTCGTGATTGATCCGCACCGAAGCTTCTCGCGCAATTAGTCGCTTGGTGTAATGCCTGTGTGAAAACCGCTCCTGTAGCGGTGGTGTTCTCATCGCCGGTCTTAATTTTCAATCGATCGGGGGTGCGAGACATTGCCGCTACAGCGCGTCTTTTAGTCTTTTCATACGATCTCACGAGTCATCCTTAGTCATAATCATTGGCAACCCTCAGCAGGAGTGTCCGCTGAGCAAGTGCTATAATCGATGCGAAGTTTGCGAAACCGTTTTCGCAAAACTCTTGACACCTCGATATGATTCCATTAGGTTGAGCGCTTGTCATTCTGACCGGCAGGCGAGCCCTCAAGCAGGCTCCTTATGATCCAGGATACGTTTACCATCGGCATTGATTTCGGCACAGAGTCCGGGCGCGTTGTTGTGGTGCGCGTCCGTGACGGCGAGGAGGTGGCGGCTGCCATCATTCCTTACCCTGACGGAGTGATCGATGAAAAGATTCCTAGGGGGCCAAAGCTTGAGCCGGACTGGGCGCTCCAGAATCCACGCGATTACCTCCTGGTGGTTGAGAAAGGCGTTCCCAAGGCTATGAAAGCGGCTAGCGTCAGACCGGAACGCGTTATCGGTCTGGGGACCGATTTCACAGCTTCTTCCCCTATGCCGGTGCTGACCGACGGAACGCCTCTGTGTTTTGTGAAAGCGTTTTACAGGAATCCCCACGCCTGGGTAAAGCTCTGGAAGCATCATGCCGCGCAGCCGGAAGCCAATCGGATCACAGAAATTGGCATCGAGCGCGGGGAGGAATTTGTCCGTATTTATGGAGGCCGATATTCCTCGGAGTGGTTTTTTTCCAAGCTGTTGCAGATCCTGAACGAGTCTCCGCAAACCTATGCTGTCATCGGCCGATTTATCGAGGCCGCGGATTGGATTGTGTGGCAATTGACAGGAGAGGAGAAGCGCAGCACCTGCACGGCTTCATACAAAGCGATGTGGGTGAAAGGCCAGGGATTCCCCTCGCGCGATTTTTTCCGGGCCTTGCACCCGCAGTTTGAAAACGTCATTCAGGAGAAAGTTGGAGAAGTTTTCTATCCGCTGGGCTCCCGCGCCGGCGGCCTCACGCCACAATGGGCAAAGAAAACAGGACTGCGCCCGGGAACCCCCGTTTCAATTGGCAATGTGGACGCGCACGTGGCCGTGCCCGCAGTGACCGTCACGAAGCCCGGGTCGATGGTGATGATCATGGGCACGTCGATCTGCCACATCGTTCTGGGCGAAGACAAGCGCATGGTGGAGGGCATGTGCGGCACCGTGGAGGATGGAGTTGTTCCGGGCTTGTGGGGTTACGAGGCGGGGCAATCGGCAGTGGGCGATATCTTCGCGTGGTACTTCGAGCAGGGAGTGCCGGAGACTCTCCAGAAAGAAGCGCGCAAACTGAAATCAACCGCGCCGGAAGTCCTGGAAAGACGCGCTGCGGAGCTGAGACCCGGCCAGTCCGGCCTCCTGGCGGTTGACTGGTGGAATGGAAACCGCTCCATTCTGGTGGACGCGGACTTAACCGGCATGATTTTGGGTTTGCGACTGAATACCCGGCCGGAAGAAATTTATCGCGCTTTAATTGAGGCCACGGCGTTCGGGACGCGTCAGATTATCGAAGCATTCGAGTCCAAAGGCATCCGCGTCAAGGATCTGGTTGCCTGCGGCGGCCTGCCGCAGAAGAATAAACTGCTGATGCAGATTTACGCGGACGTTACAGGTCGCGAGATCAAAATCGCTCGCCAGCCCTTGACCTGCCCGGCGCTGGGTTCAGCCATGCACGCAGCCGTGGCTGCCGGGCGCGCAGACCGGGGATATGATTCCATCTTCGAAGCCGCAGCCAAAATGGCTCACCTCCAGAAGACAAGCTATCGCCCGCAGCCTCGAAATCATGAAACCTATACACGGCTTTTCATGGAGTATCAGACGTTGCATGACTACTTCGGCCGTGGCGCTAATGATGTGATGAAACGGCTGAAAGAAATTCAGAGGGAAGTGAACGGCAACTCAGCCTAATTCGTATTGAGCGCAAACGGGCCGTATGGGGGTGGACGGCGACTGCCCTAAGTTTCCCAACCGCCGCCGTCCGGATACGGCTGTGCCCTTTTGAGAATTACAAATTATAGTGACAACGAAAACTGTCGAGGCGCTGCCCCCCAGCGCCGAAAAACGCCGGTGAGAACGCTGGCGCTATAAAAAACGGCGCCACGATGATTTGTAAACCTTAGTGAGTTCCTTGATTAGTGATGCCATCCCTTGAACAGCTTCGACGCGAGGTGTGGGCGGCCAACCTGGAAATTTTTCGCGCCGGCCTCGTCACGATGCACAGCGGAAACGCCAGTGGCATCGATCGCAAAAAAGGGCGGGTCATCATCAAGCCAAGCGGCATGGATTATGATAAGCTTCGTCCTTCAGACTTGGTTGAGACCGATCTGGATGGACGTAAGCTGCGAGGCCGGTGGAAGCCGTCGGTTGACTTGCCGCATCACTTATATCTTTACCGGCATTGCCCTGAGATCGGCGGCGTCATCCACACGCACTCGAATTACGCGACGGCTTTTGCCTTGCTGGGCCGCTCGATTCCGGTCTATCTTACAGCCATCGCCGACGAGTTCGGCGCTGAAATCCCATGCGCGTCGTACGTGGACAATCAGGGAGACCACATTGGCGAGACCATCTTGAAGCACATGGGCAAGGCTCCAGCGATTCTTCTGGGGAACCATGGCGCTTTTGCGTGGGGGCCGACGCCCCGCGCGGCCTTAAAGGCTGCGGTTATGCTTGAAGATGTGGCGAAGACCTGTTATCTGGCGCTTGCGCTGGGAAAGCCCAAGCCGCTCGCGCCCGCGGAAATCCGGAAGTGGTATGAGCGCTATCATACCACTTATGGCCAGGAGAACGAGTAGGCTGCCGCGACGCTGTGTTGCTGCCGATGGATAATAGTTGTGCGCCTCGACAGCCGAAAATCATATGATAACCCATTTCCTGACTGTTCCCGCCTCGTGGCTGCTTCTTGCGGCGCCGGCCACGCTTTCACCCCACCTCGTGGATTTCGCCATCATTGTCATCTACTTCCTGATGGTGCTCGGGATTGGTTTTTATCTCAAGCGCTACACGAAGAGCGGCCAGGATTTCTTTCTGGCTGGCCGTGAAATGACCGCCTGGGTGGCGGGCCTGAGCTTCATGTCGGCGAATCTTGGCTCGCTCGAACTCATGGGATGGGCCGGTTCAGCCTACGAATACGGCATCCTGGCCGCGCACTGGTACTGGATCGGCGCTATTCCCGCCATGCTTTTTCTCGGCATCGTGATGATGCCGTTTTACTACATCTGCAAAACCCATTCCGTGCCAGGGTATCTCGAACTGCGTTTTGACCACGCAACCAGCGGGCTGAGCGGCATCTGCTTCGCGGTGATGACCATCCTGATGTCCGGCGTGAACATGTTCGCCATGGCGGTGGTGATGAAGGTGCTGCTCGGCTGGAACATTCACTTCAGCATCTGGGTGTCATCCATTGTGGTGGGTGTTTACGTGGCGGCGGGTGGGCTGTTCTCCGCCATCTTTAACGAGGTGGTGCAGTTCTTCCTCATCTGGTTTGGGGCTTTGTTGATTCCCATCATCGGGCTGATCGAAAGCCACGGATGGCATGGGATGGTTGCGCGCATTCACGCCAATTTCCCGGGACAGGACTTCACGCACCTGTGGCGAGGGCTGGGTCATTTCAACACCAACCCGATGGGGATTCACTGGACCGGCATTGTCTTTGGCCTGGGCATGGTGACTTCGATGGGTTACTGGACCACGGACTTTCTGGTGGTGCAGCGCGTCATGTCCGCCAAAGACCTGCGCGCCGCGAAGATGGCGCCGGTCATCGCGTCCTTCTTCAAAATGGCGGTGCCGTTCATCGTGATTCTACCGGGGCTGCTGGCTCTCGCTGTTCTACCTTTCCACCTGGTGCCGCAAAGCGTGGCGAAAGCCGGGGAATACACCTATAACGCCGTGCTGCCCTTGATGCTTGGTCGCTATTGCGGCCCGGGGCTGCTGGGTCTTGGCATTACGGCGCTGATCGCTGGATTCATGGCCGGCATGGCGGGCAACGTCAGCGCCTTCGCTACCGTTTGGACCTACGATCTCTATCGTCCTTTTATGCGCAAGCATGCCTCAGACGCGCACTACGTCGCCATGGGCCGCTGGAGCAGCATCGTCGGCATCCTGGTCTCGATCGGCGCAGCTTACGTAGCTATGCATTTCGCCAGCATCATGGATTATGTCCAGGCGCTTTTCAGCTTTTTCATTGCCCCGCTCTTCGGAACAGTGATCCTCGGCATGCTCTGGAAGCGCATCACCAGTAAAGGCGCCTTCTGGGGGTTGCTGGCCGGAACCCTTGCCTCCATTACGATGTTCCTGCTGATGCGGTTTGACCCGCGCTCGGTGGCCGTTATCGCCCTCTCCCCGCACGCCAAAGTCATGGCTCAGAACGTATATCAGGCTTTGTGGTCGTGGGTGGTTTGCGTGCTGGTCACTCTCATCGTCTCGAGCCTGACTCAGCCTCGCCCGGAGCAGGAACTGGTGGGGCTGGTTTATGGCTGCACCGATATCCCTTCGGAAGGGCATTACCCCCTCCTGAAGCGACCCATCTTCTGGGCGGGCGTTTCGTTTGCAGTCTTTCTGCTGCTGCAATGGATCTTCTGGTAAGGAGTTGAGCTTATGGACCCTGAAACGCGCAATCAACGTGAAGGCGGGGGTCCTCCGCATCTGGTTGCCATTGATATTGAGGAACATCCAGGCGGCCGAATGCTTCCGGTCTGGTTTTTCGTGGGGATCATCTTCCTGATCTATGGCGTGATCATTCTCATCACCGGCCTGCTTGAGATTCATCATCCTCCTGCCACCGTCATGGCCGCAGAACTTCATCCCACGATTTGGTGGGGTGCAATCCTCACCGCTCTCGGCGGATTCTACGTGTTCTATTTTGGCCCCTGGCGGAATTGAATCACAGCTGATATCCAATGCAGGTCTTACTGTAGCGGCGACGCCACCATCGCCGGACCTACTGAAGACGAGACCGACGGTAAAGACAGCGCCGCTACAACAGCGTTTTTCACACAGATTCTACGCCCCTCAATCGGTTTCCCAGGAAGACTAACAACATCGCTACCGCGGCGCCGGCTGTGTCAATCCCGCAATCTTTGATCGAGGGCCCGCGGCCGGGCACAAATATCTGGTGAAACTCGTCGGTCAAGGAATAAAGTCCTGCGGTGATGATTGACCACATGGCTGAACGCGGCTGCCATTCAAAATTCCGAGCCTCTGAGACGCTGGCAAAAAGTAGCAGGCTGAGGATGCCGTATTCCGTGAAATGCGCAGACTTGCGGACGATGAAGTGAAGCGCCTCAAAATGGGCAGGGGAGAGCTGAATATGCAACAGGTCAAGCAGGCGATGGAGCATCACTTCTGTAAATGACGCTCCGTAGGTCTTTGTGGAGAGGCCAAAGATCAGCCCCGCCCAGCAAATGGTAACGATCCACCGCAGGACGCGTTGAGAGGCAGGGAGCGGGTGGGTTTTGGCGTCGTTATTCAAGGCGATAATTGGGCGCCTCTTTGGTGATGATCACGTCGTGGACGTGGCTTTCGCGCAGGCCGGCGGAGGTGATGCGCACAAATTGCGCCTTCTCCTGCAATTCCGGGATAGAAGCGCAGCCACAGTACCCCATGCCGGAGTGCAGCCCGCCCACAAGCTGGGTCACAAGGTCTGCCAGCGAGCCTTTGTAAGGCACGCGACCCTCGATGCCTTCAGCCACCATTTTGGAAACGGCTTCGCCTTCCTGAGCGTAACGATCGCCCGAGCCGGCGGCCATCGCTCCAATCGACCCCATGCCGCGATAGGACTTGAAGCTGCGCCCCTGGTAAAGAATGGTTTCGCCGGGGCTTTCCTCCGTGCCGGCCAGCAGGCTGCCGATCATCACGGAACTTGCGCCCGCTGCAATCGCCTTGGTCACATCGCCTGAGAATTTGACGCCGCCGTCTGCGATGAGCGGCACTCCTGCCTCCCGCGCGGCGCGCGCGCATTCCAGAATCGCGGTAATCTGGGGCACGCCCGCGCCGGTCACGATGCGCGTTGTGCAGATCGACCCCGGGCCAATGCCCACTTTGATTCCATCCAGCCCGAGCGCCAGCAGGTCTCTTGCGCCTTCATACGTGGCCACGTTGCCTGCCACCAGGTCCACTTCCGGCAGCCTGGACTTGATGGCTTTCACAGCCTCCATCACCCGCGCTGAATGTCCATGCGCCGTGTCCACCACCAGCACATCCACTTTGGCCCTCCGCAACTCCTGAGCGCGCTCAAAGAAATCGCCCGTCGCCCCCACCGCCGCGCCCACCCGCAGCCGCCCATGCGCGTCCTTGGCGGCGTTGGGATACTTGATGCGCTTCTGGATATCCTTGACCGTGATCAGACCCTTCAGGTTGAAGTTCTTATCCACCACCAGAAGCTTTTCCACGCGGTGCTTGTGAAGGATTTCTCGCGCCTCTTCCAGCGTGGTTCCTACCGGCACGGTAATGAGATTTTCCTTGGTCATCACCGCTTCCACCGGCGAGTCGAACCGCGTCTCAAACCGCAGATCGCGGTTGGTGAGAATTCCAACCAGTTTTCCCCCGTTGGTGACCGGCACGCCCGAAATTTTGTATTTCCTCATGATTTCCAGCGCGTCGGAGATACGATCCTTGGGGCCGATGGTGACGGGGTCCACGATCATTCCACTTTCGGAGCGTTTCACTTTGTCGATTTCCGCGGCTTGCCGCTCAATCGACATGGTGCGATGGATAATGCCGATGCCGCCTTGTTGCGCCAGGGCGATGGCGAGACGCGATTCAGTGACGGTATCCATCGCCGCGCTGACGATGGGAATATTCAATGGAATGTTGCGGCTGAAAAGCGTGCGGGTATCGACCTGAGAAGGCAGGACAGAGGATTTGGCGGGACGCAACAAGACATCATCGAACGTCAGCGCTTCGGGGATAGGACCCGCGACCATAATCCTCCTCGCAACAGAAAAGATTCTTGTCTGGTAGCTAAAACTTCCATTTTAATGCCCGGTCAAACGAGGGTCAAGCAAGCTGAACCGTGAAGGGTGCGCGACAAAAAAGTGGGACTTTGAGGTTTCTCTTTTTTGCAGGACTTTCCTCATTTTTTGTGGTCTGATTTGGTCAAGCTGTGAAATCGCAAAGGCTTATGGCTTTTGAAAAGCGGAAGGGGACGAAATCTGTGGTAGAAGGGTTTTTGCAGAAATCCAAACTACC
>CADDZJ010000079.1 GCA_902812415.1 Acidobacteriota bacterium
GGCGGAACTGGTGATCCCCCAATAGAAGCGGCCAGAGGCGCTGGGCTTACACCGATGGGCAATGGGTGCGCCTGTAACGTTGTGGGCTGAGTCAGATTGGCGTTCGAGCCGTTCCATAATGTTGCTGAGCTTTCAGCGTTGGCAAAAGCCTTACGAAGTGAAACACCCGCAAAAACGATCAGAACTGCAAAAAATAGAGAAAGAAATTGCTTTTTCATAGACTCCCCTCCAGGGGTAAATTTTGGGTCAGAATCCGACCCTCTGGAGGTAGAGCCTAAGTTAAAGCCAGATAGGAATCAACCTACTTTATTTGGATTACCTACCTATAATGTAACAGTAATAGAATAGCCTCTTCTTGTCAAGTATTATTTTATATAATACCTGATGTCTAATAATTTCCTTAAATGACCCCAACGAGGTTCCTGAGCGGGCCGATCACATCGGAAGGCCTTACTCGGCTCATGTCGTCGCAAACATCGCTGAATCTCACCGCGCATCCAACTGGCTGCGCATCAGAATAGGAGCGCGACTCCTGCGTCCCAACGCCAAAGCTTTCGAGTTGAAGATACACTTTCAAGGCCTTCATAGGTAACTTTCGTCACAACCTCCATAAAACTTTAGATAAATTTTTATTCCAAATAGGAGGCCGAGGGAGTCGCGGCGAGTTTACCCCGCCACCCTAAATGGCGGCGTCAAGCCGCCTCGACCGCGCCCGCCCGATGCCATGAACTATTGAGAATTACAAATTGTAGTAACAACGCGGACTGTAGCGGCGCTGTCCTCAGCGCCGAAAAACGCCGGTGGGAACACCGGCGCTACAGAAAATGCTGTCACTATAATTTATAAACCTCAGTCGGTTTTGAAACAGCTTCTAAAAGACCGTCTCATTTGTCTCATCCGTCTCCCTCGTCTCATCCCACTCTGTTACGCTGCATCCGGGGGGCCGCCCTGGCTGAAATCCTATGTCTGTCGTTCGGAGGCTATCCCCCCCATTCTGCGCGGGGTCTCCCACGCGGTCATTCTGAGCGAGCGCAGCGAAGCGAAGAATCTCAACGACAGTGATGAGTGAAAAGTGATGAGTGAAAAAAGCATCCCAAGCATCGCAAGTGACCTTTGCTTGTCACTCAGCACTCAGCACTCAGCACTCGTCACTGCCTTTCAGATTCTTCGCTATGGCTCAGAATCACAAGGGGCCGCCTGACGCCTCGAAATCCGAAGGAGCATTTCGATGGCATTTGCTGAAAAACATCGAGTCAGTGGCCAGCGGCTGGTCGCCCCTCGCGGTGGCGAAAATCCACCGATTGCTCCAGAAAAAAAGAATGTTTAGGGTTGATGAGCGCGAAAAAGAATCTATCGCCTTGAGGGTAGGGATGTTATTGGCTTCTTATTCGATCAGCCTTTACGAACAATTTCCAAAACTCATTGTATGTTAAAGAAAATAAATCACTTATTAATTTAATTTGTTTGTTGCTAGCAATCATGTAGAAAAGAATGGACTTAGCTTAAAAATCGGGAAATTGTTCGTCATCAAACAGCAAGAAATTAACCCGTAGGAGGTTGCTGAAAGACGATTAAGGCAGTGATGAGTGAAAGTGACGAGTGACAAGCAAGAGCAACCAGAATTTCGGATTGATTTTCGCTCATTATTCTTCACTCGCCGGTCATCACTCGCCACTATCTAATTGACCTCAAGAGAGGGGAATGGCATGATCAATTATAAGAAAATGGGCATGCCGGCGAACGGGAGACCATAAATCATGACAAAAAGAATTTATCTTTATGGTGTGGTTATGGCAGTCGTGGCGGCGTTCTTCTCCGTCGCATGGATCGGCGCTGGATATCCACAATCTCCTCAAGGGCCTAACCAACAGCCCGGCGAAACGGTGATTCTTCCCAAACACGAGCAGCAGCAGCAACAACAGGAGCCACAGCAAGGTCCCAATCAGCAGCCGGGTGAAAACGTTCCCATTCCCAAGAAGCAGCCAGCGCCCCCTCCTGAGCAAAAGCAACCGGAAAAAATCAATCCAAGCCAGATCTATACCTTGTCCACCACCACGAACCTGGTGAATGTGGATGTGCTGGTCACGGACAATGATGGCGACCCTATTACGAATCTCCAGAAGGATAATTTCAAGGTTTATGATGACGGAGTGCAACAAACCATTACAAATTTCGGCGCCGTCCAGGCTCCGCTCACGGTTTGCATGGTGGTTGAGTTCAGCAATGAGTGGTGGCCCTTGCTCTATCAGGCCCTGGAATCGGCTTATACCTTTGTCAATTTCATGCAGCCGAAGGATTGGGTAGCGGTCATCACATTCGATCTGAAGCCTCATATTCTTACGGACTTCACCCACGATCGCAGCCAGGTGGAGGGCGCGCTCAATGAGTTGCAATTCCCGGGATTTTCGGAAATTGATCTCTACGACGCTCTGGCCTTCACCGTGGACCGCATGAAGGATATCCAGGGACGCAAAGCCATTCTGGCGATTGTGAGCGGCTTCGACACCTTCAGCAAACTCACCTACGATCAGATGCTCAAAATCGCCAAATCTTCCACAACGCCAATTTACCCCGTGAGCATTCTGGAATGGGTTGCCGTGCGGATGCCTGGAGGCTACAACATCAACTACTGGCAGGCGCGAAACGGATTGAACTACATCGCCAAATATTCAGGCGGTCAGGCATATTTCCCGCGATTTGAAGGTGAACTGCCCGGTATTTATCGCCAAATCGGCGCCCAGCTTCGCAGCCAATATAGCCTGGGCTTTGTCCCCACCGATAAGCAAAGGAATGGCAAATATCACAAGCTTAAGATTGAGTTGGTGGACGCTCAGGGAAATCCTCTGAGAATTGTCAATCAGAAAGGCAAAGCCGTTAAGTATCGGCTTGTGTACCGAGAAGGATATTACGCCCCGAAGGGTTAGAGAGCGCGAAGAGAATAGAACAGAACAAAAGACTGAGAGATTCGCGCCAGCCTCCCTCGCCTGACGCTTCGCATCACCCTCGCCCCTTGGGAGCGGAGGGCAATAGCTGAACGGAAAAACTCTTCTCCACCCCTTATTTTTTACATATTCTTCCGTTGGGAGGGTTGTGAGTGCAAGGAAGCCCGGGAGAGCGAGCGCGTTGTGATCTGGGGCGAAGGCTCGCCAGATTTTTCATCAAGCTACAGGTCTGACACAAAGTTTGCTGTGAACCAGGGATTAACAGAAGAACAACTGCTTGCCTGTATCGATCGAAGCCGCCTCCCGCATCACATTGCGGTGATCATGGATGGCAATGGCCGATGGGCGCAGAAACGCAGGCTGCCGCGCATCGCAGGTCACCGCGCCGGAATGCGCGCGGTGCGCCAGGCAGTTGAGGCCTGCAGGCAGTTGGGAATTCCGTATCTCACCCTCTATGCTTTCTCGGTTGAGAACTGGAAACGCCCCCAGGCGGAAGTCGATTTGTTGATGGCCCTGCTCCGGGAGTACCTCAAAAAAGAGATGCCGGAATTGCAGCGCCAGAACATCCGCTTGCTGGTGATTGGGCGCATGCAGGAATTGCCCAAAAATGTTCAACAGGGCTTAAGGCAGGCTTTAGAAAGCACCCGGCGCAACACCGGTCTGCAATTAACGCTGGCCCTGAATTATGGGGCGCGGGCCGAGCTGGTGGACGCTTTCCGCAAGCTGATGAGGCTCTCGAAGAGGGATCAGAAATTCAAGATGAGCGAAGACCTCATCAGCCAGAACCTTTATACCCGAGGGATGCCCGATCCGGATTTGCTGATCCGCACGAGCGGCGAAATGCGGTTGAGCAACTTCCTGTTGTGGCAGGCGGCCTATGCGGAGTTATGGGTGACCGATACTTTGTGGCCGGATTTTACCCACAAAGACCTTTATCAGGCGGTGTTCGATTTTCAGCGGCGGGAGCGACGTTATGGCGGCCTGGGGCTTTCCTGAGCAGCGGACGCCTGAATGCGCGCCATGACGCCAGCGCCTCACCTTCATTATGAAAACTCGCGTTCTTACGGGAATCGCCATCTTAATTCCTTCCATTTACCTGATTGGCTGGTCTCCCCAATGGCTGTTTCTGGCTGTGCTCGTGGTCCTGGTTGAGCGCGGTCTTCATGAATACATTCTCATCGCTCGGCAAAGCGGTTTCGATGTTCTTCCGGCGATCATGTATGCCGCAGGGGCGGCTGTTTGCATTGTGCGCTGGCCCGACCTCTACCGCCACGGCATCCTGTTGTGGCCGCTTTCCTGGATTCTTTTGCTGTTGATTCCCCTCTGGGCCTTGAGGAAAAGCGCCAACCTTGAACAGTATCTGGGATCGGTCAGCGCAACCTTATTTGGAATCTTTTACGTGGCATTCACCTTTTCCTGCTTATTTCCCTTGCGATTCTCGGGCATGGCCTCCGATCTCGCTAATGGGCGACAGATTGTCTTCTTCCTGTTCGCCGTGATTTGTGTGGGCGATATTTTTGCTTATTTCACCGGCCGGGCCTTCGGGCGAAAGTCCATGTCTCCCCGGATTTCGCCAAAAAAGACCTGGGAGGGGGCCATGGGAGGATTGGCCGCGAGCGTGATCCTGGGGTGGGTTTATGCTCGATGCTTCTGGCAAGGACGGAATTGGGAGATCATTATCCTGCTGGCTTTCCTGGTGGCCATTGCCGGCCAGATGGGAGACCTGGTGGAATCGGCCATGAAGCGGGGGGCGCATCTTAAGGATTCGGGCGCGATTTTACCTGGGCACGGGGGGCTTCTGGATCGGGTCGATAGTCTGCTTCTGGGCGCTCCGGTGCTGTGGCTGGCGTTGACCTTGAGAAGTTATCTTCATTAGTAAGGCTCGCGTATCAGGATGAGGGCTTTTTCGTAGCGCATCTTGCCGGCCTCGGAAAATGCCGCCGAGACAGCGGCGCTACGAATGTAACTCCTTATCGTATCTTGCGAGCATCCATAACTGATTCGCGGGTAACGAGAAATAGGGGGATTCTTTCGCCTCGCTGCGCTCGGCGTGAGCACGACAAATGAAAGGATCGGAATGACAGCATCCGTAACCGTTTTTTCAGCAACCCCTTACTTCAGAGAGAGCGAGTGACCTGAATGGTGAAAGGCTTGTGCATTTTAGGCTCAACGGGTTCGATTGGACAAAACTGCCTTCGTGTGGTGAGGGGTTTGCCGGATCGTTTCCGGGTGGTCTCGCTTTCAGCAGGAAGGAAGCTGGATATTCTGGCCGATCAAGCGCTTGAATTCAAACCTAAACTTGTGGCGGTAAGCGCCGATGAATTTGTAGAGCCACTACGGGGGTTACTCGAACAGCGCGGCTATCGAGAGCCGGTCAGGATTGTGTCAGGTTCAGAAGGACGCATCGAGGCTGCAACTTTGCCGGAAGTTGACTTTGTGGTTTCGGCTTCGCATGGAATCACCGGTTTGCTGGCCACGTATGAAGCTGTTCGGGCGGGCAAGAAGGTGGGACTCGCCAATAAAGAAACTCTGGTGGTGGCCGGCGAACTGGTGACTCGCGAGGCTGAAAGGGCCGGGGCCGAGGTGCTTCCCATTGACAGCGAGCATTGCGCCATTCATCAATGCCTGCGCTCAGGCTCGAGGGCTGAGGTTCGGAGGTTGATTCTGACTGCATCCGGCGGGCCTTTCTTGAAGACGCCGGCTCGCAAGTTTGACGCCATCACCCCGGAGGAAGCCTTGCGGCATCCGGTATGGAAAATGGGAGGGCGCATTACCATCGACTCCGCCACGCTGATGAATAAAGGCTTGGAAATCATTGAAGCGACTTGGCTTTTCAGACTGAAACCCTCCCAAATCGACGTTCTGATTCATCCCGAATCGATCATTCATTCCATGATAGAATTTAAAGATAGATGCGTGCTGGCTCAGTTGGCGGTCGCGGATATGCGCATTCCCATCCAATATGCTCTGACGTATCCTGAGCGTGTGGCGAACGATGGGGAGCCTTTGACGCTTGATTTTCTGAAGGTCCGCCGGCTGACTTTTCGCAATCCAGACGTCAAGCGCTTTCCATGCCTTGAATTGGGGCGTGAGGCGATTGAAAAGGGGGGCGCCGTGCCTTGCGCTCTGAATGCAGCCGATGAAGTTGCGGTGAAGGCCTTTCTCGAACATCGTCTTCCCTTTTCCGCCATTCCGCGGGTGATTGAAAAAGCCATCGAGCATGCCCCTTCCAATCCGTTCCATTCCATGGATGACGTCCTTGAATGTGACCGCGAATCGCGGCGACGCGCCGAAGAAACGATTGCTGTTTTTGCAAGGAGCTTCAATTGAATCTTTTTTCCAATTTCGTCACGGACGTCATCGTCGTGGCCATCGTTCTGGGGTTCATGATCTTTGTCCACGAACTTGGCCATTTTCTTGCCGCGAAGTATTTTGGCGTCCGCGTGCTTACGTTTTCGCTGGGCTTTGGCAAGCGGCTGGCGGGTTTTAAAAGAGGCGACACGGATTATCGCCTCAGCCTTCTGCCCTTCGGCGGCTACGTGAAAATGTCGGGGGAAGATCCTTCGGAATCCCATCGCGATGACCCGGCGGATTTCCTCGCCCATCCCCGCTGGCAGCGCTTCATCATCGCCATTATGGGCCCCACGATGAACATCCTTACGGCGTTTGTCCTGCTCACCGTCCTTTACAAGTTTCACTATCAGAAGCCAGCTTATGAAGAGGCGCCCGCGCGCATCGGACAGGTGCAGCCCAACTCCCCTGCGGCGAAGGCCGGCCTCAAGCCCGGAGACCTGGTGGTAAGCATCGGGAATCTCGACCATCCGAAGTGGCAGGACCTGGAGCTTCGGATTCTGACCACCACCGGGCAGCCGATCCCGATGAAAATTTTGCGCGATGGAGAACTGCTGAGCCTGACCCTTACGCCGCAGGCAAAGGGTGTGAATGAGGTGGGTTACGCGGGGCTTCAGCCTTGTCTCCCGAGTGTGATAGGGGATGTTGAGTCAGGCATGCCGGCGGCTCATGCCGGGTTGAAGTCTGGCGATCGTGTGCTGGCTGTGGATGACGTGAAGGTGCCCTGCTGGCAGGAATTATCGTCGGCCATGCAATCCCGAGGCGGCAAACCGAGCGTCCTGACGGTGGAACGCCGCGGGAAGGTTTTCGAGGTCACCGTGCAGCCGGTGTATCGCAAGATTGCCACGGAAAGCCGATGGCTGATTGGAGTGACTTTGCAGACGAACGTGGTGCGCCAATTGCCGATCGGGCTGGCGGTGAAGAACTCCATTGAAGACAATATCCGCAGCACGACAGCCACATTTGTGGTGCTGAAGAGAATTCTGACCCGGCGCTTGTCCGCGCGCTCGCTTTCCGGCCCCATCGGCATTGCGCAGATTTCCGGGGAGGCTTATCGCGCCGGCTTTGCGGACCTCGTCACGCTCGTGGCTTTCATCAGCCTTCAACTGGGCATCTTCAATCTCTTGCCGATTCCGATTCTGGATGGCGGCATGATCCTTCTGCTTTTGATCGAGGGAGCCATGCAGCGTGACCTCAGCTTGCAGGTGAAGGAGCGGGTGGTGCAGGCGGGCCTCTTCCTGCTGCTATTGCTGGCGGTCTTCGTTATGTATAATGACATCGTAAAGACGCTGGCGCATTATTGACGAGCGGGCTTGAATTTTCAGTCGCTTCGGCAGGCACAGACGACCGCTACAACAGAGGTTTTCATATTATGAATTTCAGCGAACACGAGCATTTTCCTCCACGACGAAAGACGCGACCGGTCAAAGTGGGACGACTCACGATTGGCGGCGATGCGCCGATTGTGGTGCAGTCCATGACCAAGACGGACACGCGCGACGTCGGGAAGACCGTGGAGCAAATCCAGGAAATGGAAGCGGCCGGTTGTGAGATTGTGCGCCTGGCCGTGCCGGATGTCGAGGCGGCCAAGGCCCTGGCGGAAATTCGCAAGCGCTGTCCGGATTCCATATTGGTCTCCGACATTCATTTTCAATACAAGTTTGCCCTGATGGCGTTGGACGCTGGGATCGACAAGCTCCGCATCAACCCGGGCAATATCGGCGATGCGGAGAAAGTTCGCACCGTGGTGCGTCGCGCGCAGGAGCAGCGCGTCCCGATCCGCATCGGGGTGAACGCCGGTTCGCTCGAGCGCCGATTGCTTGAAAAATATGGATACCCCACGCCGGAAGCGATGGTCGAAAGCGCGCTTTATCACATTCGGATTCTGGAAGACCTGGGTTTTACCGATACCATTGTTTCTTTGAAGGCCTCGAACCTGAAGCTGTGCGTTGCAGCCTACCGCCTGCTGGCCAAGCAGGTGGATTATCCCTTCCACGTCGGAATTACCGAGGCGGGCACGCAATTTTCCGGCACCGTGAAGTCCTGCGCCGGCATTGGCATGCTTCTGGCCGAGGGCATTGGGGATACCATTCGCGTCTCTCTGGCGACGCATCCGGTGGAAGAAGTGCGCGTGGCTTACGAGTTGCTGAAGGCTCTCGAACTCCGCAGCCGGGGGCCGATGGTGATTGCCTGCCCCACCTGCGGGCGTCTGGAAGTGGATCTTTTCAAGATCGCCGAGGAAATCGAAAAGGCGACGGCTCATATCAAGATGCCCTTGAGCCTCGCTGTCATGGGCTGTGCGGTCAATGGGCCCGGCGAAGCGCGGGAAGCGGATTTGGGTGTGGCCGCCGGGCGGGGTAACGGCATGATTTATCGCGAGGGAAAGGCTATCCGGCGCGTGAAAGAAGAGGAGATCGTTCCAGCTTTGCTGGAAGAGATTGAGCGATTCGTTGCCGACAAAAAAGCGGGCATTGATGCTCAGCCCGCTTCGATGGAGCCTGTTCCGGCCCCGGAAAGCCCTCTCGTCGTGTTGCAATAAGTCATCCGGTTCGAACCGCGGCATGTCTCGGCGGTAGGGGCGCATGGCATGCGCCCAAGGCGGACGCCTTCCGCCCCTCGTGCATACCTTTTGATTTTCCCCCTCGTCAAAACGTCGCTTCCTCGATGGAGGCCAGGAATCTATGCCTGTTTCTGAGATTCCGGTTGCCGCCATGGTGGAGCACTGTTCGAGCGTGCTGGCGGCAAAGCTGCCTGAGAAAACAAATTCCGGGATTGTGGTGGGCTGCGGAACCGGCGATGAGGTAGTCTATCTGCGCCGGGCATTTCAATCACGGCAAGTGTTTGGAGTGGATATTGGAACCCGGTTCTCAGAGCTTGCCCGTGCGGAGCGCTGCATCCTGATGGCGGATGCGCTGAGCCTGCCTTTTCGGACCGAAACTTTTGGTTTTGCGGCGGCGTTCCACTCGCTGGAGCATGTTGGTGATGCCCGCCAGGCGCTGGGCGAGATTGCGCGCGTTCTGAGGCCGGGCGGCTGGTTTTACGTCGGCGTCCCGAATCGCACTCGATTATTAGGTTATCTCGGCTCGTTTGATGCGACCGCGTGGCAGAAGATCGCCTGGAATCTCACGGATTGGCGGGCGCGACTGGCTGGCAAATTTCATAATGAAGCGGGCGCGCATGCCGGGTTCGACCGAGATGAATTAACCGGCTTACTCAAAGAGAGGTTTGCCGAGGTGCGGGTGCTCACGGAAGAATTCCTGCGCTTTAAGTACGCAAAGCGGTTGCCAGCGCCGGTGTTGGACTTGGCGCTGTCTCCCGGCGTGATCAATTATTCGGCGCCTGCCCATTACGCGCTTTGCCGGAAATCTGTGTAGAGGGTAGGTGACGCTTTGTCGGAGAACATGGCAGGTTCCGGCTCGGTGTGGCGGCTCGATGCGCTGTGTTCGCGCTCTTATGGGTCAGCGGATGGGTGCAGGCGACGCCGGAACAATACGTTCACCTTGCTGCGCCATTGTTGATTGATTCCGACCTGAAACACTTCGACCGACGGACTGAGGTAACGGACAATTTTCTGGCTAGTGGAATGGAATCGGAAGGCAGGAGAGACCAGATAAAGAACCGGCGGCGCCGGAGAGAGTTCGATGCCCTGAAAATAGCCGAATTCCTGAAACTGGCCGCGGTCGTTGAGCCACTTGACGCGCAGCCAGTAATCCAGCCCCTGCAACGGCAGGGTGATTTCCTCATGGAGTTTCAGTTCGATCACCGCCAGGCGGCCGTTGCGGAGAACGCTGAGGATATCCACCACGCCGCGGTCGCCGCCGGAAAAGGCGGGCACTTGCGGGTAAACTTCCTCCGCTCGGAGAGCGGGGTCGATCTGACTGAGGTCGCGGACTAGGACGCTTTCCAGCCATCGCTCGGGTTGAGACCGGTAGAGTTCGTTTGCAGGATCAGAGCTTCCTGCACCGCGCAAGGAAAGCGCCCGGTGGAGGAATTGCCGGAATGCCTGGCGTTCTTCTTCGCGGTATTCCTTTCGATTTCCTTCCAGCCCCCAACAAAATCGAGGCAGCGTCTGCCCTTCGAGTCGCCCGATTTCAAGCCCCAGAATTCGAAGCGAAAGCGCAGCCCCGGAAGCATCGGGGATAAGATCCATGCGGTTCAGCGCCTCGCCCAATAGATGTGTGAGAAAAGAACGATGCCTCTCGAGCCAGAATTCCACGTGGCGTCGCGGGGTGAGCCGAGTCTCCACGTTGCCGAAATCCTGCAGGTCGATAGCGTGCAGGCGCTCCTCTTCAGGGGTCCATTTGAAGATTTCAATCTGCGCCGACCCCGGATTCAGATAGGCTGCGCGATGCGCGGCAAGGGGAATGGCCAAGGGAGGAAGAAACAGCTTCAAGCCTGAAAAGACGCATGTCGAACGCCTGCCTCGGAGCCAATCGAGCCAATTGAGTCCATAGGCCAGAGCGGCGTCTGCTGCCGCTGAAGATTCTGCTGGGTCGAGGCCGATGAAGGCCCAGGCGATGCGCCCTCGCCTCGCCACACCGCGCGTGTACCAGGCGGAAAAGGAGAACTCCCGATCCGAGCGATTGCTGACTTGTTCAAACTTCCAGCCCGGGAATTGCTTTTGCAGGAAGGTCAGGAGCGACTGTCGCAGCAGGGAGCGCGCCTTAGCTTTGGAGGATGGCGCGCCCTCATGCGGTTCTTGTAATTCCAATGTGATTGGTCCGCGCCCGCCCGGCTTGTGGGCCAGCAGGCGCATCCGGCGGCCGTCCTGATGCGATATGGCTTCGATGCGCCATGCGTAAGAGTGGTCCGAATTCCAGACTTCAAGAAGCAGCTTGCCGAACTGAAGCGTAATTTGCCAGTGATAGTGGGCGAGGTCGAGCAGCTTCGCGCCCTCTTCAATGAGGGCGAGGTCAGAAGCGGATCGTAGAAAGTCTTCCGCCTCCCGCTTAACCTGCTCCAGATTGTTATCATCAGGGCGTGCGCTCATGACAGCAATCTGTTGCCATTATAATGGCGGGTTACTCTTTCAGAACGTTTTACAGGAGATGACCGTATGATCCCGCGCTATACGCGCCCCGAAATGGGCCGCATCTGGAGCGAAGAGAACAAGTTTCGCAAATGGCTGGAGGTGGAGATTGCGACGGCGGAGGTTGAAGCGGAGGCTGGCCTGATTCCGGCGCGCGCGGCGCAAGCGATCCGCCGCCGCTCCCGGTTTGACATGGAGCGCATCCGCGAGATTGAGCGGCAAGTGAAGCATGATGTGATTGCCTTCACCACCAACGTTGCCGAGCATGTGGGCCGCGAGGCGCGCTATCTGCACTACGGCCTCACCTCAAACGATGTGGTGGATACGGCCCAGGCCCTGCTCGTGCACGAGGCTTCCGAATTGCTGATTGACGGCCTGGATCGCCTGGCGAAAGTCCTGAAGAAGCGCGCCTTTGAATTCAAGCACACGCCGATGGTCGGCCGCACCCACGGCATCCATGCCGAGCCAATCACGTTTGGTTTGAAGCTGGCCAACTGGTACGCGGAAACCCAGCGCAACCGCGAGCGGCTGGCCTACGCGGCTGAGCAGATGCGCGTGGGGAAGCTTTCCGGCGCGGTTGGCGCTTATGCTCACTTGAGTCCGGCGCTCGAAAAGAAAATCTGCGCCCGCCTGGGCCTTAAGCCAGCCCTCATCGCAACCCAGGTGGTGCAGCGCGACACGCACGCTTTCTATCTTTGCACTCTGGCGGTGATTGCCGCATCGCTCGAAAAGATCGCGCTGGAAGTTCGAGGGTTGCAGCGCACGGAAGTCCGGGAAGCGGAGGAGTACTTCTCACCGCACCAGAAAGGTTCTTCCGCCATGCCGCACAAGCGCAATCCGGTGACGGCGGAACAGATCTGCGGCCTGGCCCGTGTCGTGCGCTCCAACGCGCAGGCGGCTTTGGAAAACGTGGCGCTCTGGCACGAGCGGGATATCTCCCATTCCTCAGTCGAGCGCATCATTCTGCCGGATTCAACCATCCTGGTGGATTACCTCTTGGATCGCGCCGCGACTTTGATCGAGACTCTGCTCGTTTATCCCGAAAGAATGCGGGAAAACCTTGACCTCCTGAAGGGCCTCATCTTTTCCGGCCAGCTTCTGCTCGATCTTGCGGCCAAGGGCGCTTCCCGCGAAGACGCTTATCACTGGGTGCAGCGCAATGCGATGGAGGTGTGGAAAACCGGAAAGGACTTTCGGACCCTTGTCGAAAAAGACGCCGATATCCGCCGTTACCTTGCGCCCCATGAGATTGACCACGCTTTTTCGATTGAGCGCCCGCTTCGTTACGTGGACGCCATCTTCCGGCAGGTATTCGGAAAGGACGCGGGCCGGGATGAGGTTGAGACCCAACCTGACCAGGACCGTTCTCAAAATGTGAATCGGCTAGTCAAGGAAAAACTGCTTGCCAAGCGACGATCTGGAACTTTGTGATGCCGGTCCGTCCGTGGCTCGCTTTGGTTTGGGAACGCCACTCATCCAATCCGGACCCGCCTGCCAAGGCGTCTTAGGCAACAGAAACCGGACATATCATCGTCCTTGCGCTTGTTACCTTTCGCGCCTTCATTACGTTCGATATGAGGCGTTGATGGTGATGTATTCGTGGGTGAGGTCGCAGGTCCAGATTGTTGCCTGAGCCTTGCCTTGGTGAAGATTCACCCGCAAGGTCATTTGGGATTTATCAAATTCCGCTTGGGCAGCGGCCTCGTCGAAGCCCGCATCCGAACCTCTGCGGCAAAGGGCGAGTCCGTTGATGCGAATCTCGACTTTCGCGGGATCGAAACGCGCGCCGGAATATCCCGCTGCGCAAAGAATGCGTCCCCAATTGGGATCGCCACCTGCAATCGCAGTCTTCACAAGCGGGGAGTTGGCGATGGCGCGCGCGATGCGATCGGCGTCCGTTTCCGTGTGAGCGCCCGTCACTTCGATGGTCACGAATTTTTTTGCGCCTTCGCCGTCACGCACGATCATGTGCGCAAGGCTTTGGCAGAGTTCCGTCAGCCCGGCGAGAAACTGCCGGCCATTCGGGGTTCCTGCCGTGAAGGAAACTCCGGAAAGCCCGCTAGCCATGATGACGACGGTATCGTTTGTGGAAGTATCTCCATCCACGCTGATGCGATTGAACGAAGCGTCGGTTGCAGCCTTCAGCATCTTCTGCAAGTCCCGCGGCCCAATCAACGCATCGGTGGTGATAAATGACAGCATCGTGGCCATGCGAGGGTGAATCATGCCGGCGCCTTTGGCGATCCCGGCCAGATGAACGGTTCGGCCTGCGATCCTGGCGCGCAGAGAGCAGGCTTTGGGAAACGTGTCGGTTGTCATGATGGCCCGCGTCACTTCGGCTGCTTTTTCGCGGGAAAGCTCAGCGACCAGGGAGGGAAGCGAGCGGGTGATCAAAGCATCCTTGATCGGCGCGCCGATGACGCCGGTTGAGGCGATGAGAACCTGCTCCCGCGGGATACCCAGCAGTTTTGCCGTGAGGCGGGTTGTCTCTTCGGCGGTTTTGCGGCCGGCGCGCCCGGTGCAGGCATTCGCATTCCCGGAATTCACCACCACGGCCCGGACGCGGCCTCGGCTGGTTTTAAGATGCTGGCGAGAGAGAATCACCGGCGCGGCCGCGGTCAGATTGGTGGTGAAAACGCCGGCAGCGGTGGTGATTGCCGACTCGCAATAGATCAGGGCAAGGTCGAGCGCATCAGGGACCTTCTTAATCCCTGCGTGGGTGGCGCTGCCATAAAAGCCCGCAGGCGTTCCCAGGTGCCCCTCAATTTTTTCCCAAGTTGTCATCGAGTGGATCTCAGCACTTTGGCATCGTCCGTGATCTGCCCGAACCGGGGGTTCGGACAGTTTCCAGGTCCTGCCGGTGTGAGGTTAATTCATTTCATCAACGGGCTGGATCAGGTTGGATGGCGGCCCCAGCAATTTGATTGAGCGCAGACTTTTATCGCAGGCCTGCGTGTAGACCGCCTGATTGCCGTATCCCGTATTGCAGACGGCTTTCACGATGCGGTCCGGCGCCATAATGCGAGCCGTCACTTCCATGGTGCGGCTTCGCGGATGGTATTGCCAGATCATCGCCGCGTCACGACCGCTCAGGGTGAGATGCTCAAACTGGTAGCTTGAAAGCTCATTTCGGACTCCGGCGGTTTCCAATTGGGCCAGATATTGGGCTGAAAACTGCGGCGAGGAAGTTGTATTGGGCTTGGAAGTGATGGTAATCGAAGGCCCTCCGCCGAAAAGCTTGGGGCGATAGATTCTGATGCCCCCCGGATAAACCTCGACCTTGCCGTAAATCCCCGCCGCCACTTCCATCTGAATACCTAGCCCTTCATTCTGATAGGGCAGCATCTTCAGCGCGGCATCGGCCACGCGCTGCTCGTGGCCAGGATACCAGCGGACCAGAAAGTATTCACCAGCCAGCGCAATGGCCCCGCCTACAACAAGAATGCACAAAAGCCATTTCTGGTAATCCATAAAGCCTATCTTAATCCTGCGTGGTCGCCCCGCGCAATTGTTTGCAAGCCGAAACGCATAGACTGCTAAAACTCAACTTGGTTTTTAGCTCCGGGCATTGTAAGCTTGGGGGCGCTATGCGCGGAATCATGGCTCTTCTGATTGGGACAAGCTTCATCCTGTACGCCGGATCGATCATTTTCCCCATGTCGCCGCACGACGAAGACTCTCCCAATTCATTGGATCGCTCGCAGATGCGCTCCCTGGTAATGACGCAGCGCGGCATCGTCGCCGCCAGCCAGACGTTGGCCGCGCAGGCGGGGGCGCAAATTCTGGCGCGTGGCGGCTCAGCGGCGGATGCGGCGATTGCCGCCAATGCGGTGATGGGCGTGGTTGAGCCGATGAACAGCGGCGTGGGCGGAGACCTCTTTGCTCTGGAATGGGACGCAAAGACCGGCAAGCTCACCGGACTTAACGCCAGCGGCTGGGCACCCGGCAGGCTGACCATCGATTTCTTGCGGAAGAAGGGCTACTCGAAAATGCCAGGGAGCGGCATTGATTCGGTCACTGTCCCGGGATGCGTCGAGGGGTGGTGGAAGCTCCATCAGCGGTTCGGCAAGCGGCCCTGGGCCGAGCTTTTTCAGCCCGCTATTTATTACGCTTTGCACGGGTATCCCGTCACGGAATGGGTGAGCGCTTACTGGCAGGCCTGGGCCAGCCGCCTGACCCAGAATCCTGAGGCGCGTCGTGTGTTTCTTCCGGGCGGGCAGCCTCCAAAGACCGGCGAGATCTTTCGGAACCCGGAATACGCGCGGGCCTTGGAGCTGATTGCGGCGGAGGGGGAGGACGCTTTCTATCGCGGCGAAATTGCTGAGGCCATCATCGCCACTTCAAAGACTCTCGGCGGCGTCATGACGGCATCGGACCTCGGCGACTTTCGGGCCGAGTGGGTTGAGCCGATTTCCACCACCTATCGCGGCTGGCGGGTTTATGAGTTGCCGCCCAACGGGCAGGGGATGGCGGCGCTTGAGATGCTGAACATCATGCAGGAGTTTCCGTTATCCCAATATCCGCCTTCTGGCGCCGAGGCTCTGCACATCAAGATGGAAGCCCAGAAGCTCGCCTATGCGGACCTCTTCCATTATTTGGGCGATCCCCGGTTTGCGAAGGTTCCGGTGGCGGGACTCATTTCACAGCCTTACGCGCGCGAACGCGCGCGGCTGATCGATCCTCATCACGCTCATTGCGACGTTCAACCGGGCGTTCCTCCTGGAGCAGAGCCAGGCCCCGCAGCTTCCCGCCGTCTGAACCCCGGAGCCGATACCATTTATCTGGCTGCCGTAGACCACGAGGGCAACATCGTGTCGTTGATCCAGAGTCTGTCCGCTTCTTTCGGTTCGGGGGTGGCGGTTCAGGGTTTTGGGATCCTGCTGCAAAACCGCGGGGCTGGCTTCCTGCTGGAGCCGGGCCAGCCGGATTCGCTTGCGCCCCACAAGCGGCCTTTTCACACCATCATTCCGGCGTTCATGCAGAAGGGGAATCTTCATATCGGGTTTGGCATTATGGGCGGTCTGAATCAGCCTCAGGCTCACGCGCAATTTGTTTCTGACATCGTGGACTACGGAATGAATATTCAGGCGGCGCTTGAAGCTCCGCGCTTTACTAAACTCGACCGGGGCGGATGTGATTTTATGATTGAGGCCCGCGTTCCGCAGGCTGCACGGGAAGAACTCATTCGGATGGGACATGTGCTCGAAGTGCGAGGGAATCTTTCCACCTGGATGGGCGGCGGCCAGGCAGTGATGCACGATTCAGCGAGCGGAGTCAACTACGGCGCCTCAGACCCGCGCAAGGACGGCGAAGCCATCCCGGAGCCTGTAGTTGGTCCCTCCTAAACGACTTCGACGGCAACCCGGGAGCCACCGCGCCGTGTGAAAACCTCGGCTGAGCAGCTTGAGAAGGTGGTGAGGTCTATAAATTATAGAGGCAGCATTTACTATAGCGCCCTATCTCTGACTTCGTTCAGAGCAGACTCTCAACATTGAAAAGGCACGTACCTACTATCTATTCTATGCCGTACGTTGCCTGACAGGGTTTGCCATCGTTCTATCTAATTCTTCAACCTAGCTGCTTGCTGGTATATGCCAATTACAGTAGTAATCCCCAGAACTCTGTAACCTCTGACGCGGAAAAAACGGTTGACAAAAATTGCGGGGGGGGTATAAGGGCTGTAGAGAACCAGGGAGGTGGAGCATGCTTACCCTGATCGCCCGCCGGGCTGCTGGACAGCGATTCCTTGGACCTATTTTTCGTCGTTTTTGTCTGATTGCATGGTTTGTCTTTGCCGGAATTCTGGGCGTTCTATGGGGAGTGAGATCGACGCGGGCTCAGAACTGCGGCACCGCCAACGCTGGCGCTGCATGCGACTGCGGTTGCTTTCTCGGGTTCAATAATTACGGTCTCTTCGATAGGAACAATTCCGGCTGTGATCTTCTGTGTCCAAACTGTGGTAATGATTCCTGCGAGGAGGATATTTGTTACGGTAGCTGTGGTTGTGGTTACCAGGATTATTGTATCAGCCTTGATTTTTGCGGCCAGTACCCGGGATGCTATGGCGACTCGTGTACGTAACACACTACGAGCGAATGTCTTGGAGTGCTGCCCACACGCACAGGGAGGTGTGATATGTCGAGGAAGGCGACGGCTGCCTTGCTTATGGTGTCAGCGGCTGCACTTTTCGTCGCGGCGTTTTGGGTTGCGCGCGCAACAATGCTTAAGAGCCAATCGGCGGCTTTCCGGCCCTACATTGCAACGGTAGCTGAATCTTTGTATAAGGGAGCTTCAGACAAACCCTTCCAGACGACCTACTGGGTAGAAGCGATGCGGGACGATGGCTCAGAGGCGACGGCCCGGCGTGTCCAAGCCCCGGATCACAATTGGTATGAGGAGCGAACGATTCTCGATCTGACCGATGGGAAGCGTATCAGCATCGACCCCATCACGAAGTCCGTTACGACCTATCCTTTAACAGCGAGAGCAACGAGCTTTTATATGGCATCAAGAACCGAGTGCGCTAGAGCGGCTGGCATACAGGCTGCAAACATTCTCGGCTATAATGCAGTAGAAATCGCTTTTGGTGCCACGCAAGAATTTGGCAGACCGGGCAGGAAGGTGGTAAGTCATGAATGGGAAGCTCCAGCGCTGGGCTGCCTCAGGCTCGACCAAGATGTCACCTTCCTCGATCCCCAAAGCGGAGCGGTATTAGGCAGACGAACGGTCAGGGTCCTCACGGTCACGGAAGGTGAACCCTCTGCGGCGCTTTTCACGATACCCGTTAACTACATCGAAAGGTCGCCATCCGAGGTGTTCAGTATTTTCGATAGCAGGTTCCACAAGCCTGACCATCCCAAAACCGACGACCTCTTGGACCGGGTATACCAGACCGCACAGGCGCACGGTCATTAGGCGAAAAATGGGAGAGGAACGGCACCGCACCACAGCATATTCCTCAAGATGAGGGTCTCAGACGTCAGCCTGCACCCATAAGATAACTAAGAACAGTTGCCCTTTTGAGAGAGTGTTGGAAATCCAAATCGCGCGTGCCTTTGAAAGGTGCCTTCGTCGCCCGGAAATGACTACGGCGCCTCAGACCCGCGCAAGGACGGCGAATCCATCCCGGAGCCTGTAGTTGGTCCCTCCTAAAACGACTTCGACGGCAACCCGGGAGCCACCGCGCCGCGTGAAAACCTCGGCTGAGTAGCTTGAGAAGGTGGTGAGGTCTATAAATTATAGAGGCAGCATTTACTATAGCGCCCTATCTCTGACTTCGTTCAGAGCAGACTCTCAACATTGAAAAGGCACGGTCAGAGGTTACAGAGTTCTGGGGGTTACTACTGTAATTGGCATATACCAGCAAGCAGTTAGGTTGAAGAATTAGGTAGAACGATGGCAAACCCTGTCAGGCAACGTACGGCATAGATAGTAGGTGGCGGAAAAAACGGTTGACAAAAATTGCGGGGGGGGTATAAGGGCTGTAGAGAACCAGGGAGGTGGAGCATGCTTACCCTGATCGCCCGCCGGGCTGCTGGACAGCGATTCCTTGGACCTATTTTTCGTCGTTTTTGTCTGATTGCATGGTTTGTCTTTGCCGGCCTGTTAGGAACCCTGTAGGGAATCATGTCAGCCAAGGCACAGTGTTATGCACCGAGTCCCATTGATGAGTGTAACTGTGGCTGCAACGCTGGATACAATAACTTGGGGAATAGAATAAACTACGGCTATCAACAAGACTGCCCAAACTGCAACAATGACGACTGCGAGGTGGATACGTGCTACGATCTCGTCGATGGCTGCGGCTACCTTGGTTACTGCATTGCTTCAAACTACGTTGGGAACCCTATGTTCGATGGCTGCCAGGGTGATTATCAGATAACGTTGGATGATTCTTTATCAGGACACCCGACGAAACCCGAACTCGGGAGATAAGCTATGCGAAGAAGATTGATGCGTATCTTGGCGATTGGTTTTGCTGCTAGTTGTATCTTTGCTGTGACATTTCTGGTGTCACGACGCGCCACATTGCGCGCACAGCTTTCTGTGCATCCCTTCACGGCGACGATGCGCGATACCGTAAATAATGGATCAGCAGGCACCCATACCATGTACTATACAATTGCTGTGCGGAGTGATGGCGCGCGCGTCTGGGCGCGCAGAGACCAGGCGCCGGATGGCACATGGAATCTCAGCAGAACGATTACAGATCCCAACACTGGGAAACAGGTATCCATTGACGACCTCACAAAATCAATTTCCACCATCTTTCTGGGGAAAAGAGCGATGGCAAATCTGGAGGCAAGTCTTACGGAATGTCGAAATTCGCTCGCTGGAATCAAGACATCCAATTTGCTAGGGTACGCTGTTGTAGAGAAAACTTACAGCGGTATCGCTCCACATGGAAACCGTTTCACGCAAGAGGTTTGGTCTGCACCCGAACTCGGTTGTCTTGCCCTCAAGAAAATTACGACTTGGACTGGGGCTGGAGATGCTGTCGTGTCACAGCACACCATTGAGGCTGTAGCTGTCGTGGATGGGCAACCTACTTCGTCACTCTTTGTGGTGCCGACCAATTATACTGAACGGTCTCCTGGGGAGGTACTAAAGATATTTGCAGAACGGTTTAACCGGCCAGAACATCCTCGGACGGAGAGCATATTAAACCGTTTCTATGGTATGGCGCATATTCCTAGGCAGTAAGCCAATGTGCTGAGTAGAAGAAAATTATCTGCATTGCGCAGCCCGGTTACGGCGAACGAGGCCGAGAGCCGCATTGTGTCACATCTCTCGCTTAAGCTGTCAGGCGTATGTAAAGCCGTATTTTAATCCTTCCAGTATCTCCTTGGCCGTATGAGTGTCGGTGTCCTGCTTCGCAATCTGCCTTGGACTCCCGCCTCACTGCAACGGAAGGGAGTGCGGCGGCCTGGTTTCTTTACTCGGTTTTTCAGACCAAGGGCTCAGTATCATACCCATGCCGTGTACGGGGCGCATGTTGCGAGCGAGGCCCTTATTGATTCTTTCCTTCGCTATGGCACCGAAGAGTACCACATTTTCGCCCCTCCCCACCTTGTCAAGGCATTTCAAGACAGGACTTTCCTCATTTTTTTGTGATGCCCAGACCTAACTCGTGCAAACACGCGACTTACCGGCTTCGAAAAGTGGACGGCATCGAATTTCGGATGTACCTCGAAAGATCAAGCAAAAGCTACCT
>CADDZJ010000080.1 GCA_902812415.1 Acidobacteriota bacterium
TGATTCATGCTGCGGGCTTGTCCGATCTGAACGCGCGCTCGCGTGGCTGGGGTCTTCTTGTAGGAAGCGGCGGGGCCGATTTGGGCTTCGGGAGCTTCAGGACCAGGGGCAAGGTTCAAACCCGGCTGTCGCAGAAACTTTCACCTCCGTGCAAGTGGTCCTACTTGAAGATTCTTTTTGGCGGGCAGATGGGGATCTTCGCTCTCGAATTCATTTTGGGCTACGTGGACACGTTCGTTAGAGCCGGAGGAAATTTCAACCAACAGCTCGCCTTGTTCGGCTACAGTTGGCTCGGGATTGTCTTGCTGATTCTTTGCATCGCCGTCCGGCACAACCTCGGGATTTATCCGCGCCGATACCGTCGCTGGAATCGTTCTTTCATGTGCCGACGCTGCGGCTATGTCGCGCAACTCGCTGAGCCACGTGAACCAGCAGATCAGACTTTCCTCCGGGAGGCGCAGCCATGATCGCAGTCGCAACGGCATCTCGGATCGAGGGTTATCAAATCGCGGCGTACAGGGGCATGGCCCAGGGCGCAACCTTTAATGAACTCTTAAATAATGCCGAAGACCTCGGAGCCAATGCTGTCCTGAACACTTGTTACGACCACGCGCTCGACGTGAACACACTCTTCCAAAGCGCAGCCGTCATCATTGAGCCGATCCAACGTTGTTCGGTTCGCTTTCACCGGAACGGGCAGCTATAGGCGCAAACGCTCGGTAGCTGCGGATTACAAGAAGGAGGTTTTCATACTATGGTCGATCATCACGCAACGAAGCCTAACCCTGCATTTAGCGAAGGAATCGGCCAGGCTGCCATGCCCGCTGATAATCCTCCGGGCGGGTTGCGTGAGTGGCTGGGTTTGCGCGAGCTCTCGATGTACGCCAATGTCTCCGAGCGGACACTTCGTTCGTGGATACATTCCCCGCGCGACCCGCTTCCAGCTACGAGAGTACGCGGCAAGGTACTGGTGCGCAGATCTGATTTTGACCGCTTTCTTGAGCGGCATCAGGTTCAGCCTCTTGCAGGCATTGATGTAGACCGAATCGTGGAGGAAGTGGTAGGCCAGCACCGCTGAAAAGCTGGGTACGGCGGCGTAGAACCAGCCACACACAGGAGGCTTCCATGGGAGTCAAGGTAAAGAAGCACGCCGGCAAGTGGTACGTTTTCATCAACTGGAGGGGCAAGCGCAAGGCTAAGTGCGTCGGGCTCAGCAAGGAAGCTGCTGAACAAGTACGCCGCGAGATCGAGCGCCAACTCACTTTAGGACAGTTCCCCGACAGCGTCGAGACGAGTTGCCCCACATTCTCCGATTACGCAACTCGTTGGCTCTCTTCCCATGTGCGGCCTAACCTGAAACTCTCGACCGTCCAGAGCTACGAGGGAATTCTTAAATTTCATCTTGTTCCCGCATTTGGGACCGCACGCCTCGATGGAATTAGCCGGAGTAAGGTCAAATCCTATCTCGCTGAATTGGTCAAGCCGGAGACACGCGCCAAGAACACTGCCCGGAACATTCTGGCCACGCTCCGCGCCTTGCTCAATCATGCCGCCGAAGATGGCTTCATCGACCAGAACCCCGCCACGCGAATCGGACGATTCAACTTAGCAAAAGGACGCGGCCGCAAGGTCGAGTTTCTGACTCGCACGGAAGCGCAGCAATTTCTGCTTACCGCTCAGGAAATCCGGCCTAAGCGTTATCCGCTATTTCTCACGGCGATTCGAGCGGGCTTACGGCTCGGAGAACTGATTGCCCTTGAATGGGACGATCTACAGTTCGGCGTGACTGAGGATGACACGAACCGCTACATCATGGTTCGCCATAACCTAGTGCGAGGCCACCTCACGTCTCCAAAGGGCCGCAAGCCGCGCCGTGTTGACCTGAGTCGGGAACTGCGCAGGAACTTACTCGGCCTTCGCGACCACCGCACCTTGGAAGCTGTCGAAAAGGGCAGATTCGACGCGGGAGGCCAGCCCGTAATTTCAAAATTGGTCTTTCCGTCGCGAACCGGTCGTTACCTAAATGGGCGTAATATCTACCACCGGGATTTCTTGCCCTGTCTGCGCGCGGCTGGGCTGAGGCGAGTCACCTTTCACGCGCTCCGCCACACATTCGCGCCCCTACTGATCCAACAAGGCGCAAGCTTAACTTACGTCAAGGAGCAGATGGGGCACAGTTCGATCCAGGTTACGGTCGACACGTATGGACACCTGATTCCGGGCGGGAACATCGCCTGGGTAGATGCCCTCGATTCGAAAACTACTCCGCAAAAAAACGCAACACCCGCGCAACAAGACAAGTGGGGGCAGATCGTGGATATGCCGCAGGTGATTGAAAAGAATGGTAGGCCTGGGGAGATTCGAACTCCCGACCCACGGTTTAGGAAACCGTTGCTCTATCCATCTGAGCTACAGGCCCGCAGTGACAATAGCTTAGCACATTGGCAGGGTTCGGATTTCCACCGATTTGACAGATTAACCCGCTCACCTGTTTCAGGTTGTTCCATTCTCTGGGGCTATACTGCGCGCCCTGTATAGAATGCAGACGAATTTTCACACGCTGCGGAAAATACAGCCTTAGATGCTGTTCAGCCAAGGGAAGCTTCGATGGGAATCAGAGTGCGCGGTTAGAAGTCTGCTCTGTTGCTCAAAAACGCGGCTCTACGAACGAGGGTTTTGTGTGGGGGGGGGCGGGCGCCCTTGTACCTCAACAACACCTATTGGGGATGGCTGCGGAAAGCAAGCCATACTCTGGAAATAAGGCTTACTTTCGGGCAGCCTCTAGAAGGCGCCTTCAACGGAACACTTCCAGAGGCTGCGTCAAAACACGATTCTGGGACGCCAGAGAGAAACTCTCTTTGCGACCGACACTCCATCCTCGAACAGACGGTGTCCGGATTACTTCGATCTATTCGAAATCAAGAGCGGCAACTCGGCTCAAGAAGCTTTTGTCACCTTGTCGGCCTGCGGGCCTTTCTGGCCTTGCACGACCTCGAATTCTACAGCTTCTCCTTCCTGAAGTGTCTTAAAGCCATCCATCTGAATGGCCGAATAATGCACGAAGACGTCCGGTCCGCCATCCTGACCAATAAAACCGTAACCTTTGGTATTGTTAAACCACTTCACCTTGCCTTGAACTCTTGCCACTTCCATCCTCCTTATGCTCTTCGCTCAGAATGAATTTTTCTGGGATATACCTGGGTCTTCGCTTACCGCAGCAAGGATGCAGCCCTCGGCCATCCTACGCCGGTAAACGTACACGGAGATAAATAATATGGCGAGTGCTTTCTGTCAAGAGGCATCTTCAAAAATCTAAGGCTGGCCCTCTTTTGATCAAAGCTTTACTTCCGTCCGCCAGGCTATTTTTGGAAGAGCCACAAGAGGGCCACAAGCGTCTTGCCATCTTTGATCCGCTTGGCGCGCACCATTTCCTTGAGCTTAGCGATGCTGAACACTCGCGCTTGAATCCGTTCATCAGGCTCGCATCGGGCCTTGCCGGGAGCAAGGTCAAAAGCTTCGATAAGATGCATCTGCTCGGTGAGGAACCCAGGGCTTGAGTAGAATTTAAGAAGCGGCCGGAGGTTACGCGCTCGATAGCCCGTCTCCTCAAGCAATTCGCGCGCTGCCGCCTGAAGAGGCGTTTCACCGGGATCAACGCCTCCTGCAACAAGTTCCCAGAGGGATTCCTGAGCCGGGTAACGAAACTGCCGAACAAGCAGGATGCTTTCATTTGCCAAATGCGGCAGCACCACAATGGAGCCGCCGTGATGAACTACCTCGCGTTCAGCCCTCACCCCTCCGGGCTCCACGATGCGATCAACGGTTACCTGAACCACTCTGCCTTTGAAAACGGTTTCGCTGCTCAGAACGCGCGCAGGGGAGCGCTTGGGCATCGATGACGAATGCTCCTTGTGTGACGTAACGAAAGTGGATTAACCCAGCCGATGGCCTGTCACCCTGGGCGTAACGAAGGGTCTCTACATTTTTTTGGGGAAATGCGGGGTTTCTTCGCTCTCGTTCAGAATGACATGCCAAAGAGCTCATCAGTCCGGGAAAGCATCCCGTCGAGACGCGCTCGGTCAGTGCGCGAAGTCGTATTTCTCGATCTCCGCCTTCGCGGTTTTTGAGTCTTTCGCGGCCTTGAGCGAATCAATATCCTGTTGCACCAAAGTCTTGAGCTTCTGGTAAGCGGCCTGCTTCGACTTGATCGCGTCCAATTGGTCTTTGGGCGTCTGCGGATCGTGGCTGGCTTTGTTCAGACAGCTCAAAAGGTCGTCGATGGTCTCAAGGTAGATGGAAAGCTTGCTCATGGACGCCTGCTGGTGGAATTGCCTTACGAAATCGTCAAGACTCTCTTTTCTGACCGTGCTCACGGTATCCAGAATATCCTGTTTAACGGTCGTCACCACGGTTTCCTGATCCTTGCAAGCCTCGGCTTGCGGCTGCGCCTGCGATGCCATGAGCGAGAATGTTCCGAATAGGCACACTCCCAACAGAAAGGCCAATCCGACAATCTTATTCATCGTTTTCACCCCCTCGGTAAACCTCCGCACGGAAGCCGGTTTCGGCTGCGGCGGCCTACGAAAGATGGTTTAAAGCTGAGCATTTGATGGCAGAAGATTACATGATTTAAATCGAATTTTCCACATGTTTGAGTAACAAAATGGATGCCCGGCTCCGGGGAGGACTCGGAGTGAAGCTTTTGGCCTGAGGGTGGGTACGCTATAATTTGATGGCGGCAAAACCGGGAGAACGTTTCAGCGGTGCAGGGAGGACGGGAACCATTCCGTCGAAACTGAATAAGCATATCGGGCGAGAGAGGTGATGTCTTTGAAGAAAATCGGCGCGCTGATTGTGGACGATGAGCAGCCAGCTCGCGATGAGCTGATGTACCTTTTGAAGAGTTATCCGGATATCGAAATCGTCGGGCAAGGCAAGAACGGCGTGGAAGCGGTCAGCTTGATCCGTGATCTCAATCCCCAGCTTGTTTTTCTGGATGTGCAGATTCCCGGCATGGATGGCTTCGGCGTCATTAAAAAACTGGTGGAAAAGAAAATTCCACTGCCGCTTTTCATCTTCATTACGGCTTACGATCAATACGCCGTGCAGGCATTTGAAGTGAACGCGCTGGATTATGTTTTAAAGCCCATTGCGAAGTCGCGCCTGGAAAAAGCGGTGACCAAGGCCCGTCATATGATCGAGACCGCGGAATCCACACGGGAGAAAATCGATCGCCTGGTGCACATGCTCGAAAAAAACCGTCAGGCGCCGCAAAAGACAAAACTCATTGTGAAGAGCGGCGGCAGGTTGCATCTGGTGGATTCCGATGAGGTGATTTATGCCAGCATCGAAGATGGCGTGATCAGCATTGTGACCAAGGACTTTGAAGGGCAATCCAATTTCCGCACGGTTGAAGAACTCCAGGCAAGCCTCGATCCGCAGACGTTCTGGAGAGTTCACCGCTCTTATCTCATTAACATCAACCGGATTAAAGAGGTTGTCCCCTGGTTCAAAAGCTCTTTCCAATTAAAAATGGACGATCGCAAGCAGACTGAGGTCCCTGTCAGCCGCGCGCAGACCCGCAAGTTGCGGCAGATCTTAAACCTTTAGTCTGTCAGTCGATTATGAACCCGGAGTTCTGAAGGAATCCTCAATAGCTTGGACAAGTCCCGGGATGGTGGAGACTTTGGCTTCGACATGAACGCTCATCCCAAGGTTGCGGAGAGTTTCGGATGTGATGGGGCCGATGGAGGCGTTTTGGGCATTTTTGAGGCTGGCGCGAACCTTTTCACTGAAAGGGAGCCTGGCAAAATTGATGGCGGTGGATGAACTGGTGAAAGTGATCATGTCGGGTGGAGGAACGAGCAACGCTTCCAGTTCCTCCGTTTTATATTCGGGGGCAGCCGTGTAGTAGGCTTCAATCACTTCAACGCGGGCGCCGCGCTCGCGAAGGACCTGGGGAACCAAATCGCGCGCAACGCGCGCCCGCGGGATCAGAAAAGCCTTTCCTAGCAGCTCTCGGCCCTCTAAAGCGTCAAGCAGCCCTTCAGCGCGATATTCATTTGGCATAAAATCGACACGCACACCTGCGGATTCAAATTCTTTTGCGGTTGCCGGGCCGATCGCGCCAATCTCAAGGCCCTTCAAATCCCGCGCATCGCGCCCGGAGGCTTTGAGCCGATATAGGAAATTACGAACCCCATTGACGGAGGTCACAAGGAGAAAATCGAATTCTTCAAGTCTGCGAATTGCGTCATCAAACGGTTCCCACGAATCCGGCTTGTGGATTTCAAGGGTGGGGACCTCAACGACTTCGGCGCCTCGTTCCGCCAATGCCTCGCGTAACGGACTTGCTTGCTCCCGCGCACGAGTGATCACAATCCGTTTTCCGAACAACGGAAGATCTTCAAACCACCGGAGCTTTTCCCGAAGCTTGACGACCTCGCCAATCACGATAAGCGCGGGCGGCCGAATGGAATTGGACTTGGAAGCAACCTCAGCCAAAGTTCCGGTCACCACTTCCTGGTTTGGAGTCGTGCCCCAACGGATGATGGCCACCGGCGTGGAGGGGTCGCGGCCTTGTTTGAGGAGCAAAGCCGTGGTCTCCGATAACGTGTGCGCGCCCATGAAAAATACCAGAGTTTCGGCTTTGCTTGTTACAGAGGAACCCTCCAGCACGGTTGCGAGCGAAGAATCGGGATCGGATGGTTCCTCGTGACCTGTTATAAAGCAGGCGCTGGAAGCGAGATCCCGGTGCGTCAGCGGAATACCTGCGTAAGCTGGCGCCGCATGGCCTGCGGAAACGCCTGGCACCACCTCGAATGGAATTCCCGCAAGTGAAAGCTCCATGGCCTCTTCACCTCCACGGCCAAAGATGAAAGGGTCGCCGCCTTTGAGTCGCACCACGCACAAACCTTGCCGGGCCTTGTCGATGAGCAGGCGGTTGATGCGGTCCTGACTCATGGTGTGGCGGCCAGCACGCTTGCCCACGTAGATTTTTTCGCAATCAGCGCGTGTGTGGCGGAGCAAAGCCTCATTGGCGAGAAAGTCGTAGATCACACAATCGGCTCTTTCGAGAGCCGCTTTGCCTTTAAGGGTCAGGAGGCCCGGATCACCCGGTCCAGCCCCAACAAGATAAACTTTGCCTGGCATGACTAAGGTTTGAGTGCAATGACGGGTTTCGACGGATGCGCGAAAATGACGACGCCTTTTGCGTGATGGCGCTGAGCTGATAACCCCAATATGAAGCAAACACAAGCCCTGGTGCGCCGCTCCGGAAAACGAGCTAACCGTGCAGAATGGCCTCGGCTCCTTGATTCAACAAATCCTGCGCAAGCCGCGCGCCGATCGTTTCAGGATCGATTTTCTTACCCCGAGCGCTCGAGCGAATGATTCTGGTTCCGTTTGGATCCGCGACGACTCCGATGACGGTGACACAATCTCCTTCGATTGTGGCATAGGCTGCAATCGGCGTCTGGCATCCGCCTCCTAGGCGGCGCAGCACAGCGCGTTCCGCCCGGATCGCCAGATGAGTATTTTGATCGTCCAAAGAGTTTACGGTTTGCGCAACCGGTTCATTGCCAGAGCGAATCTCCACCGCCAGCGCGCCCTGACCCGCTGCTGGGCAGATCTGGCATGGCGAAAAGTATTCCGTAATCCGGCGCGCGAATCCCAACCGGTGGACGCCCGCCGCTGCCATCGCCAGCGCGTCGTATTCTCCGGCATCCAGCTTGCGAAGGCGTGTATCGACGTTACCGCGCACAGGGGCAATTTCAATATCGGCTCGCAGACCCAGCATCTGGGACCGGCGCCGCAGGCTGCTGGTGCCGATGCGGGCACCGGACGGTAAGTCCACCAATTTTCGTCCATCCCGCGAAATCAGCGCGTCTCGCGCATCTTCGCGCTGAGGCGCCGCCGTGATCAAAAGCCCTTCGGGTTGGTCTATGGGAAGGTCCTTGAGGCTGTGGACTGCAAGATCAATGGAGCCCTCCAGCAATGCTTCTTCAATTTCCTTTACGAACAAACCTTTCGTTCCGGACTGCGCTAATGCAGCCGTTGATAATTTATCGCCGCTTGTCTTGATAACCCTGATTTGAATTTCATGGCCTTGCGCTTCGAGTTGGGTTTTGACCCAATGCGCCTGGCAAAGAGCCAGTTGACTTCCGCGCGAACCGAGAATGAGTTTCATATCGAGTCAGGGGAGCAGGGGAAATCGCCCGATGTCTCAAACGGCTATTCCGACACGCCAAAAATCTTGCGGATGGTCTGAGCCAGGTTTCCGCGGTCCGGGTGGCCTGCGGCGCGCTTAAGCTCACTGATAGGTCCGTGCAGAATTTTGTTTAAGATGGCCTGCGTAAGGCCATCGACCGCCTCTCGCTGTTCAGGCGTCAAACCACTCAGGCGGTTGCGGAAACGTTCGGTTTCATTCTCGCGAATCCGGTTGAGCCGTTGTTCCAGTGCTACAATCGTGGGCGCCATCTCGCGGGAAGCGAGACGATGCATCATTTTCTGGACTTCCTGCCGGACGATCTCCTCCGCCCAGGCGGCCTCGCGCTCGCGCTGTTTTTTGTTCGCTTCGACGACTTGCGCCAGATCATCAATATCATAGACGAATGCATTGTCGAGGTCGTTGACCTTCGGATCGATATCGCGCGGCACTGCGATATCGATGAAAAAGATCGGGTGGTTTCGCCTCGCCATGAGGATGCGCTCCGCCTGCTCCCTGCGGATTAAAAAATGGGGAGCGCCCGTCGAGCTGATCACAATGTCAGCGTGGTGCAGGTGCTGAAAGATCTGATCAAAACGGATGGCCTGGCCATGAAACTCCTCCGCAAGCTCGAGCGCCCGTTCGTAAGTGCGGTTGCTGACGAAGATACTCGTGGCCCCGCTGGAGCTCAGATGGCGCGCGGCAAGCTCGCTCATCTCCCCTGCGCCCAAAAGGAAGACCACTTTGCCATCGAGGCTCCCGAAGATTTTCCTGGCAAGTTCCACCGCGGCATAGGAGACCGAAACGGCGGCGCTGCCCACCTCTGTCTCACGACGCACTCGCCGCCCAACCGCCAGCGCCTGATTCATAATCTCGTGAAGGTCGCTTTTGAGCGCGCCAACTTGTTGCGCTACCACAAAAGCCTGCTTTACCTGACCCAGAATCTGCGGCTCACCCACAATCATCGAATCGAGGCTTGAGGCCACGCGAAAAAGATGCTCGATCACCTGCTCTTGCCTGTACCAGTAAAGGTGCTTCTCATAGGGAGTCAGGTTGCAGTGATGGTAATCAGCCAAGAAACGGCGGACAACAGCTTCCGGCTCAATGCTTTCTTCCATATTGGCGATGACTTCCACACGGTTGCAAGTGGAAAGGATAAGGCCTTCAAGAATCCCCTCGCGGCGGACAAGGTCGGCGAGCGCAGCGGCGAGGCGCGATTCCTGGATATTCATTCGCTCGCGCACTTCGACGGGCGCCGTCCGATGATTAACTCCTGCGAGGATCAGATTCATGGCAAGAAAGCCCGATTAATGCATTTGATGAATCGTGGGGAAATACCCGTGCTGCGCGCTCAGGAAACTGACCCCTAAAAAGGTCACCATCATCGCGGCAAAACCAAGAATGGCCACATATGCGGAGCGACGTCCGCGCCAGCTTCCACTGAACCTGGTCGAAAAGAGAAGCAGATAGATGAACCATGTCAGAAGTGAAGCCAGAATTTTGGGATCAAACTCCCACGTACCGCGCCAGGCGCGGCTGGCCCATATGCAGCCGGTCAGAATGCCCACACTCAAACAGATCAGTCCAAACACCAACGAGCGGTCGTAAATTCGCTCGCAGACCTCAAGAGATGGAAGCCGGTAATAGAGCGACTTAGGATGTTTTGATTTAAGCTCGCTCTCCTGCAAGAGATACATCACCGCAGCGACGAACGTGATGAATAAACCCGTATAACCCAGGATCATGCCTGAAACGTGCACCACCAACCAGCCTCCGCGCAGTGTTGAGGCTGTGAAGGGATGTCCGGGATTGAGGGCCGCAGCCAGCGTCATCAGAAAAACAAAGGGTAGAATCAACACCCCAAGCCACGTCACTTTATATCGTCGATAGGCGAGAAAGAAGGCGAGTGTAGTATTAAAGGCAAAAAATGATAAGGCGCTTTGAATATCGATGACGGGAAGCCGATGCAGCCGTAAAGCCGCTACCACCAGAGACGCTCCATTCAGGATGAGGCCCAACGAAAGAGCAGCCAGGGCGGCAGAACTGAGTGGGGCGCGCCCCAGCGCAATGGATGGAAGCGCCAAAATAATTCCTAACCCGTAAAGCGCGAGCGCGAACCAAAGTAAGCCAAGATGCATAGAAATTTGCTTCCGAAGTAGAAGTATAGCATTTTCTGGATTTTACTCTGACGGCTGAAGGATCAGCGCCTGTGTGTATAATAAGCAGAGTAACTCTTGGAAAGGAAGGGCTTGTGACCGGGGTATAGGACTTTCCTTATGATCAGGAAAGGGGTTTCGATATGTCTACACTTGCGAGTAAAACATGCGTTCCTTGCAAAGGCGATGTGCCACCCCTGAAGGGCGCGGAACTCCAAAAGCTACAGAGCGAGGTGCCCGGCTGGGAGGTTGTGAATGAGCATCACCTGGAAAAAACCTATAAATTCCCAGATTTTGTGAAGGCGCTCGCGTTTGTGAACCGAATTGGAGAGCTTGCAGAACAGCAAGGACATCATCCTGATATTTACCTCTCTTGGGGAAAGGTAGGAGTAAAAACCTGGACGCACAAAATTGATGGCCTCACAGAGAGCGACTTCATTCTGGCAGCGAAAATCGATCAACTCAACCAAGGCTGATTGGTTGCTGGAAGATCTTGTTTGAGGACAACATGGCGGTGATTTTATGTCGTCATAAGTTCAATGTTTTCAATGCATTTATGGTCGTATAGAGGCCACATTTTTTCGACAACTGCTGAACGCGGAATCGGTTTGTGCATCTTGCTTTGCCTGACCGTAGCTTCATGAATATCCGGCCGAATGAAGCTGCCTCATGTGATCGCAACCTCTTGAAAGAGCGCGCTTGAAAATCCTGCTGATCTCAACATACGAATTGGGTCGCCAGCCGTTTGGATTGGCTTCTCCCGCCGCTTGGCTGAGGAATGCGGGAATGTCTGTGGCGTGCCTCGACCTTTCGCGGGAACAACTCCGCGAAGACGAGGTGCGGGAAGCTGATTTGATTGCCTTATATGTGCCTATGCACACGGCGACGCGCTTGGCAATTGAGGCCTTGCCGGTGATTCACCGCTTGAACCCAAGCGCCTATCTATGCTTTTACGGAATTTATGCGCCAGTTAATGAGGATTATCTGCGCAAGCTTGGCGCTCAGACAATTTTGGGAGGGGAGTTTGAAGAGGGTTTGCTGAAAGTCGCGCAGCGGCTTCGTGCCAGCCGTTCTTGTCCGGGGCGCTCTCAATTTGAAATTCAAAGTTCTGAGACAAGCCGCAAAATTCCTGCCGTTTCTCAGTCTGAGCCGGTCATTTCCCACGCCCGGCTGAGATTTCAGGTCCCCGACCGAGTTGGCATGCCCTCTCTAGCTCGGTATGCCCATCTGGAACATCCGGATGGAAAACCGCGTGTCGTAGGATATACCGAAGCCAGCCGAGGCTGTAAGCATCTCTGCCGGCATTGTCCTGTGGTACCCGTCTATCAGGGGCGATTTCGAATCATACAGCCTGAAATTGTTCTGGCGGATATTCGCCAACAAGTGGAAATGGGCGCTCAGCACATGACCTTTGGCGATCCGGATTTCTTTAATGGCGTCCGCCATGCGCTGAGGATCGTTGTGGCGCTTCATCAGGAATTTCCCGCTTTGACTTATGATGTGACCATTAAAGTTGAGCATCTGTTGAAGCGCGCTGAACACCTTCAAACTTTACGAGATACGGGATGCCTTTTCGTGACCACCGCTGTCGAATCGCTCGACGACCGGACGCTGGCGCTTCTTGAAAAAGGTCACACCCGGGCGGACTTCCTGCGGGTTGTCGGACTGTTTCAGGAAACGGGGCTAATGCTTTCTCCTACCTTTGTTGCCTTTACGCCGTGGACAACACTGGAAACTTATTGTGAGTTGTTGGAGGTCATTGCGGAGCTCGCGTTGGTCGAGCAGGTTGCGCCCATTCAGCTTGGCATCCGGCTGCTGATACCGGCAGGATCGCGCCTGTTGGAACTGGCTGAAGTTCGCAAACTCGTAGGAGCCTTTGACCAGGCGGGCCTTGTCTATCCCTGGAGGCACAGCGATCCGCGAGTGGACGCCCTTTATGAGCAGGTCCAGCGTGTCATTCAGGATGGGATCAAACATCGAGAATCGAGGCGGGCAATATTCTCCGAGGTTCGTCATGTTGCTTATCAGATGGCGGGCCATTTCGAGGCGCCCCTGCCTGAACTTCCTCTACTAGCTTCGAGGACGTCTATTCCGTATCTCACCGAGCCTTGGTATTGCTGAGCGGAGCCTGCCGGAGACCAGTTGGTCTCCATGAACCTGGCGGAAGCTCCCATTTGAGCTTTCAGCCAAGCAGTCACCCTTATGGAAGACAAACCATTCACCAGGAGAAAAATCATGGATTGCGCTCGGATTGCAAACGCACTGCTTGAGGGCCTTCACCTGGCTCACCCTCCCATCGGGATGGCTTTTTTGGAGGAGCCGCCCGCGGGCGTTCCGCGTTATTCTCAAGCCGCGCCCAGCGCATGCACTTTCTGGAAAGCTGCGCAGAATGCGCTCTTCTATGCTACGGCGGAAGATCATTACAATTGCCCCATTGGCGCCATCACTCAAGGGTTTTCACCGCCTCAATCTGTCATGGAGCAGGGCATGGCGTTGATTGAGCAGATGGGCAAGATTCAGTACTTCGAAGCCGCAGAAGTTGGAAGCGTTCCCAAAGTCGAAAAACCGCATCAGATCATCGTTTATGGTCCGCTTAAAAGCTTTCAAAACCTGTGGCCGGACGTTGTGATGCTCGTCTGCACCCCGTTTCAGGCGATGCTGCTTTCAGAAGCGGCAGGCGCGGTGATCTGGCGTGGCGCGGGAAGGGAAGCGCGAGTTTATGGCCGCCCTGCCTGCGCTGTGATTCCCAGCGCGATGCAAAGCTCAGCCGCCTCGGCAAGTCTCGGCTGCATGGGAGCTCGCACATTCGCCGGTATCCAGAGCCACGAACTCCTGATGGCGATTCCTGCCGGGGGCCTGGCTGAGAGCGAACAGAAGCTTTCGGTCATTCTTAAAGCCAATGCTGAAATGAAGAATTTTTATGAAACCCGTCAGTCTCAGTTCCCTTCGGCATAACAGGTTGCCGAAAAACGATTCTGAATTAAGAATCTTCACGGCGGTTTTTGAAAGCTAAAGCTAGCATGCGGCAGCGGTTGATTATTTTGTGCACCACCACCGGTTATCAGACGCGCGCGTTTGTCGAGGCGGCGGCTGAAATGGGTGTTGAAGTGGTTTTTGGAAGCGATCGATGCCACGTGCTGGAGGATCCCTGGCAAGACCATGCGTTGCCGTTACGGTTTGAAGACCCGGAAAGTTCAGCACAGCACATCGCGGTTTACGCGCTCAAAAACCCTATTCATGGAATCGTTGCCCTCGGCGACCGCCCCACGCCCACGGCGGCGCGCGCTGCCAGACTTTTAAACCTGCCGTCTCATCCACCTGTTGCTGCCGATATTTGCCGCGATAAATACAGGTCACGCGAGCGGTTGCGCGATGCGGGCCTGAATATCCCTGAATTCCAGCGATTTCCGCTGGAGTGTGATCCGCATGAGATCGTCAAACAAGATCGTCTGAAGGTGGGCTTCCCGTGCGTCCTGAAACCTTTGGCCCTTTCGGCGAGCCGCGGGGTGATCCGTGCCGATGATGCCGGTCAGTTCATTCAGAGCTACGAACGCATCCGGTCTCTGCTACGCGCTCCGGATGTGCAAGTGATGCGAGAGGGAACCAGCCATTACATTCAGGCGGAGAGTTACATCGGCGGACGGGAGATTGCGGTCGAAGGGCTCGTGAGCCGCGGCGAAGTAAAGTTGCTGGCGATCTTTGATAAGCCCGATCCTCTCGAAGGACCGTATTTTGAAGAGACAATCTACATTACACCCACACGATTGAAGGCGGATGTGCAAGAAGAAGTCGTTCAGACTTTGAAGCGGGCTGTCGCTGCCTTAAGGCTTTTTCACGGCCCATTTCACGCCGAGTTGCGCGTGAATGCTGGGGGCATATGGCCTCTCGAAATTGCCGCGCGCTCGATCGGAGGGCTTTGTTCGCGCGCCTTGCGGTTCTGTTCGCCATCACTGGGAGAAAATGTGTCTCTGGAGAAGCTGATCATCGCCCTGGCGCTTGGAGAAGATGTTCAGGACGCGCGGCGAGAACCGAGAGCCTCCGGCGTCATGATGATTCCTATCGAAAAAGAAGGAATCTATCAAGGCGTAGAAAGCGTCGAAGAAGCTCGCCAAACGCCTTGTGTGGAGGAGATCATCATCACCGCCAAGCCGTCGCAGCGCCTGGTCCCTCTGCCCGAGGGAGCGAGCTACTTGGGTTTTATTTTTGCTCGCGGCTCGGCTCCTGAAGAAGTGGAGCAGGCGTTGCGCAGCGCGCATCAAAAATTGAAATTCCGGGTATCGCCAGCCTTGCCGGTGATGTAACGGCTGGAATCTTAGCGGACGATGCCTTGAGACCTCAAAGTTTTAAATCCTATTTTGGAGGCAGGGGAGCCAGGCTTTAACCTGAAGTCTCCGTGTTGAGGATCAACGAAGAGAGGATCAGCAATCAGAGAGTGCAAGTCCTGCCCACGCTCGCGCCACTCAGCCCATGAAAGGCCGTTAAATTTGATGGGTTCACCGCCAACACGAAAGTAGAGGTTGTGATCAAACTTGAAGTAATTCCCATCCCAGCGACCCTCCAGAAGCTTGCCGTTTTTCCAATACACGATGTTGTGTTCAAAGGTAAAACTTAGATGCTGCTCGTCGCGCGTGCGACGAATCTGGGCGGTCTTGCCCAACGCGAAAATGTTGTTGCGAACCACGTTTTGCGCTCCGTAGTGCTGATGAAAGCCGCCGTCTTCTGTGCGATAAACCAGATTGTTTTCAATCACAATGTCGCTCGATCCCTCATCGGTATAAATGCCCCAGCCTCCGTAGCTGTAGCGCGAAACATCATGGCAAATATTGCCTCGCTCTATGGTTCCAGGCTGGACACCCAGCGTGTAGATGCATCCCATATCGCTCAATAAGCCGCGGCCAATGTTATAGAGGTTGTTGTATTCAATTAGGTTGTCGCGCGCCGCCGTCGGGCCGTATCCCCAGGTCCAACCCACCGAAATGGCCGTATAGTACGAGTCATGGATTTCATTGCGCGCAATTTGATTGCCGTGGCTCTGACCCACCCACACACCCACGGCCGCCGGATAAACAAGTCCAATGTTATGGATGCGATTATCGGAGATCACATTGTTTTGGGTTGCTCCAGCTTCGCTGGAAGGAATCTTGGGGTCGCCAATTTTCACGCCGCCAGCGCCCAGGTCCGTCATTTCGTTTCCGGTAATTGTGATCCCCTCCGAACCTGCACCAAACGCGATGGCATAGCCGCCCAGCCTTATAAACCGGCAATTTTCAATGCTGCAAGAATGCGTCCCGCTCCCCTGGACAGCAGCTGGAATGTCATACGCTGCTTGCATATCGATGTAGCCTTCCGGCCCCATCGACCAATCCGTATCGGCGAACGTCAGGTTCTTCAAATGGATGTCGTGGACAAATTCACCTTTTTCAGCATGACCCTCAAAAAGCACCAGTTGAGTTAAGGCCGGAGCAATAGTCTGCGCACTCTCAATCTCCTCCCCGGGTTCGGGGATATAATCAAGCTCTCCAGTGTGGCGATCCAGATACCATTCGCCTGGAGCATCGAGCGCATCAGGCGCATTTTCAATCCAATAACGCGCGTTCTGTTCAATGGTCCACGGCTGCGGCTGCGCGGAAAGCGTGACGGTGCGCGTGGCTGAGTCGACGGCCTTAATGATTGATCGAAATTCAACCCATTTCAGCAGGATGATCACCTCGACATCGCCCCTTTGCGCCCACAATGACTGGATGTCTCCCGGATGAAATTTGAACTGCGCAGGCTTGCTTTTGGAAATCAGTCCATCAACATGGAAAAAGCCCGAATTGGGTGTTCGCGCGCGTGGGCGCCGCTGCCCATTCACAAAAAGCTCATGAAAATACCATCGGCCCTCTTTGGCTTGAGGAATTTCAGTTGCCCATGCCGGGCCGCAGTGGTGGGGAAGACTTCTGATTTTCCAGTCTTGGATTTTGTGGCCCCCGCTTAAGATAGCGTGCTCACCAGGGTAGGAGGCGTACGTAATGGGATTGCCAGGCGTGCCTGAGTCGTCAGGGGTGAAGAGAAGGGGCGCATCAAGTTCATAACGACCGGCCCGAAGGTAAACGATCACCGGCGCGGTTAAGCCCGAAACCTTTTTTAAAGCGTGAATGGCATCGTGAGCCTGTGCAATTGTCCGAAAAGGGCCGTCGGTACGGTTGGAATTGGATGCTGGTAGTCTGCCTGACCAGGAATTGTTGCCGTCGGTTGACACATAGAAAACAGTTTGACGCGCAGCGTGGCTGAAATGCGCCCACGCAAGACAGCTCAACACTCCCACGACTATTACCCATCGAATTTCACGTTTGAGAATCATTACGCCGGCCCTTTTGAATCACACCATAGATTTGGCGATTTTGATTATCATCTTTGAACGGTGTTATCAAGACGATTCTCGCATCCTATCACGCATGTGAAAAGGAGCATACTTACCCTCTCCCAGTTTCGACTGGCCACCCATCGGCCAAATTTCGGGTGCTGTCATTCTGCCCTGAAAAATACGCCGATATTTCGGCACGCAACCCAGACACCCGCCAGCCTCGGCGTAATTTTCATTCTTCGGGGTGTCGTAAAACGACATGGCAGACTGAGCGAGCGGAGCGAAGCGAAGAATCCCGGTATTTATGAAGTTGAACGAAATACGGGGATTCTTCCGCCTCGTTGCACTCGGCGTCAGGATGACAGCGATCGGTAGTCTCCCATCTCCTCTGGACCGCTCAATTGGGCTCAATTTCATAGCCACAAATGACAAACAATTTCCCGATTCTTCAGTTAAGTCTATTCTTTTCTGTTGATTGCGATAAAGCAAACAAATTAAATTAATAAGTCATTTGGTTTCTTTAAGATACAACGACTTTTGGAAATTGTTCGTAAAAGGTGTCTGAATAACAAGCCAATAACCTTCCTACTTTCAATATGATAGATTATTTTTCGTGTTCATCCGACCTAAACATTCTTTTTTTCTGCACGGCCCAGTGGATTAGGACTGTGGCTGTCATCAGAGCACCGACCTGCGCCCGTGCTTGAGGGCGTTGAGCGAAACCCGCGCTTTGCCGCCCACGGTGCGCGGCCCGCGTCGTTTGGGAGCGATTTCCGCCGGCTCCCTCGGAACGTCTTGCAGATTCGTTAAGGACATGTGGTCTTGCTCCATGGGAATCAGGATTGGGTTTTAGATCGAGGGGAAAGTTACATCAGGGCGCGCGTTGCGAGGGGAGGACAATGCACCGCTGTTTACTAAAAGATTATCACCGTTCCCGCTGTCCGTTAAGCAAAAGTCTGCAGGACTTTCCTCATTTTTTCTAAGACTGCCAGGCCAGCAGCAACTCCAGTTGTAAATTCGGGGGTGGTTTGGGAGGCGGACTGGGCTTGGAGCCGGTCAGAATCGTTCGGATTCCATCGGCCAAGGCGTAGAACCGGAAGGGGGGATGCCGAAGAATCGCCGTGAAATAATCAGCAGCTTCTCACACAGAATTTTCAGCTTCAGTTTTTGCCCCAGGAAGGTTGCCGCAAAGTAAGCCGCTGCCGTCACCAGCACCACCAGGTTCTTCAACCGCTGATAGCGCAGAACTCGAATGTCTTCCACCTGATAGCTCTGTTTGATGAAGCGAAAAGTTTCCTCAATTTTCCAACGCGTCAGATAAATTCGCGCGATCCACCATAGGGGGTAGTGCGGTATAAATGTGTAAAAGAACTAGGAAGGAGAGGCGGCTGAAGACTCGAGAAGTGATATAAATTCTCTGCTGGAAAAATTAAATCACTGAGGAGGACAACCGCCGTGATGAATCTTAGCACAGAAGGAAAGGCCGAGAAGAAAGGGACGGAAGAGGCAAAACCCCGGAAACGGTCGCTGAAGCGATACTTGTTGGAAAAGATGCAGGTGTGGATCAACGGTTTGTTGGAAGCGGAACGAGATGAATTTTGGGGCCGGGGCCGCTATGCGCCTCTAAGCGGGAAGGAGGGGAACTACCGGAATGGATATCGACCGCGAGGGATCAACTTTTTTCGGGTTAGGACGGATCGAGCTGCGAGTGCCGCGGGATCGGAAGGGAGAATTCAGATCGGCCTGGCTGCCGGATCGAAAAGGACAAGACCCGGAGTGGGAAGGCTTCTTCGCCGAGACTTTTTTAGCGGGGTGTTCGACGCGGGACCTGGCTCGGATCACGGAGAGGCACTTGGGGCAGAAGTACGACTCGAAGCAGGTTTCGCGGATCGTGGCGCGGGCGAGCCCGGATTGGGAAACTGGGCGGCTACGGCGGCTGGAAGGACGGAAGTACAAATTTCTCTCCATCGATGGGGCAAACTTTGCGGTGCGCATCAACGGCCGGGTCAGCCGGCAGAGTTTCTGCGCGGTCCTGGGCGTGAGCGAAGAAGGGCCGTGCTTTGAAGTGCTGGCTCTGGAGAGGGGGATCGGGAACAGACGGATTTATGGGAAACCGTGTTGCGCAGCCTGCTGGAGCGGGGTCTGAACGCCGAGGCGGTCGAGCTCGGCATCATGGACGGGCTGCCGGGACTGGAGATGCTGTTTAAGCGGTTCTTTTCGCGAGCGCAAACGCAGCGCTGCCAGAAGCATGCCAAGGCGCGGGCCTGCCAGCGGGTGCGCAAGGCGGAGCGCGAAGAGTTCTCCAAGGACGTGAATAAAATTTTCTACGGCCCGAACGAAAGTGCGGCGCGGAATTCGTTCCATGAGATCAAAGCCAAGGGGGGCCGGTTGTTTCCCTCCGCCCTCGGCATCCTGGAAAGGGATCTGGATTCCCTGTTGACGTTCTTCCAGTTTGACGCCACGTACTGGACGGTGCGGCGCACGACGAAACCGCTCGAGCGACTCCACAAAGAATTCAAACGAAGGACCCGGGCCATGGAAGTGACCGGGGGCGAACTCTCAACCTACTATCGCGGCCTGGCGTACGTGGCCCAGACCATGGAATATCGTTGGAGTTTTCATCCCCTCTCTCAGTGGGCTTCCGTTTACACACAAAATGCCGCTTGACCGCGGGGCGGCGTGGGCCGCCGCGAACTCTTCCGGCGTCCGATAGCCCAAGCTGCTGTGCGGACGCTGGGTATTGTAGTCCTTTCGCCAGGCCTCTAGCTTCTCGCGGGCATCGGCCAGGCTGGTGAACCAGTGCTGGTTCAAGCACTCGTCGCGCAGCCGAGCGTGGAAACTCTCCTGGTAGCCGTTCTGCTGCGGCTTGCCCGGCTCGATGAAGGCCAGTCGGACCCCATGCTGGAAGGCCCAGCGGTCCAGGTCGTTGCCGGCAAAGGGCCCTTCGTTGTCGCACACGATCCACATTTTAGGCCGTGGGCGTGGAGATAAGCCCCCAGCTCTTTCATGTCGGGAAAGGCGGCACTGGGATGAATGTTTCCTTGGGCGTCTCGCGTCCCTTGCCAGTAGTCGTCGAGATCGACGTAGCGGTAGCCTGCGGCTCTCATTCCGTTTGCTATCAGGGCATCCGCTTGCGCCTTCACCAGCGCTTCACTGATATGGCAGCCAAAGGCGTACCACGTGTTCCAGCCCATGGGCGGAGTGGCTGCCAGGCGTGAAGTCTGCGCCCTGGCACTCCCGCCAGAAAGAAGGACTGCCAGGCCAAGGCCCGCGAGCATGACGGCCTGGAGAGTTCTCGCATTACCTAATTCTGACATCATGAATTTTCGCCTGGCTTCGCTCATTTGAACCGCCTTTCCGCAAGGATTTTTCTTTCTGTCGCGTCAGGGATGCTCGCTTTATCCGTATTTCTCAGCCTTCACGATTCCCGCTCCTTCCTTGATGACGGCTAACTGGCCGGCGGAGACGCTGGGGATTTTCTCAGTGCTGCCGGAAGTCCAGCATATCTCCAAGTCAGCCGTTTGAGCTTTCCCGAGCCCGAAATGCAGGCGCCGGTCGTTAACAGAGTAGAAACTCGACTGTGCTGTAACCGTCTGCGCTTGAAGCTTTCCGTTATAACGCGCCGTGACCCGAGAACCGATAGCACTACGGTTCGACTTTGTTCCGACGAGTAAAACCTTAAGCCAATTCCGTCTGCCGCTTAGATCATTCCGTAAAAGCGAAGGTGGTTCGTTGAGGTTAATGATAATGA
>CADDZJ010000081.1 GCA_902812415.1 Acidobacteriota bacterium
TATGCCGCTCTCCGAAGCTCACTCCGGCGCGCCTGGCTGCCTGCCGGGCCAACGCCCGCAAATCCACCGGCCCCCGCACGGCGCGCGGCAAGGCCCGTTCGTCCCTGAACGCCCTCAAGCACGGGCGTTATGCCCGCCGCCTGACCCGCACCCTGGAGCAGGCGGGCGAGCGCGAGCAACTGCGCCTTTACTGGGGGATCCTCAGCCGCATCAGCCTGCACTTCCAGGTGGACTGGAAGCGCGAGCAGCAGGTGACGGAGCGGCTGGCGCGCCAGGTGTGGTGCTACGGCTGGAAGGCCCTGGAGCGGATCAAAACGAACCGACGATGTGCAAGAAACGCGGGCAGTTATGAAGATAATTTGCGAGTCCCGATTCGGATTGAAGGCAATGCGCGAGGCCGCGCCCTGCGGTTTGTCTTTGGGCGAAGGCGGCGACGGCGGCTGACGGCGAGGGTGATTTCGCTCGTCCCGCAGACCGCCGCCTTTGCAGTTTGCGGTTTTTCCTCATCCCCCGACGAAAAGACGCGGACCGCAGAAACGGCGGTCCGCGCTACCCCTCAGTAATGACAGTCGGCGGCGAACGTTGCGTCATTTTGAAGGCGTTCGATATAATAAAAAAGAGTCAGAACACTGGCCTGCCGCTCCGCGCTGAAAGCTCACTATGTTCCAACGTCTTTCCCCGCTGAAACCCTATCTGGCGCGCTACAAAGGGCGGTACGTCGCCGGATTCATAGCCCTCCTCATCACGCAGATCGTGGGCATCACCATCCCGCTGATCATCAAAGCGGGCATTGACGGCATGCGTCGCCACGTGAGCGGCAGCGAACTGCTTTTCTTTGCCGGCCTGATTCTGGGCGCGGCGCTTATCAAAGCCATCTTTCAGTTCTGGATGCGCTGGATCTTAATCGGCATTTCGCGCGATATCGAATACGACCTGCGTAACGATCTTTTCGCGCATCTCATGCGCCTTTCCCAGCGCTACTACAACGAAACGCGCACCGGCGAGCTGATGTCCAAATTGACGAATGACTTGAGCGCCGTGCGCAACCTGGTGGGCCCGGGCATCATGTATTCCGCAACAACGTTGGTAACCGGCGTCGCCTGCCTTACGTTGATGTTTCACCTCGATTGGGAACTCACGCTGATCGCCCTCATCCCCATGCCGCTGGTTTCGATTGCCGTCAAGTATTTTGGCCAGCAGATTCACGAACGTTTTGAAAAGATTCAGGCCATGTATTCGGACATCACCGAGCGCGTGCGGGAGAACCTCTCCGGCGTCCGCGTGGTGCGCGCTTTCTGCCAGGAAGAAGCTGAAATGGCGCTCTTCGACCGGATGAACCGCGAATACGTGGAAAAGAACAAGCGCCTGATCTGGATCACCAGCTTCCTGTGGCCAGCTCTCTCAATGCTGTTTGGTCTTTCTTTTTTGCTTGTCCTGATCTTTGGCGGATGGCACGTGCTTTCGGGGCGGATCACGCTGGGCACGTTCATGGCGCTCAACGTTTATCTGATGTACCTCATCTGGCCCATGATTGCGCTGGGATATGTCACAAACCTGGTGCAGCGGGGTCTCGCTTCCCAGGGACGTCTGTGGACCATCTTCGCGGCTCAGCCGGATATTGATGACCGCGAGGTTCCGGCCCATCCGGTCACGGAGCTTCGCGGCGAGATCGAATTCCGCAATCTGACCTTCTCCTATAACGGCGTGCCGGTGCTGAGGAACATCAATTTGCATATTCCTGCCGGGAGATCGGTTGCCATCGTCGGAGCCACCGGTTCGGGAAAAACCACGCTGGTGAACCTGATTCCGCGCCTCTACGATGCTCCCGCTGGCGCCGTGCTGATCGATGGAACGCCCATCCGCCAGATTCCGCTCCAGGTGCTTCGCCGGAACATAGGCTTTGTTCCCCAGGAGACGTTTCTGTTCAGCGACACCATCCGCGAGAACATCAAATTCGGCCTGTCAGAAGCCTCCCAATCCGAGGTAGAGCAGGCGGCGGAAGTTTCGAACTTGCTGCCTGAGATTGTCGGGTTTCCCAAGGGTTTTGAAACCCTGGTGGGCGAGCGGGGGCTGACGCTTTCCGGCGGCCAGAAGCAGCGCGCAGCCATCTCGCGGGCGGTCATCCGCAATCCGCGCATTCTCATCCTCGATGATGCGCTTTCGAGTGTCGATACCGGCACAGAAGAAAAAATTCTCAGCCAGCTCACGCGCATCATGCAGGGTCGAACCACCCTGATGATTTCTCATCGGGTCTCGACCGTTCAGAATGCGGATGAGATCATCGTGCTCCATGAGGGCGAGATCGTGGAACGCGGCACGCACGAAGAATTGCTGGCGATGGGCGGGTTTTACACCGAACTTTACAACCGTCAATTGATCGAAGAGGAACTGGAAAAGGAAGCGTGAAGCGGAGCCATGCCTGAAGCTTTTCACGAAGAGGAAATTCTTGGCAAAGCCTATGACTCGCGGCTGATGCGGCGGCTGCTTCATTATCTGCGCCCGTATCGCGGCGTCGTGGCGCTGGCCTTTATCGCCATCTTTTTCTACGGCATTCTCCAGGCGGTCCCGCCCTATCTTTTGAAGCTGGAAGTCGACCGGTATCTGGACCCGGCGGGCCGCCGTCAGATGCCTCATTTCCTGTTGCGCCTTCTGAGTCCCAATCCGTTCACCGGCATTCTTGAAATTGCGCTTCTTCTGCTTTTGCCGTGCGTTTTGCTGGCCTTCGCCCTGGAGTTTGGCCAGTCGTTTGCGATGCAGCTTGTGGGGCAGAAGGTGATGTACGATCTGCGCAACCAGATTTTTGCTCATCTCCAGCGGCTTCAAATCAGCTATTACGATCGCAATCCGGTGGGCCGCATGGTGACCCGGGTCACCACAGATGTGGACGTGCTGAACGACATGTTCTCTTCCGGGGTGGTCGCCATCTTCGGGGATTTCTTCACGCTGCTCAGCATTCTGGTGGTGATGCTCAAGGTGAACTGGAAGCTGGCGTTGCTCACTTTTTCAGTTTTGCCGTTTATTGTGCTCACGACGATGGCCTTCCGCAAAGCGGTGCGCGAGTCGTATCGCCGCATTCGCATCGCCATTGCCCGCATCAACGCTTACCTGCAGGAACACATCACGGGCATGGCCACTTTGCAGCTTTTTAATCGCGAGGAGCGCAGCTATGAGGAATTTGAGGAAATCAACCGCGCTCACATGAAGGCTTACAAGGATTCCATTCTGGCTTACGGATTGTTTTATCCTACGGTGGAATTCCTGGGCATTTTGGCGGTGGCTATCATTATCTATCGCGGCGGCGTGATGAGCCTGCGCGGAGCGGTCACCCTGGGCACGGCCATGGCGTTCATTCAATACTCGCAGCGCTTCTTCCGCCCTATTCAGGATTTAAGCGACAAATACAACATCCTTCAGGCGGCGATGGCGAGTTCCGAGCGCATCTTCAAGCTGCTTGATACCCCGGTCACGATTACCGATCCGGAAAAGCCGAGAGAACTTCCGGAGGTTCAGGGACGCGTGGAATTCCGTCATGTGAACTTCGCCTATCAGGATCATCACCTGGTGACGGAAAACGTCTCACTCGTCATTGAGCCGGGTGAGACGGTGGCGGTGGTGGGGCACACGGGCGCAGGCAAAACCACCCTCACCAATCTCCTCCTGCGCTTCTACGACGTTACCGACGGCCGGATCCTGCTGGAGGGCATCGATATCCGGCAACTGCGGTTGCGCGACCTGCGCTCCAATTTCGGCATGGTCTTGCAGGATCCCTTTCTTTTCTCCGGGACCATAGCCAGCAATATCCGCATGGGCACGCCGTGGATCACGGATGAACAGGTGCGCCGGGCGGCGCAGCAGGTGAATATCCTGGATTTTATCGAGAGCCTTCCCGAAGGTTTTGATGAGCCGGTCAAGGAGCGGGGCGTGACGCTGTCGACAGGCCAGAAGCAGCTTCTTTCCTTCGCGCGCGCTCTGGCGCATGATCCCCGGATTCTGATTCTTGACGAGGCCACTTCGAGCGTCGATCCGGAAACCGAAGCGCTGATCCGCGAGGCCCTGCGCAGCCTGCTCCGGGATCGCACCTCACTGGTGATCGCGCATCGCCTCTCCACCATTCAGAACGCCAATAAGATTGTCGTGATGCACAAAGGCCGCGTGCGGGAAGTTGGCACGCACCGCGAACTCATCGAAAAGCGGGGCATTTATTACAAGCTCTATCAGCTTCAGTACAAGGATCAGGAGTTGCCGGCAGTGCGGAGCGAGACTTAGCGGGAGAGCGCGTTTGTGACGCTGATGATGGTGGCCGGAGAGCGGTCGGGTGATATGTATGGCGGGCGACTCGCTGCCGCCTTAAGGTCGCGAGAGCCGGGCCTCGGTCTCTTTGGCTGTGGGGGCGAGGCGATGCGGCGCGCGGGAGTTGAGACGGTTGTTGATCTCGCAGAGTTTGCGATGGTTGGCATCACGGAGGTTATCTCAGGCTTGCCGCGCGCGTATCGAGCATTCCATCTTCTGATGAGCGAGGCCAGCCGCCGCCAGCCCCGGCTGGCTATTCTGATCGATTCTCCCTCGCTGAACATGCGCCTTGCCAAAAGGCTGAAGCGGCTGGGCGTCCCGGTGTTGTATTTCGTCAGCCCGCAGATCTGGGCCTGGAAGAAATGGCGGCTTCGGCAACTGGTCTCCCGGGTTGATCGCATGGCGTGCATCTTTGATTTTGAGAAGGAAATTTATCGCAAGGTTGGCATCCCGGCGGAATATGTCGGCCATCCGCTGGTGGATACGGTTGCCCCGTCTCTCCCGCGCGAAGCGTTCTTCGCTCAGATGAATCTCGATCCGGCCCTTCCCACGGTTGCTTTGCTGCCCGGAAGCCGGGAGATTGAAATCCAGTATATTCTTCCCACCATTCTCAGGGCCGTGGAAGCGCTTTCCGAGCGAAGGAATCTGCAATTTGTGCTGGCGGTTGCGCCTACGCTCGACGCGCGCGGAATTGAAGCGCGCTTGCATCAGTCCCCGGTCGCAGCCCGGCGTGTCCGTGCGGCGCCGCATGCTGCGTATGAGGCGTTGGCTTATTCCGATGTCGCCATTGTCGCCAGCGGAACCGCCACCGTCGAGGCTGCGCTTCTTGAACGGCCCATGGTGGTGGTTTATCGCGTCTCGCCGGTGACGGCATTTTTCGCGCGGCGCATGGTGGACGTCCCGTTTTTCAGCATGGTCAATATTCTGGCGGAAAAAGCCGTGGTCCCAGAACTGATTCAGCAGGACTTTACGGTTGAACGGCTGACAGCCGAAGTGGCAAGGCTTCTGGATAGCCCGGAAGCGCGATCCGAAATGCTGAAGGAACTGCGAGCGGTCAAGTCGCGCCTGGGCGAGAGCGGAGCGATTGAGCGGGTGGCGGATGCGGCGGTGCGAATGATCCGTGAAGAAAGCAGGCTGCCGGCAGCCCGCTGAGGGCAGCTTTTGGTCAGTTTACTCACATATTTTGCAACCCCTCAGAAGTTGTGAAAAAATCTCGCTGTAGCGGCGATCTGTGATCGCCGGGTTTTGGTTTTCCAAAATTTCGGCGAACATAGTTCGCCGCTACAACGGCGCGGATGAATTGATTCACACCTTCTCACCCGTCGCTTGGCGCCCCTCTTTCCACGCAAGCGGAGAGAGGGGTTGTCCAAAGAAGTGGTATGAGTATGTCACGATTATTGCGGAAGGCGGCACGAAGGGCGCTTTTAAGCCGCGATTTCAGATAGCGGATACAACTGCTTTCGCCCATAATTAATCCAATGATCAGGGATTGCTTGGGCGCTCAAAGCAACTGCCAGGGCGCCATGGTGCGTCTTTTCAAGCATCGTGCCCGGTTCAGTAAATAAAATGGATAGAATCCAGTCAGGTCGATTTCCAGGGATCCATTGCAGGCGGACGCAAGTTTTGGCAATTTTGTTCCTCGCTCTGGCTCTTGTAGCCCCGTGGTGCAAGGCTCAGGAATCTCAGCCCCAGTTTCGAGTTACAAATTACACGATTGACGCCACCCTTTTTCCTTCCACGCATATGCTGGCGGCAAAGACTCGAATTGAGCTTTTGCCGGAGGCCGATCTTACGTCGCTCAGTTTTCGATTGGACAGCGCCCTGCGCGTCAAGAGCGTGGTCGGCCCCACGGGTCAACCTGCGCAGTTTGAGCAACAGGGGCTGATACTGAATCTCTCCCTGCCCAGCCCGCTTTCTCAAGGGAAACCTGCCGCTTTGACGGTGGAATATTCCGGGGCGCTGGCTTCGGCGGATGGCAGCCCGGTGGAAGGACTGAAGCTGGCCTATGTAGGTCCCGAAGGTTCTTATCTTCTTTATCCTGCCTGCTGGTTCCCGGTGAACGGCGCGGGCCTGGACCGTTTTTCCTCAACGATGCACATTACCGTGCCGCAAGGGGAGACGGTGATTGCTTCCGGTGAATCTTCAGGCCCTGTCTCAGCAGCCGACGGCGTCACTTACACCTTTCATTACGATCAGAACTCCTTTCCGGGCACTGTGATTGCCGGCCAGTATCTCACGCAACCGGCTTCGGCGGCTGGGGTGAATATTACGCTCTATTTGAAACAGAGCGAGGCGAAGTATGCTTCGTCGTACGGCGCCGCCGCCGAGAAAATTCTGGCATTCTACGCCAGCAGGTTTGGCACGCTGCCGACCCGCCAACTGGCGCTTGTGGAAATCGGCGACGACACGGTGGGCGGATACTCCGCGCCCGGCATCGTGGCGCTGGCTGCGCGCGGCTTTTCCGATCCGGTTAATTACGACTTGCTGGCGCATGAGATGGCTCACCAGTGGTGGCGCTGCCTGGTAAGCCCCGCAACGCCGAACGACGCCTTTCTGGATGAAGGCCTGGCGACTTATTCTGCCGCTCTCTTCATTCAGGATGCCGAGGGAGAAACGGCTTTTGAGGATCGCATGCACACGATTGCGATCGATGCATTGACTCACGAGAACGTGGCTCCGATTGCGCAAGCCGGCCAGTTGCACCCCTTCAGTCCGGAATATCAATCGATTGTTTTTGACAAGGGAGCCATGGTGTTTCATATGCTCCGCTGGGTGATTGGCGACCCCGCCTTTTTTGCCACTCTTCAGGCCGCCGCCCGTGAATACGCCTGGAAATCCATGACCACAGCCGAGTTTCAGAAACTCGCGGAACAAAACGGGAAACAGCAACTCACTTATTTCTTTGCGCAGTGGGTTGATTCGACGGGCGTGCCGCAGTTCAAGCGCCAGTGGGCCATCTACCGGACGCAGCATGGCTATCAGGTGGTGGGTAAAATGCAGCAGGATCTGGATATTTTCCGGATGCCGATTGAAATTCGCGTTTATGTTCGCGGTCGCAAGCCTGTGAATGAGCGGATTGAGATGATCGGCACGACAGCCGACTTCACGGTGAACACTCCTGCGCGTCCCTTGCAGGTGGTGATCGATCCGGCCAGCGATATTCTGAAGTATACGCCGGAGACGAAGGTTCAGGTGGAGATGGCCCGCGGCGACCAGCTTGCGCAGGCTACGGAATATTTCGCCGCCATCAATCAATATCGTCAGGTGCTTCAGGACAATCCCAATAATTCACTCGCCCATTTCCGCATCGGAGATATTCTCTTCAAGCTCCATAACTACAATGCCGCGCTTGAAGAGTTTCAGGACTCGCTTAATGGCGACTTGAAGCCCAAGTGGGTGGAAGTCTGGAGTTACTTGAAGATCGGTGAAATCTTCGATGTTACCGGCCAGCGCGACCGCGCCCTGAACGAATACGAACGCGCCTTGCACACGAACGATAATACCCAGGGCGCGCTTGACCTGGCCAACCGCTACATCCAAAAGCCCTACACAGAAAAGACGAATCAGATCGGCGCCTGATATACATGGCACGGCCTGAGTCACTATGCGCGCGTCACCCGGCCGTATGCTCTGACGGGGGCATTTGGCCCTAGAAAGCAGAAGGCAGAAGGCAACCTGCTACAGCTTGGATTCATAGTTGAAGACATAGGGCATAGAAACTGTTCCAGAATTTCGGTCTGCTTGTCCAATGGGTTACTGAAAGAATCTGGGAGTCTGTCATGCAGCGAAGCATCCCTGTATTTGTAGAGCCCATGAAATACCATGATCCTTCCTTCGTTTCACTCAGAGCCTGTCCTGAGCAGAGCGAAGGGATGACAGTTTGGCAGGCTTTTCTCCAGACTGTTGGTTGTTTGAAAGTTTTGAAACAGCCGCAGGCAATGTCCTCACCATTTTCATGCGATGTAGAGAGTTGGAGGCCTGTAACATCTGCCCGCTACTTTCCGCCTTCTGCTTTCCGCTTTCTGCTTACTGCGGTCGCGGTCCCTTGCTCACCTCGATCAGGTCATCGGGCCGCAGCCACTTGGCAAAAGCGGCGCGAACCTCGTCTGCGGTGAGCTTCACGTACCTTTGGGCGGCGAGTTCCGGTTCATTCAGAGGCAAGCCCAGTTCAGAGCGCGCAATCCAGCCTCCGGCAATGCTGCCGATGCTCGATTCGGAAAGCGGAATTTCGCGCAGCAGCAGGGCCTTCGCCTCGCGGAGTTCCTGCGGGGTGACGGGCGTTGTCTGCATGGCCCGAAGGTCTCGCACAATGATAGCGCGCGCTTTGGAAACATTCGGGGGATCGCAGCCGTAACTGACGCTGTACACAGCCCGATTTTTACCGGCGTTCAGATCGGTCCCCACGCTGTAGACCAGCCCGGTATTTTCGCGCAGGTCCTGATAGAGGCGGCTGGCGTAAAATCCGCCGCCCAGCACGTGGTCACCCAGTTGCAAGGCATAATAGTCCGGATTAAACCGGTTGAGTCCCAGCGTTTCCGCCAGCACAACTTCATCCTGGACGCGATTTGCGTCGGGAACCGTGGTGAACGAGGGTTGATTGAGCGGCACCGGCGGCAGGTCGGTCGGGGGCTTCGGCCCGGAAGCTCTCCACGCGCCGAAATATTTCTCAATCACCGTTTTGGCTTCTTCCGGCGAGACCTTGCCGATCACCACAATGGTGGTCAAATCGGGGCGGAATACGCGTTGATAGTAGTCCCTGGTATCCTGAAGCGTCAGCGATGAAACAGTCTGCGGGGTTGCGTGGCGCAAGGTTGGATCATTCTTCGGGAAGAGCGCCGCGTGGATGGCCTGTGTCTCAAGAAAATTCGGGCTCTGAAGCTGCCCGGCGACGGCCTGAGCCAATTGAGGCCGGATGATTTCAAAAGCTTGCTCGGGCAACGCGGGATGCAGTTCATTATCGGCGAGAAGTTCTACGGCGCGGTCGAACTGGCTGGCAAGAACCTGCACGGAAAACCCTGTGCCGGCTGATTCATCGGCTCCGATCTGATCCAAAGCTTTCTGAAACGCGACGCGATTGAGCGAGGTCGTGCCATAAGAAAAGAGTCGGGCCAACATCGCGTTAACGCCTTCTTCTCCGCGGGGAGTTTCGAGGTCCGAGTTGCTCTTGACGCGGCCATAGACGCTGACGGTGTCGCTGATATTTTCCGGTTGTACGATAAGCTTTATACCATTGGGCAGCGTGCTGACCACTGGATGGGTTGTGAGCGTCGGGACCGTGAGGCGTTCTAATGCCTGCGCGGCCCAGGCTGGCAGCGTTACGGGCTTCACTTCTTTGGGCGCAAAAGATTCCTTACCGCCGAAGGAGCGCGAAGAAATGGGCTTGCCCGAGGGCTGCGGGGTCAGGACTGCCGTAATCGCCCTGTCAAAGCTGAGATACTGCCGGGCGACGCGGTCAACATCCTGGGGAGTGACTCGCTGAATGGCCTCTACATCCTCTTCAGGTGACCGACGGCCCTCGACGGCTACCGCCTCGGACCATGCCATCGCCAGGCCGGAGACAGAATTCTTCTGAAACTCGGCCTCTGCCAATTCGTGCCGTTTGGAGGCCGTCACCAGGTCCGCCGGAAGGCCATTTTTCACGTCATCCGCCAGTGTCTGCCGCATCTGATCAATCAATGCATCGCCATTGCTCCCTTTCGGGAATGCTGCCACGGCGAATCCCAGGCCTGCTTGGGGCAGAGAGCTTAACTCGAAGCCGGCAAACAGGGCCTTCCCTTGCACGACTAACTCATAAAGCGTGCCCCGCTGACTGCTGAGAACGTCAGAGAGCACCTCGGACGCCGCATAATCCGGACTGCTTGAGCCCGGCAGGCGAAATGCAATGACCGCTAATCCAAAGGGAAGGTCTGTGGTCAGATGGAGTGACTCTTGCTTCACGGTTCCCAGGTTGATTTCCGGGCGCGCCGGAAGGGTCTTGGAGGGAATATCGCTGAATAAACTTTTGACTTCAGTCAAGGTTTTTTGGGGGTCCACGTCTCCCACGATCACCAGGATGGCATTGTTGGGCGCGTACCAGGAGTCGTAAAACTGCTTGAGCATGGCTCCAGTCGTTTTGTTAAATGAGGGACGTGTGCCGAGCGCATCGTGAGCGAGCGGAGTGCCCGCAAACATGGCCGCGAGGAGCTTGGTATAAAAGACGTACTGGGGATTCGACATGTCCTGGGCCACTTCCTGCTCGATGGCTCCGCGTTCCTGATTCCACAGCGCATCCGTATCCAGGACGCCGCGCATCCGAATCGCCTCAATGCGCAGCGCCACGTCCAAGTCCTCCGACGGAACCGTGAAAAAGTATTGCGTGACGGTCTGCTGGGTGTCGGCGTCAAACATGCCTCCCATGGCGGCGGCGATTTCGGCAAGTTGATTGGCGGAAAGGTCTGGGCTGCCGCGAAACATCATGTGTTCCTGCGCATGCGCCATGCCCGGAAAACCTGCCGGCGCTTCGTTGGACCCCACGCGGTAATTCATCATCGTGGTCACGACAGGCGCCAGCGTGTTTTTCACAATCACCACTTGCAGGCCGTTGGCAAGCGTCGCCCGCAGAACGCCTGCTTCCTCAGGTCCTGGCGGACTCTGCGCTGCGCGAGCGCCCAAGGGCATTGCCAGAAACAAAATGAGGGCTGACAAGGCAATATGAAAAGGCTTCATAGGCCGGTGAATTCTGAATAATTTCGCCATCTTTTTCTTACCCCTCCATGTCTCCCCATATTTCGATGCGCCCTGGCGGTGAATCGTTCAGGCTTCATCCCATGCCCCAAGCAGCCGCCGCACCAGCACAAGCTGGCCGAGATGGTAGGCATTGTGATCCGCCACCAGCAGGGCCTCGCGGAGAATCGTCTGGCCTTCGCCATGGGGAATCCGCGCATAAAGATCGGTCGAAGGATTCGCCACCAGTTCTTTCGTGGCCTCAAGATCGGCGCGAAAAGACTTCACGCTCTGATCCCAGGCCTTTGGATCGGGCGGAGCTTCTGTGGCGGGCCAATAACCTGCAGGCCATTCCGGGGAAACGTGTTTGGCATTGCGGCTGAATTCAAGAATGTCCCATTGAGCAATGCGCAGATGTTCGAGAAGCTGCCACGGCGAATGTGGCGCGCCTTTTGGCTTGACCCCTCGCAGATTGGGAGACAGCCCGGAAATGGCTTTCTCAAAATCCAGATGAGCCCCGCCGCCGCCCAGGAGATAAAGGAGATGGTCACGCAACGCTTTGTTGGGGTCCGCCATGGATATTTCCTCCTGATAGCAGTTTAGTCAGGTTGCTGAAAGACCCTTGCAATCCGCCATTCCAAGAAGCTCGCTGCTATTTGTCATTCTGAGGAGCCGAAGACGACGAAGAATCGCTGTATTTGATTGAGTCCAAAATGCCGGGATTCTTCGCTTCGCGGCGCTCCGCTCAGAATGACAGGGGAAGAAATCAAAATGACAGGCAGAGGGCTCGGAATAATGCGCGATCTTGGAACGTCTTTCCACAATCTGTTATGCACAAGAATGTGTGTCCTTGACTGACGGGCCTTTCACGTATCTCACGCCCGGCTTGCCGCGGATCATGCGGCCCACCAGCCAGAACTTCTCCCGCCTTTTCGCCAGAACCGCAGTGACACGAGCCTTATGTTGCTTCGAGATCACGACGAGCATGCCCAAACCCATATTGAAGGTACGAAGCATTTCGTCCTGGGGGACCTTCCCCAATTCGGCGATAAGATCAAAAACAGGCAACACTGGCCACGTGCCCAGGCTAATCTCCGCCTGGCATCCAGCGGGAAGAATGCGCGGCGTATTATCGGTAATGCCGCCGCCAGTGATGTGCACGAGACCTTTCACGTAACCTTTATCAAGAAGCGGCCGTAAGACCGGCCCGTAACACCGATGCGGCGCCAGTAATTCCTCGCCGAGCGTCCGACCAAGTTCCGAAATGCGCTGGCCCAGCTTCATTCGCGCGCGCTCGAGCAATACTTTGCGAGCCAGGGAATAGCCGTTTGTGTGAAGACCTTCAGACGGCAGCCCCAGGATCAGGTCGCCGGGCCGGATGCGGCTGCCATCCACGATTTTGCTGCGGCGCACCCAGCCCACGATGCATCCGGCCAGATCATATTCATTTTCAGGATAGAAGCCGGGCATTTCCGCCGTCTCGCCGCCGATCAGGGCGCAGCCATTTGCGCGGCAGGCTCGCGCAATACCGCTGACAACTTCCTCCGCCACGGCAGGGCGTAAGCGGCCCGTGGCGAGATAGTCGAGGAAAAAAAGCGGCGAGGCGCCGTGGACGGCAATATCGTTGATGCAGTGGTTTACCAGGTCCTCGCCCACGCTGGCATGCCGATTCATTTCGAAAGCAATCTTCAGCTTGGTGCCCACTCCGTCGACGCTCGCCACCAGCACGGCATCGCGGGGCAATCCGTTTAAGGCATAAAAGCCGCCAAAAGCGCCCACTTCCCGCAAAACCCGCGAGTTGAACGTCTGGCGGGCAAGCTTCCTGATTTTGGATTTAACTTGGAGGGCGGCGTTGAAATCAACGCCGGCATCTTTGTAGCGCATGGGGCACAGTCATTGAGCCATTCGCAAGCAGCGACCTTGCAATAAAATCTGCTTGCGAACCAACGGCTCAGGGCGGATGGCGGCTTGATTCAGTATGGGTTCTCGAAGATTTTCCCGATGCGGGACCAACGCGTTTTTTGCAAGAAATTCAGCACGATGGAGCCATCAAATCGCAGGCGGCCCTCCAGGCTGTCGTTGAGCCACTCGGAAGTGGGCGCGTTGTAGGACCAATAGACAAACAACGGCTCTCCGACCACGTTTTGCAGCGGGACAAAGCCCCAGAAGCGGCTGTCGGAAGAATTATCCCGATTGTCGCCCATCACAAAAAGGTAGCCTTTCGGCACGTACAAACCATCACGATGAATATATTGCGGCATCTCGCGCGCCCAGCCGGGATCAAGACCCCACGATTCGGGCAAGCTTTCAATCTCGCTCACCGGCGGCGGAAAGTTATCGCGCAGCGGAAAGATGCCCGGATATTCGTGAATGACGTAAGGCTCGTCAAGCCGCTTGCCATTCAGATAAACCTGCTTGTTCACAACCCGCACCACGTCGCCGCCCACTGCAATCACCCGCTTCACATACATCACCGAGGGATTATGAGGGTAACGAAAGGCGATGATATCGCCCCGGTGAATCTTTCGGAGGCGCGGCAGCCGCCACGAGGTGTAAGGCAGGCCGGGGCCATACAGCAGTTTGTTGAGAAAAACATGATCGCCAATCAGAATCGTGTTTTCCATGGAGCCGGTGGGAATCACGGTGGCTTCGCCGATAAAAGTGCGAATGCAGAAAACCCCGATCAAAATGATGAGCAGGGAACGGACCGTTTCCCAGGAGCCCTCTCCATTTTTCTTGCGGGGTTCCACCGGGGCGGCGGGAACTGGTTCGGGCACTGGACTCTGTTCTACTTCCGGGGTCTCAATAGGTTCCATAGGATTCAAGCGCGATGGCGAAGAGCGATAAGCGGTTCCTGAATGGTGGTTGGATAGCTGGCGGTATAGCAGGCCAGGCAATAGCGGCCCTGCTGGTCCTGAACGGCCTGGCGCAAGCCTTCAAGCGAGAGATATCCCAGCGTATCCGCCTCAATATACTGTCGGATTTCCTCTACGCTGTGCGTCGCGGCGATGAGTTCCTGGCGGGTTGGCGTATCAATTCCGTAAAAGCAGGGCGAGATGGTTGGCGGACAACTGATGCGCATATGGACTTCCTTAGCGCCCGCATCCCTGACAATCCTCACAATTTTGCGGCTGGTGGTGCCGCGAATGAGGGAATCATCAACCAGCACCACGCGCTTCCCGGCCAAAAGGCTGCGCACCGGATTCAATTTCAGTTTCACGCCCAGATCGCGATTGGCCTGCGTCGGCTCGATAAAAGTGCGCCCTACGTAGTGATTCCGAATTAGGCCAAGCTTCAATGAGATGCCGGATTCTTCCGCAAAGCCGGTGGCCGCCGGAACGCCTGAATCCGGCACAGGCACCACGCAGTCTGCCTCGACGGGATGCTCGCGCGCCAGCAGCCGCCCCAGCATCTCGCGGCTCTCCTGCACTGAACGCCCAAACACCAGGCTGTCTGGCCGGGAAAAATAGACATGTTCAAAAATGCACTGCGCCGCCTGCGCGGGAGGCGCAAAACGCAGGGAGGTGACGCCGCGCCGGTCGAGAATGACCATTTCGCCGGGTTCGATATCGCGGAGATAGGCGGCATCGATTAAATCAAATGCGCAGGTTTCCGAAGCCAGCACGTAGGCGTCGTCCAGTCGCCCCAGACAAAGGGGGCGAAATCCGCGCGGGTCGCGGATGCCGTAAACGCTGTCCTTAAAGAGCGCCACCAGCGAGTAGGCGCCCTCCACGCGGTCCAGGGCGTCGGCCAGCGATTCCGGAATGCCGGTCTGCCGGGATCGGGCGAAGAAATGCAGAATCACTTCCGTATCGCTGGTGGTTTGAAAGATGTCGCCTTTGCTCTCAAGCTCCCGCCGGATCGCGGAGGCGTTCACTAAATTGCCGTTATGCGCCAGGGCCACCTGCCCCTTCTGGCAGCTTACGGTGAGTGGCTGGGCGTTTCTGAGGTCTGTATCGCCGGAGGTGGAATAGCGCGTGTGACCAATCGCCAGGTGGCCGGAAAGGTTTTTCAGAGTTTCAGCGTTGAAGACTTCGTTCACATACCCCATGCCCTTGTGGCAAACCACGTTCACGCCGTCTGAAACCGCGATCCCGGCGCTTTCCTGGCCGCGATGCTGCAAGGCATAAAGTCCCAGGTGCGCCAGGCGGGCGGCGTCAGAGTGGCCATAGATGGCAAAAACGCCGCAGTAATCGTGGAACTTGTCGACAGGCATGGCGAGCGCCGAAGAAGCTTCCAAAGCGGGGAGCGCAGGCTTTCCTCGGCGGGCAGAAACAACCGAATGCTTCTTCTGGGATGAAAGCAATGCAGAATCCTTGGGGCTTTTCAGTGCCGTCCTTGCGTCAGAAAACCTGTCCCGCCTCTATTGTGACTCGAACGCTTGAAGCGCGCAACAGCTTTTTGCCGCAGGCTGGTGCGAGGGTAACTTCGGAGGGCGCCAATCTGCGCTTCCTTTGCGACCTGGCGTCCTGGCAAGAGGCCGGTGTCCTTTTCTCGGGCCGTCGGGCAAACCGCCGCCATCGGGCTTGATCGATTTTAGGCTACTGTGATAGCCTAATTTCCATGGAAGCGCCCGGCCTTGTCGGGGTGGTATGCAAAGTTTGACAGTCTTGGTTGTCCAAACGCGCTCGAGAGCCTGCGCCAAGATCCTTCATCTCGGCTTGCCACTCTCTCCCGAAGGGAGAGGGCGAGGATGAGGAGAGTGAGTTTGCTTGCCTTCTCCCTTTGGGGAGAGCGCCTGAGGAACGAGGGTGGGTGAGGGTATTTCCAGAAAAAAAAAGAATGTTTAGGTCTGATGGACGCGAAAAAGAATCTATCACATTGAAGGCAGGGATGTTATTGGCTTCTTGTTCGATCAGCCTTTACGAACAATTTCCAAAATTCATTGTATCTAAAAGAAATTAAATGACTTATGGATTTAATTTGTTCGTTGCTCACAATCATACAGAAAATAAATGACTTAACTCAAAAATGGGGAAATCGTTCGTCATTGGATGACATCTTAATTGCCGCGTAGGGGGCGCATGGCCATGTGCTCCTACGGACTCAAAAAAGCTTATGTTAAGACGGCACTTCCGCCGATAGACGGTTGAGAGCCGAATGACGATTGATCCGATGAGGCAGCGGGATCGACCACCGAGGAGATCTCCTGGCTCACAGGCCGACGTCATGCGTTGGGTTATCGCGCTACAATTCTCTTTGGAAGTCATGATGGGTCTGTGGCCTGCTCAAGGGGATGAAGATTGGATTCATTTTAATCTCTGGGAAGGCGGCATGATCACGTGAGTTTTATCAACAAAACCGTCCGCGAGATCAATTGCAAAATCGTCTACTACGGCGCAGGCTTAGGCGGCAAGACGACGAATCTGCAATGGATCTGCCAGCAGACAGGAGGGAACAACGGCGGGAAGATGCTTTCTCTCACCGCGGACGAGGATCGCACCCTTTTCTTCGATTTCCTCCCGCTTGAGATCGGCAAGGTGCGCGATTATAAGGTGCGGTTTCATCTTTATACCGTCCCGGGACAGGTTTTTTATCAGGCCAGCCGAAAGCTGGTTTTGCGCGGAGTGGATGGCATAGTGTTTGTAGCGGATTCCCAGGTCGAGCGCATGGACGCCAATCTGGAAGCTCTGGAAGACCTGAAACGGAACTTGAAGGAACTGGGCGTGGATTTTATGGAATTGCCTTACGTTCTCCAGCTTAACAAGCGCGACCTTCCCAATATCGTTCTCGCGCACGAGATGCGGGCTCAGCTTATGCTGAAGAATGAACCTGTTTTCGAGGCGATTGCCAAGGAAGGTCGCGGCGTTCTCGAAACTCTGCAAGGCGTAGGCCGCCAGGTGCTCGCGCAGTTAAAGAAAGGATAAGGGCGCGCCGCAACGCCCCCCGATGAGCGGCTGGCCGGGCGCCGGGATTTGCTGAAAGAGTGGAATAGTTTCAGTCCCGAGGGTTTGGAAAATGCGGGTTCTTGTGGTCGAAGACGAGCGCAAAGTGGCAAGCTTTGTCGCGCGCGCCTTGCGCGAGAACGCCTACGCCGTGGACGTTGCAGAAAGCGGAGAGAAGGCCCTCGGATTTGCGCTCGACTACTCTTATGACGCGATCCTGCTGGATGTCCGTTTGCCGGGAATGAGCGGCATTGAAGTATGCCGGACTTTGCGGCAGAGAGGCGTGGAAACGCCCATCCTGATGCTCACGGCCCGGGGTTTGGTGGAGCAGCGTGTAGAAGGGCTGGATGCGGGGGCGGATGACTATCTGGTGAAGCCTTTTGCGCTGGCCGAGCTTTCCGCCCGCGTTCGGGCGCTTATCCGGCGCGGCTTTCACAAGAGCGATGCGCGGCTGCGCTACGCCGACCTTGACCTTGACCGTCACCGCCGGCGCGCGACTCGCGGCCAGGTGGATGTGCCGCTCACTTCCAAGGAGTTTGCGCTGCTTGAATTTCTGATGCTGCGCGCTCCCGATCCTGTAACGCGCAGCGAGATTGTGGAGCACGTCTGGGACTGCCATTTTGACAGCGAAACCAATCTGGTGGAAGTCTACATCAATCGCTTGCGGCAAAAGATTGATCAGAACCACCCCGCGAAGCTGATTCACACCCTGCGCGGAGTGGGCTATCAACTGGCCCTTCGGGATTGAAAGGCGCGCAAGATGCGCTTCGCGGCAACCTTTTATTGATGGCTGCAAATTGCCGTGACAGCCTCGGCTGTAGGGCCGGTGTCCCCACTGGCGATTTTTCGGCGCTGCGCACGGCGCCGCTACAGAAAATGTTGTCACGGTAATTTGCAGGTCTCATGAGGAAGCCATGTTTCATCCCTCCTCCCTCCGCACCCGCATGATGCTGCTTTTCTGCCTCGTGGTCGGCGTTCTGCTGGCGGGATCCGATCTGATCTTCTATGCGATTCTCGTGCGCGAGGTTCATTCCCAGCTCGATCGCCAGATCCTTGAGACGGCCAATCCGGTGGTGGCGGACCTGGCGAGCGATCCCACCGAGCAGGACGTGAATCAGTTGGATTTGCCCGGCAATTATTTTGAACTGCTGGACGCTTCAGGCCGCGTGCTCCAGCAGTCGCGGAATCTCAGATCTCATCCGCTCGCAATTGCCGGCCCGCTTCCTCGCCGCCAGCCTCGGTTTCGGACGTTGCAGGATAGCCGTTACGGAAGATTGCGTCTGGCGCTGGCGCCTTTTGAACGCGGCGGAGAACTTCAGATTCTTGCCCTGGCTGTTCCGACGCGCGCGGCTGATCAATCGTTGGCCAGGTTCCGAAGCGTCATCTTCTGGGTATTGCCGCTCAGTCTTCTGGTGATGGCCGTGATTTCGAGCGCCTACGTGGGCCGCAGTCTGAAACCCATCACGGAACTCACAGAACACGCCGCGCAGATGACCGAGCGCATTGCGCAATCGCCCGCGGAAAGCTTCTGGAAACCGCTCGCCGTGCATGCCCCCGGCGATGAACTGGGCCGGCTTGCCGAGACTTTCAACCAATTATTCAGCCAGGTGGACGCCGCCATCCGGCAACTGCGGCAGTTTGTGACCGATTCTTCCCATGAACTGCGCACTCCGCTCTCGGTTCTTCAGGGCGAGGCCGAACTGATGCTTTCCCGGCCGCGCCAGCCTGAAGAGTATCAGGAGGCGCTCCGCACCATTGACGAGGAGCTGAAAAAACTTCATCGCATTCTCGAAGGGCTTTTCACGCTTTCCATGGCCGATGCGGGCCAGCTTCGGCTGGATTTGAAACCACTTTATTTGAATGAGGTCCTGGAAGAAGCCTGCGCGGTGATGCGGTCGCGGGCGGAAGCGAAACAGATTGCCATCGAGCGGCAGCTTGACAAGGATATGAATTATCGGGGAGATGAGGCGTTCCTCCGCCAGCTTTTTCTCATTTTCCTTGATAATGCCGTGAAGTATTCCCCTCCGCAGACGCGCGTGCGGGTGAGCCTGGAAAAGAACAACGGTTCCATCCGCGTTACATTTCGTGACCAGGGCATCGGCATTTCACCCGAGCACCTGCCGCACATCTTTGAGCGCTTCTATCGCGCGGCGCGTGGGAATGGAAATGAGGCGCAGAGCGGCGGACTGGGCCTCGCCATCGCTCAGGCCATCGCTCGCGCCCACGGCGGCTCTGTTGAATGCGCGAGCGAACCCGGCCAGGGATCATCCTTTACGGTGATTCTCCCTGGCTGTGCTTATTGAGAATTACAAATTATAGTGACAACGAAAACTGTAGCGGCGCTGTCTCCAGCGCCGAAAAACGCCGGTGAGGACACCAGCGCTACAGAAAAACGGTGTCACTATAATTTGTAAACCTCAGCAAGTGGAGGCTGGCTGTGGTTTGCCGGCTGAGACACACTTTCTGAGTCACGCAGATTGAAGCCTTATGACAGCCTCAACCGCCTCTTCTAAGGCTGGGGGGGCGGCTTTGTGGAAGGAACGACTGGAAGCTCTGGAGCGAGCCAAAATCAGTAGGGGCGCTTGGGAGCGCGCAACCAACGGATGACGCCGAGAATGTAGACCATGATGGCGGCGGGGAAAAGAAGCATGACGTGGGCGGCCAGCGCGATGGAATGTATGGCGAATGCGATGGCGGTGAGGATGAGGAAAGCCGCAAAAATCAAGCCGCCGATTTTGCGCGTGATCGAGGCGCGGCGGCGCGCCTGACAATAGATGCAGCGAAGGGCGCCGTCGGGAATTGTTTCTGTGCAATCAACGCAGAGCATGGACAAGGGTTATCACCGGAGATTGCGTTTTTCAACGGAAATCGGACGCCTGACAGATTCAATTCTCAGCTTGATTTTCTGCATCGCGGCCCACCCCGAGCC
>CADDZJ010000082.1 GCA_902812415.1 Acidobacteriota bacterium
CGTGGGCTGCCGCGGCGTACAATCTGGTCCGGATTCGGAACCTGATGGCGGTGACCGCATGAAGTCCAGGGAGAAGTGTCTCCGGAAGCGCGGAAAAGGCACCGAGAGCCACTCGAAAGGGTGGCGCAGAGGGGTGCTGGGCTTCCACCAGACTCGTGAAACCGTGGTTGCAGCGACAGAATTTTTTTAATTACAGCCATTTTTCAGCAACCTGCTAATAGGCTGAAAATAGACGCCCTACAGGCGGTCGCCCAAGCAGGGTTTCAACCTCTAAAAGAGGGGGGCAGAAGTCGCACTCCAAGCTTTTCAGCCGCTTCTTCCCAGCCTCGATAGATCGGGTTTGGCTTATACGGGACTGCATGAAGAGCTTAAGGCCAAGTTGGCTGAGATTGGAAAAATTCAGAAATTTCTCGCCGAAGTTGAATATCCCATGGAGAATGCCAGATTGGACGTGGTTTGGAGACGCGTTGAAAAATCTGTCCCAACCTACGTGTTTGAAATCCAAATCGGAGGTGAGATTCACCGTACCCTATCGAAGCTAAAACACGCCTACGGCCTTTGGAACAGCCACATATTCATTGTGGCTCCGGACTCGGAGAAAACCAAGATAGATGGGCTTGTTAACGGTACGTTTCACGAAATCCGCCACCGCCTGCGATTTATAGCGGTGGATAAAGTTCGAGACCTCTACGAACGAAAGAAAGCCTATCGAGAACTGGAAGAAAGCATCGGGATACCTTGAAACACGTTTGGAGTTCACATCGCTACCTGCGGCTCGGTTGTTTAATTTGAGCTAATGCCAGTCGGTATGTGGCCTTTCACTGAGAACCTTCACGATGATCTGGTCAGATTCATCAACACAACCGATATACTCTCCACCAGTTTCTTGGTATCGCTCTATCGCTTCACTCTCCGAACTTGCCGTGACCTGGTAATACAGATATGTCTTCCCACATGTCTCTATCCAGTAATTTCGCTCTTCTTTCATAAACTCCTTCCCGAAGAGAATTCGTTCAACGTCTTCACAACGGAAACTTTCGGATTCAGCTAATAAATCCGCAACCTCAACATCAGGTTGGCAACCGTGTTCACCAGCGGAAAATCCTGGTTGGGGCAGACTGGCTGGCGAGGTGGACTTCCGTCCGGGTTTGCTGCGGTCGCCGCGCAAGAGCCTCCACAGCGCTGAGCCGGGCAATTTCCGGATGATTGTTCGTCTCGCTCAGGTGAGCGAGCACCAGCACCTGTGCGCCGCCATCGTATTCTCCGCTCAGGAACTCCGCCGTCGTCCGGTTTGAGAGATGCCCCTGGCGGCTCATCACGCGCTGCTTTACCTGCCAGGGATAAGGCCCGATCTTGAGCATTTCCAGATCGTGATTGGATTCAAAAATCAAAGCGTTGCAGCCGCGCACCCGTTGCTTGACCAGTTCCGGAATGTATCCCAGGTCGGTGACGAGGCCGATCTTAATGCCTTCCGCCTCCAGGGTAAACGCCACGGGGTCTGCCGCGTCATGAGGAATGGAAAATGGAGAAATTTCAATATCACCCACTACGAACTTCTCGCCCGCAGTAAAGAACTCGCAGCTCCTGATTTCGAGTTTTGCAGGCAGCGCCGCCCGCGTGGCAGGGGTCATATAGAGCGGGCATTTCAATTCGAGCGCCACCTTGGGCAGGCCGGAGACATGGTCGGTATGCTCGTGGGAGATGATGATGGCCGTGCAGGTTTCAGGCCGCTCGCCAATGGCGACCAGCCGCGAGGAGATTTCGCGCCGGCTTAAGCCTGCGTCGATTAACAGCCGCGTCTTCTCTGTAGCCACCCAGGCCGCGTTGCCCCGGCTGCCGCTGCCCAACACGCAAACACAAACGCTCAACCGACCTCCTCTCCCGTTCGATATGCGTTCAACTTCCGAGCGAATCAACTCGATTATAGGTGAGGCTGCAGCGCTGGAAAAGGAAAAAGAATGCGACCCAACGCCCGCTGGGAAGCTTGCGCGCGCGATGATGAATCGCCATAATGAAGCCGTGGCGAGGGCTTTTACCCTGTCGGCAGCGCTCCGGGTAAAGGCCGCGCGGAATCTCGACGGCAGTGATGAGTGAAGAGTGACGAGAGGCAAGAAAAGTGGCGGAAGACAATTCTTGTTCGTCACTCGTCACTCACCACTCATCGCTGGCCACGGATCACTTTTTTTAGCTTCTCGAAAATGAGAAGTTCCAAAATCTTTTCAGCAACCTGTCAGAAGGTGTGAAAGAATCTCGCTGTAGCGGCGATTTGTGATCGCCGGGTTTTTGGTTTTCAAAAACTTCGGCGAACATAGTTCGCCGCTACAACGGCGGGATTAATTTTTTCACACCTTCTCACGCTTCCGAGAATCAAAGAGGGCCGGGCGGCCACAAATCGCCTGGCTTGCTTTCTTCCATTCAATCTTAAGGTGATGGGGTTCGCCTGAATTGCCCGCACGCCGGGCTGATGACTCCTGATCACAACGGCAGCGCACAGGAGTCTGTTGCGCTCTGCGGTTGTGGGGAAAGGTAAGGTGAATTGCGAATATTTCTTCTATGCGTGTTCGGCGTGGCGGGAACGTTAGCCCGCTACTGGATGCAGGGCGCAGTTCAAGACCAGACTGGAGCCAATTTCCCCTACGGGACTCTGGCCGTGAATCTGGCGGGATGCTTTCTCTTGGGACTCGTGGGGCAGTACGCGCTCAACCACGTTTCCATTCCTCCCGACTGGCGCGTGGGCATCACCACGGGATTTTTCGGAGCGTACACCACTTTCTCGACTTTCGGATGGGAAACGGGGCACATGCTTCAGGATGGCGAGTGGACGAAAGCAGCCATCTATGTGGGAGTGAGCGTGATTGCCGGGATCATCCTGATGCTGGGAGGCATTCATCTGGGGGATGCTCTCTCGTGAAATGAGCCATCAGCGGTCAGCTTTCAGCAGTCGCCAAACTTCGCAAGCTGTTTGCTGATGGCTGGCGGCTTCCAAGCGGAGCTCCTATGGAACATGAAAAATTTGAGGGCGAGCGCACTCTGATGCGCATCCACATTGGCGAGAGCGATAAATGGGAGGGGAAGCCGCTCTATCAGGCTATTGTGGAGCTTTTTCGCAAGGAAAGCTTTTCCGGCGTCACGGTGCTGCGCGGCGTGGGCGGCTATGGGTCCACCAGCCGTTATCATACGGAGAAAATCCTTCGCCTCTCCCAGGACCTCCCCATTGTGATCGAAGTGATTGAGGACTCCGAACGCATCGAGCAGATTCTGCCCAAGCTGGACACGATGGTGGGCGGAGGCCTGATCACGCTTGAAAAGGTTCGGGTCATTCTCTATCGCTCGCAAAAGAAGCCCACGGCAAAGAGGGGTTAACCGTAAGGCGCCTGTGATTAAGAAAAACTTGATCTTCAGATCGGGCGGGTGCTAAACTGCAACTCACTGAGGTGGAAGAATGCGCCTGATCGCGCGCCTGGCGGTAATCTCAACGATTCTGGCTCTGCTGGCTCCCTCCTTTACGTGTGCAACCATGCCCATGACGCCGCAGCAGACATATGACTGTTGCCGGTCGATGAATTTCAAGTGCCGCCAGCAGCGCGACCGAGACCACCGGGATAACTGTTGTCAGCACAAAGCGACTGGTCCGGCGCTACGGTCGTTCATTCCTTCGCCGCGCATCAACGCCTCGGCTCATCTCGCCGTGGTTGCGAAGGCGCCTCACGTCGCTATTGCGCCTGGTTTTCTGCAACATCCTGATATCGTTCAATTTTCTGTAGCGGAGGCTCATGCCCCTCCGCCCGCTCCACTTTTTCTCCTTCATTCAACCTTCCTGATTTAGCCATTCCTCGAAGGGCGCGTCTGTGTGCCGCCTACGGCGTCGCCTCATCAGTGTGCCTTTTAGGTTCTTGAGACGCCCAAGCCTGAGGCAGCACAGTTCTACTCTGCCGAGTAAAGCAACTCTTGTTGTGTCGTCCGTTAAGGATGCGCCCGTTCAACCGGGTCATGAACTGATCTATCCGAATCATCTATCCCCGCGAGGGTTACGGATATGCCTTTCTCCATACGCTTTCAATCTTTCATTCTTCTGATGGCCGCATTCTCGATCGTGGCTCTGGCCGCAAGAGCCGGCACAGGACCAATTCCTGCAACCAACATTTCCTGGAGCACACCCGCCCGCCTGCGACATCGAATCGGTTCAACTCCCGGAACTCTAACCTTCGATCAACACGGGATCCACTTCCGCCCTCTAAAAGGCGCGCCTCTAAATTGGTCTTTTATTGGAGTTCAAAGCTTTGACCTCACCCAACATGAATTCACAGTGAAGAGCTATGAAAACCGCGGCTGGCGACTGCCAGGGGAGAAAGCATTTCGCTTCACATTGACACAGGCTGTTTCTTCCAGCGAAGCCGCCTTTTTAGCGGAAGAAGTCGGCAAGCCCTCTCAAAACGAAGTGCCCGATCCCCATCTCCCCAGCTTCGCCGTTATTCCCGCACGCCACGCCACGCTTTCGAGAGGCAGCAACGGGCTTCTTCGCTTCCGCAAAGAAGGAATCGATTACGTCACTTTGACCGGCAAAGATAGCCGGAGTTGGCGCTGGGCTGATATTCAGACTATCGCGCGTCCCGATGCTTACCACCTTACCGTGGGCGGATACCTTGAGACTTTCGATTTCGATCTGAAGCAGCCCATCTCCCAAGCCCTTTTCGACCGGCTCTGGGACTGTGTCTATGGCCGCGGTTTGCAGATTTCAACGAAATCAGAGAAGTCATCCTGCTGTATCTCGTCGCATGCGGCGATGGCGTCGAAGATGGGAAGCCGTTAAGCGCCACGCAGAGAAGTGAAGATACTTGCGAAAGGAACGTTTGAATGATGCGAAAACCAACGGGCAAGGTAAGAGTTGACGGGATTCTACTTATCCTCATGGTATGTGCCTCGGTCGCCGTCGCCTTAGCACAGAACCAGCCTTTGGCTCAGACTTCCGCTTTGGGCGAACCTGGAGTCGGGGCAGGATCAAACCCGAAGCCGTCTTCCGAGAGTCCTCTGCAAAGCCTGACTTTTCACCGAGAGGGCGAGTTCAGCAATCTCCAAGGCAGCCGTGTAACTAAGTCTCTCAGCACTCCTGCCCATGTCATCCCTTTGGCGCAACTTGTCGCCGAAGCCAAGCGCAGCAACCCGCGCATCATTGCTGCGCGCCGGGCCTGGCAAGCCGCCGCGCAGGTTCCATCTCAGATCTCGACTCTGCCAGATCCCCAATTCACGGTTCAGCAATTCAGCGTCGGCAGCCCGCGGCCGTTCGCGGGTTTCAGTAATAGCAATTTTGCCTATGTCGGTTTCGGGATTTCTCAGGAGATCCCCTACCCCGGCAAGCTGCGCCTGCGTGGTGAAATCGCAAAGCGTGACGCGGCGGTGACACAAGACCAGTTCGATCTCATCCGCCGTGAAGTGATCGAACAATTGAAAGCTGCGTACTTTCAACTCAGCTGCATCCAGCAAACTCTGGGCGTTCTCCGCCGCGACCAGAAATTATTGGCCGAAATCGAGAAAATTGTGGAAGCGCGCTATCAGGTGGGTCAAGGCGACCAGCAGGACGTGCTGAAGGCACAATTGGAAGAGACCAAGCTGCTGCCCGAAGTTGCGCGCCATCACCAGGAAATGGGCGCGCTGGAGGCTCGCCTCAAGCAACTCCTGAATCGCCCGGCTGATTCGCCCGATCTCACTGTTGAAACGCTCACCGAAACTCCGCTTCCTTACACTGCGGACCAACTGATGGCTCGGATCCGGGCTGGCAATCCGGCAGTGGAGGCGGAGCAGCAGGTCGTCCGTCAGCAGGGCTTGCAAGTGGCGCTCGCGCATAAGGATTTCTATCCAGATTTCAATGTGCAATACATGTGGCAGCACACCGCCGAGCAGTTTCGTGATTACTACATGCTAATGTTCGGCGTTCAGCTTCCAATCCACTGGCGTCGGAAACAAAAACCACATCTGGCAGAGGAAGTTGAGGAGCTTAATCGCGCGCGCCGGTCGTACGAGGCGCAGGTGCAACAATCCTATTTTGAAGTCCGCGATCAATACCTGGCTGCAGAAACCGACGAGCGCGTGCTCACCATTTACCGCCAGGGTTTGATTCCTCAGGCCGCGGCTACATTCAAGGCCGGACTAGCAGCTTATCAAAACGGGCGGGAAGACTTTCAGACTCTACTCGATTCATTTCAGAACGTGCTGAATCTCGACCTTGAGTATTGGCGGACACTGGCCGATCACGAAACCGCGCTGGCGCGGCTGGAGGAAATGACGGGAATCACTCTGCATTGATCGCGATGTGCCTTGCCAGCTAAGGAGCAAATATGCCAACCGTTCCTGAGAATGCAAAAAAAACAGCGCTTAAACAGCAAGGAGTTGAGCTATGGGAAATTATCGAAGCGCATTCCTGGTTACGCTAATCGTAGCGATTCTGCTTGCCGCTGGATTGAGTTTTGTGGGATGGAGAAGCTACGCCCGGCGCTCGAAAGTTGCTGAATCCCATCCCATGAGTGCTCTATCCTCGGCGGTTGGCGTTGAAAACGGGCAAGAGCAATCCGTTCCGGCTACCTCAGTGGAAACACCTCTCGCTCCGGTTCAGCTTTCGCCCCAGCGTCTGCAAAGCATTGGCGTGAAAACCGGCATCGTTGAGGTCAAGCCGGTATACAACGAGATTCGCGCGTTCGGCAACGTGGATGTGGATGAACAACGCCTCTCCTTTATTCAGCTTCGTTTTGCCGGCTGGATTCAGAAAGTTTTCGCAAATTACACCTATCAGTATGTCCGTAAAGGGCAGCCGCTCTTCACCATTTACAGCCCTGATCTGGTCACGACCGAACAGGAATACCTGATTGCAAAGCAGAACAAGAACCTGCTTGCCACCAGCACCGTGCCGGGAGTGGCTTCCGGAGCGATTTCGCTTCTTGATGCAGCCGCGGAGCGTTTGAAGCAGTGGCAAATCCCAGCGCGCGAGATTGCGCGCCTCGAAACCACCGGCCAGGCGCGCAACGAACTTGAAATTGACTCACCGGTTTCAGGTTTCATCACCGAACGCAACGCTTTGCCTCATATGTACGCGCAGCCGGAAACGCGGCTTTACACAATGGCCGATCTTTCCACGGTGTGGGTTTACGCAAACGTTTTCCAGAACGAAATCGGGCAGATTCGCCTCGGCGATCCCGCCACAGTTACCGTCGATTCATATCCCGGCCGCACTTTCCATGGCCGTGTGGATTACCTCTGGCCACAGGTGGATATGAATACTCGCACGGTTAAGGTGCGTCTGGTCTTCTCTAATTCCGGCCTGAAGCTGACGCCGGGGATGTTCGTGAATGTGAAACTCACGATTCCATTGGGCCGGCACATGATGATCCCGACCTCAGGCGTCTTTCAGACCGGAACGCAGAACATTGTCTTTGTCGATCACGGTGGGGGCTATCTTGAGCCTCGAAATGTCGAACTGGGGCCGCAGGCGGGCGATCAATTTATCATTCTCAAAGGCCTCAGGGCCGGTGAACGCATTGTGACCTCGGCCAACTTCCTGATCGATTCCGAAAGCCAACTTCAGGCGGCGCTTGGCTCGTTCATGCCTCCGCCGCCGGGCGCTGGCGCTGCCGCCGCGATAAACGCCCCCGCTGCGCAAGCGGCCATTGAATTCACGACCAGTCCATCGCCTCCCCACAAGGGAAGCAACGTCTTTCGCGTGAGGTTGACAGGGTCAGACGGCAAACCTGTCGCTGGAGCCCAAGTGACTGTCACATTTTTCATGCCAGCCATGCCCGCGATGGGCATGGCTGCGATGCGCACGGTGGCAACGCTCAATGACAAGGGCGGAGGCTTCTACGAAGGGACTGGAAATCTGGCAAGTGGCGGAACCTGGCAGGTTACCATTACGGCCCGAAAGAACGAACAAATCATCGCGGCCAAGCATCTCACCGTGAGCGTTGGGGGAGGGATGTAAATGATCCATCGTTGGATTGACTGGTGCGCGCGCAATCGCTTCCTGGTCTTTACGGGGACGTTCTTGCTCGTGTTGGCCGGAATCTACTCGCTGCGCCGGATTCCACTCGACGCGTTACCGGATATCTCTGATGTGGAAGTCATTGTCTTTACGCCATGGCCGGGGGAACCGCCCAACATCATTGAAGACCAGATCACATACCCCATTGTCACCACGATGCTCGCCGCGCCCCGTGTAAAAGCCGTCCGCGCCCAGACGATGTTTGGAGATTCCTACGTCTTTATCATCTTCCAGGATGGGACCGATCTTTATTGGGCGCGGTCGCGGGTGTCGGAATACCTCCAACAAATTCAGGGCCAACTGCCGCCAAACGTCCATCCGGTGATCGGGCCGGACGCGACCGGAGCGGGATGGGTCTACGAATACGTACTCGCGGATCACAGTCACAAGCACAGCCTGGCGGACTTGCGCACGCTTCAGGACTGGTACTTGCGCTATCAACTCGAAACCGTGCCGGGCGTGGCGGAAGTCGCCACCATCGGAGGATTCGTGAAGCAATTCCAGGTGAAGCTTGATCCGGACAAGCTCCGCGCCTATCACATCCCGCTCTCCCGGGTGATTGACCGTGTGCGCGAGAGCGCCAACGAGGTAGGCGGCCGGTTGCTTGAACTCGGCGGAGCCGAATATATGGTGCGCGGCCTGGGCTACTTCAACTCGCTGCAAGACCTTGATGATATTCCCGTATCTACCACGAGCAACGGGATTCCTGTGCTGGTCAGTCATCTCGGCACGGTCTCCTATGGGCCGGACATTCGTCGTGGAGTAGCGGAATGGAACGGTCAGGGAGAGACGGTGGGCGGCATCGTCGTGATGCGGTATGGGATGAACGCCCTGAACATCATCGACGGCGTCAAGCGGAAGCTTGTGGAGATCAAATCTTCGCTGCCGCCAGGAGTCGAAATCAAGGCCGGATACGATCGCTCCGGCCTGATTCAAGCCTCAATCGCCACTCTGAAGCGCGATCTGCTGGAAGAAATCATCGTGGTCAGCCTGGTCATCATTATCTTTCTCTTCCATTTCCGTTCAGCTCTGATCCCCATCGTCACGATCCCTCTGGCCGTGATGGGCTCCTTTATCCCCATGTATTATCTCCACGTAAGTTCCAACATCATGTCGCTTGGGGGCCTTGCGCTCGCCATCGGCGTACTGGTGGATGCAGCCATCGTGATGGTGGAAAACGGCTATCGCCATCTTTCCGAGAGACAATCACCGCCCTCTACCTCCACGCCGGGCCACAGCGATGGCTCGATCGAAGCCCATAATCCGGATGAAGCTGGCGCGACGCCGCTTCCGCCCGTAACAGCGCGTGAACGACGTCAAATCCTGATTGATGCCGCCAAGGAAGTGGGGCCGGCGCTTTTCTTCTCGCTCGTCATTATTGTGGTCTCCTTTCTTCCGGTCTTTTTACTTGAAGCCCAGGAAGGCCGCATGTTTAAACCGCTCGCCTGGACCAAAACCCTGTCCATCAGCATTTCGTCGATTTTGTCCATCACTTTGGTTCCAGTCCTGATGTTGATTTTTATCCGCGGTGCGCTTCGCCCCGAATCCAAAAACCCCGTCTCTCGCTTCACGCAGGCCGTTTACCTGCCGATTCTTCGTCTCTGCCTCTGCTACCGCAAGACAGCGCTGCTCCTTAGTCTGGCGTTATTGGCGCTGGCCTATCCCCTGGCGCAGCGCATTGGCAGCCAGTTTATGCCGCCGCTGTTTGAAGGGTCTTCGCTCTATATGCCCACCGCCCTGCCTGGCATCTCCATCACCCAGGCTTCGCAATTGCTTCAGGAGCAGGATCGCATCATCAAATCCTTTCCCGAAGTCGCCAGCGTCTTCGGGACGGCGGGGCGCTCGAATAGCGCCACTGACAACGCTCCGCTCGATATGTACGACACCACGGTCATGCTGAAGCCTGCCAGTCAGTGGCCGAAAGGCATGACATACAACAAACTGATCCGCGAAATGGATGCCAGACTGCAATTCCCCGGCCTCACCAACACCTGGACCATGCCTGTTGAAAATCGCCTCGACATGGAACTGACCGGGATCAAAACGCCGGTGGGGCTGAAGGTTCAAGGGCCGAATCTCCAGGGAATCCAGCAGGTAGCCGCAAGCATTCAGCAGATTCTTTCGGCCATGCCTGAGGTCCGGTCAGTCTTTGCTGAGAAGGTCGCCGAAGGGTTTTACGTCAATATCCAGGTGAACCGCGCGGAAGCTGCGCGATACGGACTTACCGTTGCCGACGTCCAGCGAGCGGTCGAATCCGGCATCGGCGGCGAGGATATTACAGTGAACATTGAGGGGCGCGATCGGTTTCCTGTAAACGTGCGCTATAACCGCGACTTCCGGGGCGACCTGGACGCGCTGCGCCGCGTGGTCATTGCCACTCCCACCGGAGCGCAGATTCCCTTGGGCGAAGTCGCCGCAATTTATCTTTCTCGTGGCCCTTCGATGATCCGCGATGAAGACGCTCAACTGACCGGCTATGTATTCATGGATTTGACCACCCGCAACTACGGCGGCTTCGTGCAACGCGCAACACAGTTGCTGCAACAGAAGCTGAGGCTTCCAGCCGGATATACGTATCAATGGTCCGGCGAGTACGAGTTCGATCTGCGCGCCAAGAAACGCCTGGAGCTGATTTTGCCTTTGGTGTTTTTCATCATTTTTCTGCTTCTCTACGTGGTTTTTCATTCCGCGGCGGAAGCGGCAATGCTGTTCTTCCCTACGTTTTTTGCTCTTACGGGAGGCCTTATCCTGCAATGGCTGCTGGGTTATCTGTTCAGCGTCGCGGTCTGGGTGGGCTACATCGATCTGTTCGGAATTGCGGTGGAGACGGGCGTTGTGATGATGGTTTACTTGCACGAAGCGCTGGATCGCAGGCTTGCTTCGCGCCTTGCGTTACAGCGCGAGGATATCGAAGCCGCAACCATCGAAGGGGCGGTTCATCGCTTGCGGCCCAAGCTGATGACGGTGGCATGCGTGATCGCCAGCCTCGGCCCCATCCTCTGGGAAACAGGCATTGGTTCCGATGTGATGAAGCCCATTGCCGCGCCCATTGTAGGCGGCATGATCACTTCCTCCATCGCTGTGCTGCTTCTGATTCCCATTTTCTTCGCGATGTTGAAGGAGCGCGCGCTGCGCCGAGGCACGCTGAGTTCTGCTCAATTGAGCGCACAGGAAGACTCCGATGAGGGCTGAAAGCGGAACTCCAGAGGCGTTTTTCAGGATTCGCTAAAGTCAATCATAGCGGGTTCAGTTCGAAAGCCGTGCGTCGTGATCAGCACATACGCGAACCCAATCGCGAACCAGATGCCTCCCACGACTTTGGCAACGATATTCAAGTTCCACCAGATGAGCGCGCAGAACGCAAATCCTAGCAAAGGCAGCGCGGCATCAGCGAGGATGCGTCGCTTGTAGCCCAGGCGACGGATCACGCTGAATTGCCAGAAGGTGGCCAGGTTGACGCCCATGAAAGCCAGAAAAGCGCCAAAATTCATCAGCTCTCCGGCATGTTCATAGGCGTTGCCGATGTCATTCAGACCAATCGCTCCCGCATAGGCCAATGCGCTGATGATGAGGATGTTGTAGGTAGGGGTGTTGCTCTCTGGCTTAAGGTGAGCGAATATCTTTCGCGGCAGCACATTGTCGCGCCCCATGCCGAAGAGCAAGCGAGCGGCGCCGAGAGTGCCGGTCAGGCCGCTTCCCAGCGCTGCAATCATAATGACGGCCCCCATCGCCTGAAACAACGGCATGCCGCCCACCCGCCGGCATACATCCATAAAAGCCGTGACAAGTTCGGGAAAGGTGTGCCAGTCAGGCCACACCCGCTGACCCAGATAGACTTCCAGCCCCCCAAAGACACCTGTAAAGAGGCAAACCAGCACCGTCGCCAGCAGAACGTTGCGCTTCGGGTTTTCAACATCTTCCGCAAGGGTCGTGACTCCATCAAAGCCGATATAGGTCAAGGCAGCAAAGGAAGTGGCCGTCCAGATCCGATGCGAATTAAAGGTCTTCGGATCGTAAAAAGGCTGAATCGAAAACAGCCCGCTCCAGCCCTGAAAATGGAACAGATAGCGAACCGCAAGGTAGATAAACGCGCCAATCACAACGCACATGACGGCCAGCAGAATTTTGTTGGCGCGAGCGGAGGTCTTCACTCCGCGCAGGTTCAGGATCGTGAGGATGCCCACGACAATCGCTGCGGCGACAAAATAAGGCAAATGGGGGAAATAGCGCGCATGAATCGCCGTGGCAATCCAAATGGTTGTAATCAGCGGCTGGAGGATGTAGTCCAGCAGCATCGCCCAGCCCACCAGGAAGCCCAGATGGGGATTCAGTCCCTTGCCCACATAGGTGTAGGCCGAGCCTGCGGAGGGGTATATTGCCGCCATGCGTCCATAGCTGAAGGCCGTAATCATCATGGCGAACATCGCAATCAGGATGGTCGTCACAAAGTGGCCGTTTGAGAGTTTTTCAGCCACTCCGTAAAGCGGCACCGGAGCGATCGGTTGAATGAGGACGATGCCGTAAAAGATGAGGTCCCACAACGTCAGGACGCGGCGCAGTCGCGGCGCTGCCACAGAACTTGCTTGTATGTTAGCAGATGATTCAGGCATGAATGCTGGCCGCCCCTCCCTCAGGTGGACGCCTCAAGATACAGTGGGAAGCGCGTAATTTCAAGGGGGCGCCGCTTCGGCCGCTCACCGTCTCACGCCTCACAAGGATAATCGCGATTACGAAGCTCTGCCAGCGGACGATTTGCTTTCAAGCGCGTGATGGAGAGATTGAAGATCGAAAACCTGTATGCGATGCTCGCGTTGAGCGCGGATGCCGTTCACCATCGCCGCCGCCGCCGCAAGGGTGGTAATGCAGGCGATGCCGTGCTGCACGGCGGCGCGCCGGATGGCTTTCTCATCGAAGCGCGAGGGTCCGCCCAGCGGCGTGTTAATGATCAGGTCCAGCTTCGCGCTTTTAATGAGATCGACCACGTTGGGACGTCCTTCGTTCACCTTATAAACCTTCTCAGCCGTAAGGCCCGCGGCGCGGAGCGCCTGCGCCGTTCCTCGCGTTGCGATCAGCTTGAAACCAAGTTGAGCCAGATCGCGGGCAATCGGAATGGCATGCGGCTTGTCCTGATCATTAATTGAAATGAAAACGCATCCGGCGCTTCGAATCCGCTGGCCTGCGGCAAGCTGCGCTTTTGCGAACGCCTGGCCAAAGCTTTCTCCCACTCCCATCACCTCGCCGGTGGATTTCATTTCGGGGCCCAGAATGATGTCGACTCCGGGAAACTTCTGGAAGGGGAATACAGGTGACTTCACGAAGTAATGATCCACCGGCAACTCGGCGGCAAGACCGAATTCTTTTAATTTGCGCCCTGCCATCAGACGCGCGGCGATCTTCGCCAGCGGCACACCCGTTGCCTTGCTGACATAAGGCACGGTCCGGGAAGCTCTTGGATTCACCTCCAGGACAAAGACCTTGCCGTTTTGGATGGCATACTGAACGTTCATCAGCCCGATCACGTTCAAAGCTCGCGCCAACTGGATGGTGTACTCTTTCAAAACCCGGCGCGTATCCTCAGGGATCGCGACGGAAGGCAGCACGCACGAACTGTCACCGGAATGAATTCCCGCCTCTTCGATGTGTTCCATAATCCCGGCGATCACTACCTGCTCTCCATCGGCGAGCGCATCCACATCCACTTCGGTGGCATTTTCCAGGAAGCGATCCACCAGAATGGGGAATGCCCGCTGCAATTCCTCGGCGCGCGCGACGTAATCCACCAGCGTCCGTTCATCGTAGGCAATCACCATTGCCCGGCCGCCCAGCACGTAAGAAGGCCGCACCAGCACTGGATAGCCGATGCGCCGCGCGATGGCCACAGCCTCGTCTACATTCATGGCCCCGCCGTTTTCCGGCTGAGCGATGCCCAGTCGCGCGAGCAGCGCGCCGAAGTGCTTGCGATCTTCCGCCAATTCGATGGATTCCGGGGAAGTGCCGATGATGGGAACGCCCGCATCCTTGAGCTGACGCGCCAGATTCAGCGGCGTCTGGCCGCCAAACTGCACAATGACGCCGTAAGGTTTTTCCTTATCGATAATGGCCATTACATCTTCAAACGTGAGCGGCTCAAAATAGAGGCGGTCGGAGGTGTCATAATCCGTCGAGACGGTCTCAGGATTGCAATTCACCATAATCGTCTCATAGCCTTCTTCTTTGAGCGCAAAGGAGGCGTGACAGCAGCAGTAATCAAACTCGATTCCCTGTCCGATGCGGTTCGGACCGCTGCCCAGAATGACAATTTTCTTCCGATCGGTCGGAGCGGCCTCGTCTTCTTTTTCGTAAGTGGAATAGCAGTAAGGCGTAAAAGATTCAAATTCTGCCGCGCACGTATCCACGCGCTTAAACACCGGGCGAATGCCGCGCTCCAGGCGGCGTGCCCGAACCCGTTCGACGCTCGTACCCCACAACCCGGCCAGCTCCGCATCCGAAAGGCTCAGACGCTTGGAAGCCCTCATTGCGGGATCGGGAACCGAGTCCACATCGAAACGTTTTTGCTCTTCCTCCATTTTTACAATCTGCTGCATCTGGTCCAGAAACCAGGGATCGATGCGCGTCAATTCTGTAAGCTGCTCCACACAATGGCCGTGGCGCAAGGCATGGAAAATATCCCACAGCCGCTCGGGATGAGGAATCGTCAGCCGGCGCCGCAGTTCCTGAGCGTCTCGCGGCGGGGGCGGCGTTTTGCGGCCCGTTTCAAGCGACCGAATTCCCTTCATCAACGCCTCTTTAAACGTCCGCCCGATGGCCATCACCTCGCCCACGGATTTCATCTGCGTCCCCAGGGTGTGGTCTGCATCCGGGAATTTCTCGCTCGCCCACTTGGGGATTTTCACTACCACGTAATCGATGGTCGGCTCAAAGCAGGAGGGGGTTTTCTGAGTGATGTCGTTTGGGATTTCGTCCAACCGATAGCCCACGGCCAAGCGGGCTGCAATCTTGGCGATCGGGAATCCAGTGGCTTTGGAAGCCAGGGCTGAACTGCGCGAGACGCGCGGGTTCATCTCAATCACCACCATGCGGCCGGTTTCCGGCTCGACGGCAAACTGGATGTTGGAACCGCCCGTCTCCACACCCACCACGCGAATCACGCGGAAGGCTGCATCGCGCATCTGCTGATATTCCTTGTCGGTCAGCGTCTGCACGGGAGCGACGGTGATGGAATCGCCGGTGTGGACGCCCATGGGATCCACGTTCTCAATCGAGCACACCACCACGACGTTGTCGGCGTGATCGCGCATCACCTCAAGCTCAAACTCCTTCCAGCCGATCACGGACTCTTCAACCAGCACCTCGTGCACCGGGCTGATCTCAATTCCATACGCCACCATGTCCTCAAACTCTTCGCGGTTGTAGGCGATTCCTGAGCCGGTGCCGCCCAGCGTGAAAGAGGGGCGGATAATAATGGGGAATCCGATCTGGTCGGCGGCTGCAAGCGCCGCTTCCACGTTGTTCACCAGGACGCTCTGTGGAACGTCTAACCCAACTTTGCGCATCGCCTCCTTGAACCGCAGGCGGTCTTCGGCCATTCGGATGGCGTTGAGCGAAGCGCCGATCAGTCGCACCCCGTGCTTGTCGAGAATTCCTTTTCCCGCCAGTTCGACCGCAAGATTAAGCGCCGTCTGCCCGCCCACCGTGGGCAGCACGGCGTCAGGCTTTTCGCGCTCCAGGATGGCTTCCAGATACTCCGCCGTGAGCGGCTCAATGTAGGTGCGGTGAGCAAGCTCCGGGTCGGTCATGATGGTGGCCGGATTGGAATTGACCAGCACCACTTCGTAGCCGTCAGCGCGCAGCGCCTTGCAGGCCTGGCTGCCGGAATAGTCAAACTCGCACGCCTGGCCGATCACAATCGGCCCCGAGCCGATAATCAGAATTTTGTGGATGTCAGTTCGTTTGGGCATTAGCTCAGTTCAGGATCATTAGAAAGCATCTCTTTTAACGTTGCCTCCTCACCCGCCTCGCTTTGCCCGCCACCCACCCCCCCAAAAGGTGCGGGGCAGGGAGCAGAGAGGGCGTGTTACCCTCTCCCTTTTAGGGAGAGGGTGTCCCGCGTAGCGGGGCGGGTGAGGGTAAACTCGCAAGCACCTTCCTAACAAACCCTTCTGGATCTTCGAGCACCCAGCCATTTAAAATGCGCAAGACGTGAACATCTTGCCGTCGCAAGAATCTCTCTTTGCTCTTGTCCTTGCGCAATTGGCTTGGCTGCGAATGCACGCTTCCATCAAGCTCAATGGCAAGGCGATGGGCGGGGCAATAAAAGTCCACGACGTAATTTCCAATGGGATGCTGCCGGCGAAATTTGATTCCGAGCGTAGCTCGTTTGCGCAGCAGCTTCCACGCAAGCTGCTCGGCATGGGTTGCCTCTTGCCGAAGATTGCGGGCCCTTTGAATCGTTCGCTCGCTCGGTCTCATCTTGCGCGTCACCTTGCTCATCCACCCTCACCCGCCTCGCTTTGCTCAGCACCCTCTCCCTGCAAAGGAGAGGGCAAGAATCTCCTACCTTCCTCTATCGTCTTTCCGCGAAGTCGATTCTTTCCACTCCTCCATCATCTTCACAAACTGGTCAAACAAATAACTCGAATCATGCGGGCCGGGGGAAGCTTCCGGGTGGTATTGCACGCTAAAGAGCGGCAGCGATTTGTGGCGCAGGCCTTCGAGCGTCTGATCGTTCAGGTTGAGGTGAGTCAGGACCACTTCGCTCGTCTTCAATGAGTCAGGATCAACCGAAAAACCGTGATTCTGCGCGGTGATTTCGACCTTCTGCGTCTCAAGGTTGAGCACCGGATGGTTTCCCCCGTGATGGCCGAAGCGCAGCTTATAGGTCTTGCCGCTCAGCGCCAGCCCAATGATCTGATGACCCAGGCAGATGCCAAAAATCGGAGTGCGCCCCATCAGTTCGCGCACGTTTTTGGCGGCGTAGGCAAGAGGTTCGGGATCGCCCGGCCCGTTGGAAAGGAAAACGCCATCCGGCTTAAGATTCATGACTTCTTGCGCCGGCGTTTGCGCGGGAACCACCGTGACGCGACACCCTGAATCCACCAACCGCCGCAGAATGTTGTGCTTGATGCCGTAATCATAGGCCACCACATGGAAACGCGCCGCGGGGGACTGGCGGTGGGAATTAAAGATATCCTTTGAAGGCTCCGTCCAGGGATAACGAAACGCTGTCGTCACGCGGCTTGCAAGGTCCAGTCCGAGCATGCTGGGGGAAGCCTTCGCCTTGGCGGCCAGACTCTTCTCATCCAGATCGATGGAAGAGATGACGCCACGCATCGCGCCGTGCCGCCGCAGATGGCGCACTAAAGCCCGGGTGTCGATCTCTGAAATGGCGGGCACGCCAAATTTGGCGAGAAACTCCGAGACCTCCTCGGCGCTGCGCCAGTTGCTGGCGAGTTCGCTCAATTCCCGCACCACCAGTCCTTCAGCAAACGGCCGGATGGATTCGCTATCCAGCGGGTTGGTTCCATAGTTTCCAATGTGAGGGTAGGTGAGCGTCACGATCTGGCCGGCATAGGAAGGGTCGGTCAGGATTTCCTGGTAGCCGGAAAGGGAGGTGTTAAAAACAACTTCGCCAAAACGTTCTGAACGAGCGCCGTGACCGCGCCCGTGAAATACCGTGCCATCTTCTAAGGCGAGTATTGCCTCCATCATCCAATCTCGATCTCAGGTGTCGTGGGCGCTAGCCTCAACCATGATCCGCTACCGCCCCATTGAATTGTCAAGGCCGCTTTTGCCCTTTCTGACAGACAAGGTTCAGGGTCCCCGTCCCCACCTGCCCTGATAAAGTTGCGGTGGCAGATTGCCAGCGTGATAGCTGTTAATTCAGGGTACCAATCTGGCTGAAGGGCCAATAGACAAAAACCGCTTTGCCGTAAATATATTTCCGATCCACGGTTCCCCACTCCCGGCTGTCATTCGATTCATCCCGGTGATCACCCAGGACAAAATAATGATGAGGAGGAACAAAGGTGGAAGGATAATCATCATGATCCAGATAGCTGAGCGGGATGAAGGATTCTTTCAGCGGCTTGCCGTTGATGTAAACCCGGCCCGCGCGAATGCTCACCCACTCCCCGGGCAATCCTACCACCCTTTTGATATAGCTCTTGGAGGGATCCAAGGGATAATGAAATACCACAATATCGAATCGGTGGATCGGTTCGAACCGATAAACAAACTTGTTGATGAAAATCCTTTCGTGGTTATAAAGTTCCGGCATCATGCTGGTGCCTTCCACCTGCACAGGCTGGTAGAAGAACACAATCACAATGAAGGCCATGAGCAGCGAAAGAATCAGGTCGCGCAGCCAGTAGCGGCTGTCGAAGAAGCGGAATCGATTTTCCGTCCCATTCTCCCGGTCTGCCATCGCTCGGTCACACGACAAACTGCTATGCGCGCATCAATCGCCTCTTATTTTATACCATGCCCAGCGACCGCGACGCTATAAATTGGAAATCCCTGCTGTTCGGCGTGTTGCGGTTTGGTAAGATACGGTGGCGCTAAGGCTCGGGACCGATGTTCATGCTGAGATGACCGGCAACTCAACCCATCATCAACTCGAATTCCAGGAAAGTAGCGGCAATAAGGGTGCAGCAAGTGAATCTTGTTTGCGGTATGCGCTCATCATTCCTGCGTTGAACGAGGCCGGGTCAGTTGGCAAGGTGCTTTCGGAAGTTCCCAGGCATCGTTTCCAGCAGATCATGGTGGTGGATAATGGCAGCCACGATGGCACTGCCGCGGTAGCCCAGGCGGCGGGCGCTCGCGTCCTCCTTGAGCCTCGGCGGGGCTATGGCCGGGCCTGCCAGGCCGGCCTTGCCGCCCTGAACGGTTCTGTCGATGCCGTAGTGTTC
>CADDZJ010000083.1 GCA_902812415.1 Acidobacteriota bacterium
GGAACGAGAGGGGAGGGCGATCTCTCATTTTCCCTTCCGGGCTGCTCAATTTGGCCTGATTTCATGTCACCAAATGACGAACAATTTCCTCGTTTTTCAGTTAAGTCGTTTCTTTTCTATTGGATTGTGTGCAACGAACAAATTGAATCCATAAGTCATTTGGTTTCTTTTAGATACAAGGAATTTTGGAAATTGTTCGTAAAGGCTGATCGAACAAGAAGCCAATAACATCCCTGTTTTCAAAGCGATAGATTCTTTTTCGCGCTCGCTAGACCTAAACATTCTCTTTTCCTAGAGCGGTCGGTGGATTTTGGGCGGCGCGATGGGCGATCAGCCGCTGGGCACTAACTCGGCGTTTTTCAGGAGATGCCATAAAACCGTTCCTTTGGGTTTGAGGGGCAGATTAATCGAATACTCCTCCAGCCTGTCGTTCTGAGAAATTGTAGACCATCCCGTTCCCTGTCATGCGGAGCGAAGCGAAACATCCCAGTATTGGCGTTGAATTGGCCGAATACGGGGATTCTTCCGCCTCGCTCCCGCTTGGCGTCAGAATGACAGACGAAGGGCTTCAATCAGAGCAGAACCCCCCGGATGCAGCGTAACAGAGTGGGATGAGACAAGGGAGACGAATGAGAAAAATGAGAAAAATTTTCAGGCTGGCCAGACGGTATAAAACCTTAAAAACGAATCGGCTCTTCAGGTTCAAACGGATTGAAGGGGGTTACTGCATCTGGGTGGAGACTTCCATTTCGCGGAAGACAAGCGAATCAAAAATGGCGAGCACTTCTTTGCGATAACTGACCATGCGTTCCACTGTAGCCCGATACCACGGGTCGCTCAGGGCCAGTTGCTGCCAGCGATTCAGTACCTCAGGAGGGACATCAATATCGGCTCGGAGTTTCTGGAGGGGATGACCGCGCAGAAAGAGTCCATAAAAGAAGGCGGCTTCGTGCCGAGGCTCGGTCAAATTGGGTTCAGGGACTAACATAAAAATCACATAACATCTTTCCCAGTTCATCCGGAATGCAAATGAAGGGCAATCTCGCATCTCATTGCACTCAGGCGCCGTAAATAAGTACGAAACCATATGGTAAACCCTTTGTCAAGCCCTCAGGCAATAGCCATGCGGGTATGGGAAGCCCAGAGGGGCCAAGCATGTGGTGAAGCTAAACCATAAAAACTCCGAATTTGCAATAGAGGTATGGGGCGGGGTACCATAAGGTTTCAGCAAGCATCACCCCAGTGCCTGTAGCAAAAAGCAAAGTTCATGATCCCAAACAATCTGCGAATCGAAGACGCCGCTTTGAAGCCCATTGCCGACAAGGTTTTTTCGGGTGAGCGCCTAACGTTTGAGGATGGCCTCGCGCTTTTCCGGTCGAATGACCTGCTCGCTATCGGTTGCTTGGCGCATCACATCCGGGAGAAGCTGCACAGCAATCGAACCTATTTCAACGTGAACCGGCACATTAATCCCACCAACGTTTGCGTGGCAAGTTGCCGTCTTTGCGCGTTTGGACGCAAGGCGGACGCTGCGGGAGCCTACACGATGTCGCTGGAAGAGGCTTTCCAAGTCGCCGGCGAAGGGTGGACCGAGGCGATTACGGAATTCCACATTGTCGGCGGGCTTCATCCTGATCTGCCGTTTGACTACTATGTGGAGTTGATTCGCGGCCTGAAGGAACGCTTCCCCACAGTCCATCTGAAGGCTTTCACGGCGGTTGAGATCGCCTATTTCTCCCAGAGAACCCACCTGAATTACCGCCAAATCCTGAAAAGGCTCAAGGAGGCGGGGTTAGGGTCGCTGCCGGGCGGCGGCGCGGAGATTTTTGCTCCGGCTACCCGCCGCAAAATCTGCGATCATAAAATTGGCGCTTATGCCTGGCTGAAAGTGCATCGCACCGCCCACGAACTGGGTCTGCACTCGAACGCTACGATGCTTTATGGCCATATTGAGTCGGACGAAGATCGCGTCGATCATCTCTTGCAGCTTCGCAAACTTCAGGATGAAACACGCGGCTTTCAAGCCTTCATTCCGCTCAAGTTTCATCCCGCCCACACGGAACTGGGTAAGGATGTGGACTACCGCGACACGACCGGCTTTATGGACTTGAAGAATGTGGCCGTAGCCCGCCTTCTGCTCGATAATTTCCCCCACATCAAGGCTTACTGGATCATGCTGACGCCCCGCGTCGCGCAAGTAGCGCTGCGCTTTGGGGCGGATGATCTTGACGGCACCGTCGTCGAAGAAAAAATTTACCACGATGCCGGAGCCACCACGCCCCAAGTGATGACCCGCCAGCAACTCGTTCGCCTCATTCGGGAAGCGGGGCAGGAGCCTTGCGAGCGCGATACGCTCTATCGTCCCGTCACGCGCACCGAGACCGCTGTGGCCGTTCAGGCTTGAAGGACTCTCTCGAAAGTCACTTCTACCGGCCATTTCCACGAATTAGCCTTTGCCGTGCGGCTCAGCGTGGATGCTAACCTTGACGATTTGAGGAAACTCCTTGCGGAATTTAAACTCCAATTCATCGGTGATTTCGTGGGCGCGCGAGAGAGGCAAGTGAGGGTCTAAGGTGCAGTGAACGCTTACCACGATGCCGTCTTCCACCTGATGGGCGACTAATGCATGGCAATCGAGCAATCCCGGAGTTTTCCTCGCAATAGCGAGCAGTTTCTTTTCCATCCCGTCTTGTAACCAGGCGGCCTCCAGCGCCCGTTCCACCCGATTCCGCATGGGCTCGATATGAATGTTCACCTCATTGACTTCGGGAATTTCCCGTTTGATTTCTGTTTCAAGTTCCGTAGCCTTTTGATGGGCAGCCTCCAGCGTTAAGCTTGGATCGAGTTCCAGATCGAGATTGAGGTTCACTCTCCCCTTAACCTCCAGCGGGGTTACGTCATGGATCTGAAAGTTACGGCGATGGGCTACGGCGCGGATCTTTTCAACCAGATTGCCCGCTGAAGGCTTCTGAGGCGTGGAATGGATGACAATATCGGCGCTTGGGAACAATTCACGGACCTTGGATTCAACGACGCCTTCAACCGCCTGTGCATGTTCCAGAGGAATGTTGCTTTCGAGCATCAGGTCCAGATCCATAAAGAGCTGATTCCCACTCTGGCGGACCCGGATACGATCATGCTTTAGAACCCCAGGGACCCCGGAAATGACTTTTGCAACCCGGCTGGGAATTCCGGCTGGGGCGGCATCCATCAGCGCGTCGAGGGTTCTCTTGCCCAGCCGGAGGCTGATGTAGACCGTAAGGCCCGCCACCACCAAAGCGGCCACGGGATCCGCCGCGCGCAGCCAAAAGATTCCTCGACGCTGTGAAATCAGAATAAGAATCAGACCGAGGATCACTGCGGTCGAACTGTAGATGTCGGTCGAAAAATGCAGCGCGTCCGCTTCCAGGGCCTGACTGCCATATTTCCGCGCCGTGCGGGAAAGAGAGCGGGAACGAAAAACATCCACCAGAATTGAAATCATCATCACCGCAAAGGCCCAAAAAGAAGGATTCACGTGGACCTCGTTAAAAACGAGGCGATGAATAGCTTCAATGACGATCCATGCGCAGGCGACCAGCAGCAATCCCGTTTCCACGAAAGCCGAGAGGTGTTCGAACTTCCCGTGACCGAAGGGATGAGAGGAATCGGCGGGCTTATCCGCCAGGCGCACTGAAATGTAGGTGACCAGCGCGGCGACAAGGTCCAGAGCGGAATGCGCTGCCTCGGAAAGAATTCCGAGGCTCCCCGTCAGCAGGCCAACGGTCACTTTGAGACCCGTCAGGAGAGCTGCTGAAAAGAGAGATGCCAAGGCAACGGCCTGCTTTTCCCGAGTGGGGACTTCAGGCTCCAGTCGGCCGAGTGAATTGAGCATTGATTTCTCATTATAGACCTTCCATCGGCCAATGGAGAGACCATCCGGCATTCCGTCGGCCTGAGTGTGGCGTAACAGAAATACGCGACCTATTTGGGGGCTTCGATGACGCGCTGAGCCCTTCCTTGTCACTCTGACACTGCGCCCTTCGGCTTCGTTCTGGGTAAACTCCGCGCGGCGGAAGAATCCCTCTATTTCAGCACAGAATTAACTCCGTGAAACGCCTATATTTACAGAAACAAGCAAATGCCGGGATTCTTCGCTACGCTCAGACTGATAGCACCTAAGGGCTACAAACACTCCTGCCAGTCATTCCTGGCAAGCGGAAATCCAGCCGTAGCTCCCTCCCCTGCCTTCGCAGGAGAACAAGCTTTCGCATGGGTGATCACAATGATGTTTTTCGTCCCCTCAGGTGGGCCGCAGGCCCATGCATCACTCACGTTGGCACGCCATCAACTTTGAACGACCTCAAAAACGGAATTTCAGTTGAACCTGATAGGTGCGCGGCGCGATAAAATGCGTGCCGCTAAACGTGGACAGGAAGTTATAGAGATTCTCGCTGTTCGCCAGGTTGATCACCGTAAACCGCAAGTCTGCCTTATAACGGTCTGTATGGAAGATGTTGTCCATACCGATTCCGAGATCGAAGAGATGATGCGCCGCGATGCGGGGCGGGTTCGTATCAGGATTAAAAGTTCCAGGCGCCGGAATCACCAGGCGCGTGGCTCCCCACTGAGGATAGGGCAGATTGCAGGAAGTGATCGGGTTGGTCAGAGTCGCAAAGTCGCTGCCGCAATGGAACCCAATCGCCGCCTGTTGATCCGCATCCAGCGCCAAAGCAGAAGCGAGGTCGGGTACAGAGCCCGCAACCAAGCCGCTGTCATACCGCCAGGTAAACGCCACCCACGGCCCATGCTTAGGGAATTGATATTGCACGTGAGTTGACTGTTCAAAAACCTCATCATGGTCGATGCGGAACACCTGGGTGTCGATCGGACTGTTGAAGATCACGCCGCCGTTCTCGGGAGGAAAGTAGCGGGCCCGCGTATGTCCCATCACAGAATAAGCGGTGAGGCCGTGAACGTTTGCCAGGTTGATTCGGCCTCCGATCCCGTCGATCTTAGACTTATCCCAGGTAATCGGAAACGTCAGCGGAGTGTTGAAGAGCACATCGAAGTCATAGGCGTTGTGCGTGAGCTTATAAAAATAATCCACGTCCACAACCGCCCAGCGCCCGATCGCCTGTTCAAGCCCGGCACTGTATTGATTCCGCCTGCCGGGTTGCAAAGGTGAACTCGCGAAGGCTCCGAAGACATTGGTGGCTAGCCCCCCAGCGCCAGTTTCACTCGAAAGGACCAGATTCTCGTTGTACGGAGTCTCCAGAAAACGTCCATAAGACAAACGCAGGATTGTGTTGGTACGCTTGATTCCATATGCCACCCCGGCTCGCGGCTCCAATTGGACGGCCCGGCTGATTCCGTCATACCAGTCGCGGCGCAGGCCCAGATTGAAGGTCCATTGGCGCCACGTGATGTTGTCCTGTACATAAAGAGCTGGCTCACGGATGGCCGCGCGGCCATGAAAATCAAACAGATGGCCTCCCCGCGTCAAGTCAAAAGGAAGTAATCCCGACAAAAAGTTGGGGTTTGTCTGATAGCCGGCAGGAGCGCAGGCGGTCGGGCTCGTAATCGTCGGAATAGTTACTGGACTACCGCTGGCCGTCAGGCAAACCGGGTTAAACGTGGGGTCTGCCACGCCAAGATTGAAGCCCTCCGTGAGGGCAGTGTACCGGTATTGGAAACCTGCCTTGGCGTTGTGGATTCCTTGGGCATAGGCGAGATCAAGAGCAGCCCCGTAAACGCCCAATCGACGGTCTTGTGCCAGGGTAGCGGGCAGGTCAGAGAAAACATCCGAACTGGGATAGTACTGCACATGGTCAACTCGAACATAGGGCGTAAAGTCAAGCAACAGCGAGGGGCTGAAGAGGTGCGTATATCCGGGCGCGATGTTGAGCGACCGAATTTGTTGGCGCTGGTCCTGCCCCACTGCCAATTGGTCGTAGGTGTTAGGAATCTGAAACCAGGAACGCGAGGCCTGAAAATTCAGGTGCAGCGTGTCGGCGCTGGTCGGATTAAAGTCAACACGGTCGAAGGCGCCCTCTCCGTTGCCCTTATCATGGAAGTTCGTGAATTCCGGAGAGTCCAAAAATCGGCTGCTGTTCGTAAAGTAGCTTGCCAGAAAGTTTCCCCATTTCTTCCCGCCGGTTCCAAGGGTGAAGTTGGTGGTTGAAGTTCCAAACGATCCATATTCTTCGGAAAAGGCGCCGTGGGGCGGTGTGTCACCAAGTCCGGATCGGCTGACCGCATTGATGACCATGCTGTCTTTGTCGCCGTATTGCGCCTGCGCCACTCCGGTTACAATCTCCAACGACTGAATGGCATCCAGCGGGATCTGGTTGGAGAAAATTTTGCTGTATTGATCTGTAATGGGCTGGTTATCAAGAGAAATCTGAGCTTCGGCATGATCGCCCAAAGGGTGGAAAAAACCATTGGCGTCAGCTGCGACAAAAGGCGATGTATTGGTCACAACCTCGCTGAGGCCGATGCTCTCGTTTGCAACGGGCAACTTCTCAATCAGAGTGCGGTTGACATCCGTATGCGCGGTAGGCGTCTGCTCGAGAAGGTCTGCCGCTTCTCCCGTTACGGTCACTGTGGTAGTGGCGACAGCGATCTTGAGGTTAAATTTTAAGTGAATGGGCACCGAAGTTCGCACCGTCACGTCCTGGGCTAGAGCTTGGAAACCAGCAGCCTCAACGGAGAGGTGGTAAGGATTAAACGGCACGTTGTCAAATCTGAACTGACCCGAGCTGTCGGTTTGCACGGAGCTTTCATAACCGCTCACTGGATTCTGAATCTCGACCGTTGCACCTTTAATAGCCCCGCCGGACGGATCAAGAACTGTGCCTTCAATCGTTCCTGAAGTGCCCAGAGTCTGGCCAAAGCCAGAGAATCCCAGCAGAAATATGAAACACCCAAGGGCTGCGGTATGCACTGCAATGCGATAGAAAATCAAATTCCTAGACTGATTGGCCAGCGCATGAACTGACATAGCTTCTCCTTTCGAGCGCAAATTCAATTTTGTAGTAGCGCTGTCCCCAGCGCCGAGATCGCCAGTAAGCACACCGGCGTTACGCCAAGGTGGACACGATGACTTGCAATTTTCAGAGATTGGCGCGCAATGTAGGCGTCAGGAGAAGCTGGGCGGGTCTCTTCCGGGATGAAGCTTAAGCATCACCTGGAAAGCAAATGAAGAAGGCAGCGGTTGAATCTGCTCTTCCAGATAAGCGGGATTGGCGGCTTGAATATTTGAGGCTGGAGTAACGGATCCCTGCCGGGCGATCTGGCAGGCGGGGCAAGGCTGTGGCGGGTCGGGCAGCGGCACGAGGTCTGCGCGGACCTGCCGCATCGTGTTGTGCATTTCCTGCTGAAGCAGCCTTAACGCGTGGTGATGAAGCTGCGCCACGAAGAACAGGTGGAGCTGCACCACGACCGCCGCCCACATCGCCAGCGTGTAGGCGCGACGGTTTCGATTTGTGAGGTTGCGTCTTCTAAACAATGACGAATCTAACTCCACTTAACCGTTGGCGCAGGCTTGCGCGGATAATCGCCCGTGGCGTCATAAAGTGCCGCCATGTCTTTTGGTAGATGATCAAAAGGATTGGATGAAGCTTGTCGTTTTCGGGTTAGCTATGTTTTTCGCATTATAGCGGCGATGCATCCTGACGCACCGCCGGCGACTCCTCTCCAGCGGAAGGAACGAACCAAGGCGTGGCCTGGCAATGAGGACACCGCCGCTACAACACCTGTTCTTTCACAGACTCCTTATACCTGCAACACATCGTTATCGCGAGCCACGAGCTCGTAAAGAACCGGCCCCACAAACACTCCGAGAAAGAGGCGCGAGATCAGCCCCGCCACAATCACGATGGCGAAGGGGCGCTGCGTATCGGAGCCAATGTCGTGGGATAAGGCCGCCGGCAGCAGGCCCAGGCACGCAACCAGCGCGGTCATCATGATCGGGCGAAGCCGCAGCAGCGCCGCTTCGCGCGTTGCGGTGTGAATGTCCATCCCCTCCAGGCGCAGTTTATTGATATAGCTGAAGAGGACGACGGCCGTTTCGACGGCCACCCCCATCAGCGCGAGAAATCCCAGCGCCGAGGAGACGCTGAACGGGGTGTGTGTGAGCTTGAGAGCAATCAAGGCTCCCACCGGCTCCGTCATGATCACACCGATGGCGGTGATCACCGGGAACTTCACGTTGCCATAGAGCGCAAAAAGAATTAGGAAGATGAGAAAGACGGTGAGCGGGCCGATCACCTTAATTTGTTCCCGGGCGGCGAGGTACTCGCTGTATTCACCGCCCCAGATCATCTGGTAGCCGGGAGGCAATTGCACGGCCTTTTCCACCGCCCGCTGGCCGTCCGCGACGGCTCTCGCCAGATCGCGGCCCTGGATGGCGTACTGGATGCCGATGTACCGGGCATTGTTCTCCCGATAGATAAAGGCGGCGCCATTCCCGATGTGAACGTTCGCCACCTGGCTCAAAGGAATCTGCTGGCCTGCCGGGTCGCCAACGAGAAGGTTGGAAACTTCCTGCTGGCTGCTTCGGAATTGCGGTTCCATGCGCACCACGAGGTCAAATTGTTTTTCCCCCTGAATCACCTGGGAAACCGCCTGACCTCCAACGGCCGCCTGGACAATCGCCTCCACGTCGCTGACGTTAATTCCATAACGCGCGCACTCAGCGCGGTTGACATCCACCAGCAGACTGGGCTGGCCGAGTTCCTTCACCACTACCAGGTCTGTAAAACCTGGAACCTTTTCCAGCGTCCTTTTCACTTCCGTGGCTTTCTCCTGGAGAACCCTGAGGTCCGGCCCGAAAATCTTTACGGCAAGCGCGCTCTTCAGGCCGGTGAGCGCTTCATCAACGGCGTCCTCGGCGGGCTGTGTGTAGTTGAAGATGATGCCAGGGAAGGATTGGAGACGATTGTTGACAGCCTCAATCAACTCCTGCTTGTTATGGATCGGCCCTTGCTTCCAGACGCGGTCGCGGTAGGGATGCAAGCCCACGTAGAACTCATCATTGAAGAACCCGGTGGGGTCAGTGCCGTCGTCCGGCCGCCCGAGTTCGGAGGCCACCGTAGTCACCTGCGGAAAAGACATCAGAACGGCGCGAATCTGGGGCGAGACCTTGGCGGCTTCCTGCCAGGAGATGGTGTACGGCATGGTCGCCCTCACCCAGAGCGCGCCTTCATCCATGTGAGGCATGAATTCTGCGCCGATGAAGGGAACCAGCAGCAAGGAAGCCCCAAAAATGAGGGTCGCCAGCGCCATCGTCGTCTTGGGATAGCTTAAGCAACGCTCAAGTTGAACCCGATAGATTTCCTTGATCCACTCGTAGGCGCGGTTCACCTTTTCCCGGGCTCCCTTCTTAAACCAGGAAGCGGCCAGCACGGGAACCAGCGTCAGGCTGAAGATCAGCGACCCCACCAATGCGAACGACATGGTATCCGCCATCGGGCGAAACAAGCGTCCGGAGGCGCCCTGCAAGGCGTAAATCGGGATGTAACCCGCGATAATCACGGCGACTGAATAAAACACGGGCCGGTCAACATCACGGGCCGCCGCCAGGATGATGTCCACAACACTCGACTGCTGGCCCTGTCGCGCCGCCATTTCGCGATAGATGTTTTCCATCATCACCACAGTTCCGTCAACAATGATGCCGAAATCGATGGCGCCGATGGAAAGCAGGTTCGCATCCACGCCTTTGGCGTGAAGAAAAATAAAGGAAAACAGCAGCGCGAGGGGAATAGTAAGGGCCACGATGATGGCGGCACGAAAGCTGACCAGGAAAAACACCAGCACAATCACCACCAGGATCATGCCGCGCAGCAGGTTCGTTTCCACCGTGTCGGTGGTGAGCTTGATGAGCCCCATGCGGTCGTAGTAAGGATGAATCTTGACGTCGGGCGGCAGAACCGACTGGTTCAGATAAGAAGTCTCTTTTTCGACGCGCTGGAGAACATACTGGGTTTTTTCCCCGGTCCGCATCAGGATGACGCCTTCAACGGCGTCGTTCCGATGCATGTAGCCGAATTCACCCAGGCGCGGAGCATGGCCGATTACGACGTTGCCGATGTCCTTGACGTAGACCGGAGCGCCGTTCTGACTGGCCACCACGATGTTGCCGATATCCTGGGTATCGGTTACCAGCCCCCGCCCGCGGACGTAATAAAACTGCCCGCCCTGCGAGTAGAAGCCGCCGCCGGTGTTGGCGTTGTTGGCAGAGAGAGCCTGCATCACCTGCGGCACCGTGAGGTGATAGTTGAACAGACGCGTGGGGTCGAGCAGCACCTGATATTGCATCACTGTGCCGCCAAAGCCGGAATCATCCGCGACGCCGGGAACCGACCGATAGGCGTGGTTGAGGATCCAATCCTGGATTGTCTTAAGCTGCATCGGCGTGCGGTCGGGACTTTGAATGACGTAGCGGTAAATCAGGTCGCTGGGGCTCGAGAGCGGCGCGAGCAAAGGCGTGACGCCGGCGGGCAGGCTGATCTGGGTGAGCCGCTCGAAGGCCCGATCGCGGCAGAAGTAGTTATCGGCGCCGTACGCGAACGTCAGAATCACATCTGAGAGGCCGTAGCGCGAGATGGAGCGCATGTAGGTGAGGTTGGGGATGCCGTTCATTTCAATTTCAATCGGGATCGTCACCAGGCGCTCAATCTCTTCGGCGGCGTGGCCCGGCCATTGCGTGATGATTTCCACCATCGGCGGCGAAAGGTCGGGATAAGCTTCGATCGGCATGTGCAGGAACGAAATGACGCCAATGATGGCGATGGCCATGACCATGAGCACAATCAGGAATCGTTGCTGCAACGCGAAATGGACAATGCGATGAATCATCGTGAATAATCCACTCTCAACATCACAGCGCACAGACGCCGCTGTCTGGCACGCGCTCGCTTAAGGGAATCCCACACATTGGAACAAGCGCGATGTGTGCGTCACCCGTGATCTGAACGTATCCCCTCAGCGCAAGGAGTTTGCAAACTCGACAAACAGGCTGCCGTCACCTATCACGTGCTCGCCTGGCTTGATGCCGCTCGCGATTTCGGTCCGCCCGTCCTGACTGGAGCCAATTGTTACCAGCCGGCGGGCAAACTCGCGTGGCCCGACCTGCACGTAGACGAAAGGCTGATTTTCGTCGTTCCGGAGCAGGGCAGAATCCGGTACGGTCAGCGCATGTTGAATCAGTCCGGCCTGCACCAGGACGGTAACGTACATATCCTTCTTCAGCCGATGGCCCGGATTTTGCGTCACGATACGAACCTGGAGAGTCCGGGTCGTGGGATCAAAGGCCGGAGCCATATAGGAAATGCGTCCGTGGAAAACCAGGCCGGGGTAAGCATCGGTTTCAATTGAGACCGGCTGACCAACGCGGATGTAATCGAGGACATTCTGGTAGACATTCGCCAGCACCCACACCGTGCGCATGTTGGAGATGGTGAAGCATTGGGTTGCGCCGCCCTGAACCACTTGCCCCGGCGAGACCGTCCGCTCGACCACCTCGCCGTTGATGGGGGCAAGCACCGGAATTTCCGGGATCGCAGCATCCTGAAGCACCTGGTTAGGATCGGAAAATCCGAGTACTTTCAGCGCCTGTGATGCCGCTGTCAGGTCAGCCTGCGCCTGCTCTTCCGTGGTTTGAGCCTGTTGCAACTGGCTTTTTGAGATGGCCTCGTGGGCGTAGAGGTCGCGAGCCCGCGCGTAGCTTTGCTGGGCCAGCCAGTAAGCCTCGCGCGCCTTCAGATAATTGGAGCGGTCCTGCGCAAAATCGGGGCTGCTCACCTCCAGCATCGGCTGTCCCGCTGTCACGTCCTGTCCAGGATAAGCCAAGACGCGGAGCACCGGCCCGCTCACCTGGGTGATAACCGGGGTCGTCTCAAAAAGGTTGTAGGTCACCGAGCCCGGCAGTCGCAAAACTTGCCGAAGGCTTGACGGTTCAACCTGGATCACCTGGATGCGCGCCATTTGATTTTCTGGCACTGTAAACAAAGTGGGCGTGTCATGCTCCCTTGCGGCTACCGATTGCCCGGAGGCTGTCACCGCCGTCGCCGCCTGGCGATTGCATCCCGTCAGAAGCAGGGCGAGCGTCAGACAGAAGCCCGGCACGCCGATCACTGCGGGCCTCAGGCGGCGCCAGCCAGCCGTGCTTGTTTCAGATTTTCTTGGGGATCGACATCCCGCGGCCCATTCGTGGCAGTCGAAGAGCGATTTCATGGCAAATTCCTTGTTCCCACGGCTTCTTTGATCTGCTCAACAGAAGTCATATAGGCAGCCAGAGCCTGACGATAAGCCAGTTGCGTTGCCCGATAGCTGCGTTCGGCATCGAGGAAGTCCAGCAGGCTCGCGGCGCCCCGCCGATAAGCGTATTCACTGATATCCCGCGATTCCTGAGCCTCTTTGAGATAACCCGAAAGGTAAAGCTTCACTACCTGCGCGTTGGTCTGAAAAGACGCGAAGGCGTTCTGCACATCGGTTAATACCTGGTCCTCGGCAGCCTGCTGAAGCTGTTGAGATTGAGTGATGGCATAGTGCGTTCGCGCGATTTCTCCCTGGTTGCGGTTGAAGATCGGGATTTCAATGTTGGCGAAGAGGCTGGCGTTATTCAGAGCGGAGACGTGAGTGTAGTTAAACTGCGTCGTAAGGTCGCGCTTGCCGCCGGCCTTGGCCAGAGTATATTGGCTTTGAGCCGCTGTTACGGATTGCTTTGCGGCCAGAAGATCAGGACGCAGTTGGAGCGCCCGGGCCTCCAGGTCGAGCCGGTTCAACTGAAGCGGAGTGTAGGCAAGCTGGCCAATCACATCATAATTGGCGGGCAGCGCGTCATAGCCGATCAGTTGGCGAAGACTTGCCAACGCCTGAACCAGCGCTACTTTGGCGGCGGAAACGTCGGTCTGAAACTGAAGCAACTGCAATTTGGTCTTTAAGAAGTCCCCTTCGCTGATGTCGCCCGCCTTATACTGCGCCGCGCTGATGTTGACCGTGCTCTCGAAACTTTGAAGATCCTGCTGGGCAAATTGCAGGGTCGATTTGGCAAGAAGAACGTTTATGAATTGCTGGGCAACGTTAAAAGTGAGCACTCGTTCATCATCAGTGACTTGCGTGGCCGTGACCGTCGTCTGGTCGCGGGCGGCGCGCATGCGGGCCTGCCGTTTGTGGCCGCGCTCAATCGTGTAGGCGACTCCGACATCGAATTCGGAGATGGTATTCAGAATAGAACCATTCAGGTTGCTGGGGCTGAAAAAGGGAACGAAGAGCGCATCCGTAAACAAAACCGGATTGGGACGAAGAGAAGCCGTGACCTCCTCCGCCCGGCTCTGCTGAATGGTGTTGCGGGCGGCAAGCAGGGCATGATTGTGCGCAAGCGCAAGACGGATAGCCTGTTCCAAATCAATCCGCACGGGCGGCGGATTCTGAGCGAGGATCGGTTCAACCCCCAGCGCGAAACCCAGAATCGCGGCCATTGCGAGGAGAACGGCGCAGACTGAACGTCCCGGCCGAATGTGGTCTCGATCCCTGGCCAGTGCCAGTTTGTGGCGCCGCGCTTCATGGATGGAAATCTCGTTTGCCCACAGTCGCTTGCAGAGAGATGCCGAAGATAGAGTTTTTGTAGATGGAATCAATGATCCACCTCCTGAATGATTCAGCCGTCATCGGGAGACGGCGCTGCTGAAATCATTCAGCAAGGGGAGGCGCGCGAACCGGGAGGATCGAGACGGAAAGGCTGGAAAAATACGCCAGGATTGCAAAGGGGTGGAAGATGACATTGCCGCAAAGCTGAATGGCCGGACCATTAAGCGTGGGCCGGGCGGCGCTTTGGCGGACAATCTGGCAAACGATGCAAACCGACCCGTCCGGAGTGGCCGGATGAGTTTTCGAACTGGCGGGGGCAAGTTTTGTGGCCCGCTGTCCGGAAACCGCAGGGTATCCATGGCTGTGCAACTCCGCTGCGAACACCAGTTGGAGCTGCCCGAACAGGACGAACCACACGATGGCCGCATAGAACCAGCGCCGCGGGTTTCGTCGACTCGTCGCCTCGCGCATCATCGGAAGGAAGCATCCTCCTTCCCGAAGTCCTTCCGCAAACCCCAAGAAACAAGCCCTTGTGAATCCAACATAGGGCTTATGTTAGCGAACAAATTGGAAGCTTTCAACTGGTGCGGCCTATTGCAGCGTCGCAGCTTTTATGCCGCGGCGAGGAGCAGTGCGAAAAGGGGAGGCGATTACGAACGCGCTGCGTGAATGCGGGTTGGGGAAAGCTTGTGATGTTTCTGGAAATACAATTGCGCGTCAGCCGCCTCGATGACTTCCCGGATTTCTCCGCCGGGACTTAAGGAGGCCAGGCCGCAGCTCAGGCCCAGCTTATAATCTCCCTCCCGGAAGAATTCATTCCATTCGTGAACGAAGTCCTGAAGCCGATTGACAGTGTGCTGAGCATCCATCTCGCTCGTTTCAGGAAGAAGCGCCAGGAATTCATCGCCTCCATAGCGCGCCACGATATCAGAACTGTGAAAAGTCTTCCTCAGCAGGCGCGCCACTTCCAGCAGAATCTTATCCCCGAAGGGGTGTCCAAATTGAAGATTGGCCGATTGAAAGTCATCGATATCAATCATCAGAATGGTCAATTTCCTTCCGTAACGATTGGCGCGGCTCACTTCCTTCGGAAGCATCAGGTCGAGATAGCGACGGTTAAACAACTCCGTTAAGGGATCGAGCAGGGACAGGGCTTCCGCAGCTTCGCATTGAACAAGTTGCCGCACCAGTTCTTCGCGGGCATTCTGTAAATCTCGCTTCTTCTCGAGCGCGTAAATGTTGAACAAGATAATGAGCGCAACGAGGCCGAAGAAAAGCTGAGGCAGGAATCGTGGGTCAATGCGAACCGTGCTGATGCCCCACATCACGTTGGGAAGCACCAGGGCCAGGAATCCCGCCGCCACGATCAGGAGCACCAAAAGCCCGATGGACCACATGCTCGAGTCGCGATGGTCAAGAGTTCGAACTTCCTGGATCAATTGCTGGAATCGAGGGATAAATTCCTCATTCCTTCCGGACTGCATTCAAAGACCTCCACGCTGTTTTTATCGGCAGAATTCATTGCGAACAGAAGGGATTTATGAGGGGGGTGTGTCGGACGCGACGGTTGCAAAATGCGATCTTTCTCAGACTCTTGCGACGCGTCAGGGTTGTCGTTACTTTTTGGCGGTTTCTGCGAGGGCCTGGTCAACGGTCTTGAAAAATTCCTCGGGCGGCATCGCGCCTGGAATCATCTTGCCATTGATGAAAAAGGTGGGCGTGCTCGCCACACCCAATTTCTCTCCCTCCTGAAAGTCCTGCCGCACGTGAGGCAGCGAGGACTTGGCGCTGAGGCAGGCGGAAAGCTTGGTGCGGTCCAGTCCAGCCTGCGCTCCCAGATCCAGCAGTTGCTGGGTGGCGGTATCCTTCTGAATGGACTTCTGGTTCTCGAAAATCAGCGAGCGGTAGGCCAGGAATTTTGAAGGGTCGATCTCAAAAGCGCATTCGTCGGCCACCGCAGCTTCGACCGCCCAGGGATGCACGTTGAAGAGCGGATACTCTTTAAAAATCACGCGCACCTTGTCGCCATACCGAGGCAGCAGTTGCTTTTCGATGAACTGTTGCATCTCAGCGCACATCGGGCATTCGAGATCTGCATACTCCACAATCGTCACCGGCGCGTTGGCCGGACCCACGCTGGGCTCGCCCTCGGTGCGGATCATGCGCTCCACCTCCATGCGCGGATCGGAATTTAAACCATAGATGTTTCCCTGAATCAGATAGCGGCCATCGCTGGAAACGTAGAATTCCTGGGAGGCCTGATTCTTGCCGTCCTGCACGGTCACGGTCGCAAGCTCGAAGCCGGGAAAGATGGCGGGGCGCAAAGGCGAAACCTGGATCGTGGCGGTTTTTGCCACTGAAAAACGCTGGCGCAGATAGTTGGCAATTTTATCGCGGAGCGCCTGGTCTGAACCGGAGGTGGCGACGGAATGATTCTGGGCGCACAGCGCGAGGATGCCGACGCTGAAAGCGAGAAGGATTCCGAGTTTTATTTTGAAGTTTGGCCGCAGAATGAGAGCCTCCTTCGAGGAATGGAAACCAGACTTTATGTCTCGCTCTCGCGCGTAACCCGAAAGCGCCGACGCCCCGACGCACTCAGGGGAAGTTGCAGAACCCTTACGGAGCGTGGCGGAGCGCTCCATCAATGACCTTGTAAAACTCCGCCGGCGGTTGAATTCCCACCACCATCTTGCCGTTGATGAAACACGTCGGCGTGCTGGTCACCTGAAGTTCATTGCCTTCGCGCAAGTCGGCTTCCACCCGGGAGAGGGTGGCCTCGGAATCCATGCAGGCGGCAAGCTTCAGGCGATTGATGCCTGCGCTTTCGCCAAGTTGCAGCAACTGGTCTCGCACGTTGGCGACGTTGATCTCGGACTGGTGGGCGAAGATGGAGCTACGGTAGCGGACGAAAGCCGAGGGATCAAGCTCATAGGCGCACTGGCTGGCGATTGCCGCTTTGCGCGACCAGGCGTGCATGGGAAGCGGGAATTCTTTGTAGACGAGCCGGATTTTGTTCTGATATCGCGGCAGCAGATCGTTCTCCAGAAATGGTTGCAAGCGCGCGCAAGTGGGACACTCAAGATCCGCATATTCCACAATCGTCACCGGCGCGTTCGCCGGTCCGGAGCAAGGTTGATTCCGGGTGTTGATCATTCGCTCAATCTCACGGCTGGTTCGGACGATAAAGACCGTGCCCAGCGCCGCAAAACGCTTGTCTTTGGTGATGTAGAATTCGCCGTCCTGCTTCTGGCCGCCCTTCTCGGCGGTGACAATAATCGTATCGAAGTTGGGCGCGGGCGAGGGCCGCAGCGCGCCCACGGAAAGGCTCCATTCCGGGCCTAGCTTGAAGTAAGTGCGAATGCTGCGGGTGAGGTCGGCATTCGTATCCGACCCCAGGTAGAACAGCGGGCTCACCGCAAGGTACCGCCCGTCTTTCGAAATACTGACCGGCTGCGTGCTCTTTTTCCGCCCGTTGTCGTAAGTGATGAGGCACTCGTAAAAGGCAGGGTCTTGCGAACTTTCAAGAGGTCCGGCGGTCACCTGCACATTGTCAGCGATGGCGTACCTCTCTCGCAAAAGCTGGACGACTTTCTCTCGCAGAACCTCTCTCGAAGATGTTGCGTGGGCGGTCGGCCTCGCCCAGAGAATCAGCCCTGGAATCATCAGAGTGAGGATTATGATTCCGGCGCATTTCCAATTCCTGCTCGTCAAGCCTGGCAACTCCTTTCCCGAGAGGCCGAAGCGTATGGCGCTAGATAACAGCAGCAACGGGACTTTAATTAAAACACCTGCCGCCTCTGCCTATTTTTGAATTCTAGCGGACACTCCCTGCGAAAATCAATCGAACGCCGCTCTCGCCCTGGTTTTCGATCCGCCGCCAGAGCGAGTTCGTTCATGGTGTTGTCCTGTCTCTCCCACCCTTCTCGACTTCATTCAAGTAGGGTAACCGCAACTCCCTTCCGCCTTTGCCTAGGCAGAAGCGCTGCACCTTTAAAGCCGGGAGCTTCGCTCCGGCACTCCATACCACCTCTCCGCTGAGAGGAGCCCGAGGGAGGTGAATGTCGCGTGATTTGGTCACGAGACGCCCTTCATGAGCCATTCACCCAAACCCGCCCAATTCGGCATAATTCCATGTCACAAATGACGAACAATTTCCCCATTTTTCAGCTAAGTCTATTCTTTGCTGTTTGTTAATGCACAACGAACAAATTAAATCAATAAGTCATTTTGTTTCTTTAAGATACAACGACTTTTGGAAATTGTTCGTAAAAGGCCTCTGAATAAGAAGCCAATAACATCCCTGCCCTCAAGGCGATAGATTCTTTTTCGCGCTCATCAACCCTAAACATTCTTTTTTCCGCGTCTTTCCGTGGAATCACGGCTCTCCAAACCCCGCTTCGGGCCTCTCTTTGGGTCCACGTAGAGGCCGCCCGGATCGGGACGGCCATTGCCGTTTTGTCTTCCCTTTTCGATTTCATTCCAGTCTCTCTCACCACCGCCTTTCCCAGATCATTGTCTGGGGGGCCTCAAAAAGGCGAACACCGGAGAAATGCCATCATTAAGTTAGGCTACTATATTAGCCTATCTCAGGTCAAGCTCCCCGGCGGCAGCAGATTCGCCGCTTGCCCCACGGGGCCGGAAAAAGTGAAGAGTGAGAAGGGGTGAAAAAATTAGGGGCGGCTGTCATCCTGAGCGATAGCGAAGGATCCCCGTATTTTGTTTTCAGCAAAATACCGGGATGCTTCACTGCGTTCAGCATGACAAATTCGATATTTTCACAGCTTCTGGCGAGTGACAAGTAAAGCAGGGTAGCGGACCACCGACTTTTGTAGATAGTCCGCGTTTTTTGCTGAATCAGGCAGCGACACCACGCAGACGAACCGCAGACCGCAAAGGGAAGGCATGAATAAATTAATCCACGCTGTTGTAGCGGCGGACTATGTTCGCCGAAGTTTTGGAAAACCAAACCCCGGCGATCACAGATCGCCGCTACAGCGAGATTTTTTCACAACTTCTGACGCGTGATGAATAAGGCGAGTAG
>CADDZJ010000084.1 GCA_902812415.1 Acidobacteriota bacterium
AATGGTTTTTCATGACCTCCACCCGATCGAGCCCTCACCAGCGCATAATTTAGGTGACAGCTATGTCTCGCTGGGCAAGGTGGAGCGCGACTTTCGCACGCTGAAGACGGGTTTGCTGGAAGTGCGGCCGGTGTGGGTGCGCAAGGAGAGCCGCACCCGCGGGCATGTCTTCTGCTGTATGCTGGCGCTGAAAGTCAGTCGAGAGATGGAGCGGCGGTTGCAGGCCGCCTTCGGCACCACTGGCACCCGAGCCGACGCCATCACGCTACCGGACGCTCTGCTGTCGTTGACGCGCCTCTGCCTGCTGCATTCTCCGGTCGATGAAAAAACGATGGTAACCAAGCTGCCCCAGCCAGACGCCCGCCAGGGAGAAATCCTGAAGGCCCTCGGCGTGAGCCTTCCGGCGATGTAGTCAGGAGCTTGGCCCGCGGCGAAACGCCCATCTCTCTTGTGGTCAGGCACTTCGACACAAATTTGCGGCTCAACGAAAAAGGAAGATCCGTCGGAGAATGCCGTGCAGACTCAAGCGTGGGTCGCTCTCGGCGTTTATGTCCGGGTGGCCATCGTCAAAAAGCAACTCAGGCTGGACCTGAGTCTCTACAAAATTCTCCAAATTTTGAGCGTCACGATTTTCGAAAAAACCCCGATTTTAGAGGTCCTCTGTAACTTTGCCGATGCAACCGAAGATGCCAATATCGCTAAGCAACGGACTCTGTTCGAGTTTTAACCGGACACTACTGATGTGAAATATTTAGTGGAAGGTATCAAGATGGATTTGGAAAGGATATCATAAGCTGATGTCTCTATCTTGCGAGTTGCTGGGAAGTTTTCCCAGCATGTCATTCTGCCCTGAAAAATACGCCGATATTTCTGCACGCAACCCAGACACCTGCCAGTCTCGGCGTAATTTTCATCTTTCGGGATGTCGCGAAATGACATGGCAGACTGAGCGAAACAAGGGGATTCTTCCGCCTCGCGGAGTTTATCCTGAGCGAAGATGAAGGGCTCGGCGTCAGAATGACAAGCGAAGGGACTCCGAATGATTCCGGCTGATGCGCTGACCGAGCGAGGTCTGCGTTAAAATCGGAGCGAATGAAGCCCAAGCTGCGCACCCGATGGAATCTGACCCCGCGCGAAGCGATGCGCCTGCAAGAGGAATTGCGCGCGCAGGTGGTGGAAGAAGATGGCTTTAAGGAGATTCGCACCGTCGCCGGGGCCGATCTGGCGTTCGATCCTGAAACCAAAACAGCCTTTGCCGGCGTCATCGTTTATCGCCTGCCGGGGCTTGAAGAGGTTGAGCGCAGATTCGCGGAGCAGAAGCTGAAGTTCCCTTATATTCCGGGACTGCTCTCTTTCCGTGAGAGTCCAGCGCTCCTGGCTGCTTTCGCGCGCTTGCGCACCGAGCCTGACCTGATTCTGATTGATGGCCATGGCCGCGCGCATCCGCGGCTTTTTGGAATTGCTTGCCACATCGGGGTGTTGCTTGATAAGCCCACGATCGGATGCGCTAAGTCGCTGCTTGTTGGAGAGCATCAAACTCTTCCGCGACGGGCTGGATCGAGCGTTCCACTGATTTTTAGAGGCGAACGGGTGGGAGTCGTTTTACGCACTTGCAACGACGTGAAGCCGATTTATGTCACGGTTGGGAATCGTATCTCGTTGGAATCGGCCGTATACTGGGCGCAACAATGCCTGGATGGATTCCGCGTTCCGAAGCCTACTCGTGAAGCCGACCGTTACGTGCGCCGGTTGCGGCTTGATTACCAAGCGGCTAAAGAGCCGGTCTGACAAGTCGCAAGATTTTTCAGCCACCGCTTAAGTTGCGCGTCCGCAAAAAGGGGGAAAGTCAAACGCCTTTATTCCGGCTCTTCAAACATACGCTGCTCCGGAACGATCACGACGATGCCGCTTTCCGTGACGTGGTATTTCTTGCGATCCTCGTCGAGGTCATAGCCGATGACGGAGTGTTCCGGAATGCGAATATGGCGGTCGATAATCGCCCGGCGAATGCGCGAATATCGGCCAATATCAACGTGCGGAAAGAGAATGGAGCTTTCCACTTCCGAGAAGCTATTGACGCGCACGTCAAACGAGAGCACCGACCGGCTCACTCTTCCTCCGGAGATGACCGATCCCATGCAGACAATGGAATCCACCGCCATTCCAATGCGGTGGCCTTCCTGGGCGAAGACAAATTTTGCCGGCGGGTATTGGCGCTGATAGGTGCGTAACGGCCACTCGCCATCGTAGAGGTTGAAGATGGGCGATACGGCCACCAGATCCATGTTCGCTTCGTAATAGGCGTCGATGGTTCCGATGTCGCGCCAATATTGGGCTTCCTTCTTGTTCTCATCCACAAAGTTGTAGGAATAGACGCGGCATTTCTCGATGAGTTTGGGAATGATGTTGCGGCCAAAATCATGGTTGGAAGCAGAATCCTCCGCGTCTTCCTGCGTCGTCTTGATCAAAAGGTCGCGATTGAAACAGTAGATACCCATCGAAACATGGCATTTATCGGGGTCGTGCGGCGAGGGTTTGGGATTGGCCGGTTTCTCCTGCCAGCCGACGATTCTTCCTTCCGCGTCCACCTCCACGACGCCGAAGCGTGACGCCTCCGACTTGTCAAACTCGATGGTTCCCACCGTGACGTCTGCGCCGCTTTCCCGATGTTGCTTGATCATCAGTTGATAGTCCATCTTGTAGACGTGATCGCCGGAAAGGATCAAAACATATTTACTGGGCTCCGAGCCGATGGAGTAGAGGTTCTGATAGATGGCGTCCGCCGTGCCTTGGTACCAGTTGTCGCTGACCCGCATCATAGGAGGGAGGACTTGAACGAATTCCCCCAGTTCCGCCGCCAGGAAATTCCATCCCTCGCGCAGGTGGCGATTGAGCGAGAGGGCCTTGTATTGCGTGATCACAAAGATCCGCCGCAGGTCGGAATTCACGCAATTTGAGAGGGTGATATCGACAATGCGGTAGACGCCGCCGAAGGGAACAGCAGGCTTGGCGCGGTCGCGGGTCAGAGGGTAAAGGCGCTCACCGGCGCCTCCGGCCAGGAGGCAGACGATGGTGTCGTGGACCACGGTGGAATCCTCCTTATTCTTAGCTGGGGTTTGCGAAGCTTCTTGCGCCCAGCGCATCTGGATTCAGGTCAAGCGAGCATCATGAGCCAATTTAGTTTAGCAGTAAATGTCAAAAAGTAGCCCTCCTGCGATTTCCTGATTTTCAGGAATTCTGTTCCGTAACGCCCAGGGTTGAATGTGGATGCTCCCGGCTGCTGCCGCTGAAACAGCGGCGCACAACTGTAAATGGCCGGAAGGCATCTAGATAGATGGAGTTTATATCGTGATCGGGCATCTTGGGAAGAAGAGTGACCCGGGTTTGAGGGGTGGTGAAACAGGCGCCGTAAAACGGCTGCCGGGAGCGCGGTTTTCACTCGCATTCTGAATCCACGTTGAATGCCGTAGGCAGTGGAAGTCTTAACTGGAAACAAGACCAAAAGACAGATGGAGGTATACCAGATGATCAAGCCAAAGGTCTTTTTAGCATTTTTATTCGCATTGGCGCTAGGCGCGATGGTTGGAGTTGCGCAAGCGGGAGTCATCCGATACGCAGGTAAGCAAATTGCCAAGGGAGCCGATAATGCGAGCCAGGTTGCAGCGGCCAGCGGCGCTGCTTTAGCTGGGGGGACAGCGTCCGCAGGTCAGGCCACCGCTGGAGTTTTGAAAACCGGGCTCGCCGCCACCAAGGATGGAGTTGCCGCGGCGGCGGGAGGCGTGGCTGCTGCGGGCGATGCCGTGGTGGACGGTTCTTCGGGTATCGCCCAGACTGCAAAGAATGTTCCGGGCGTAGTAGCCCAGGAAACCAAGACCTTGGCCCGGAAGGCATGGCGCATTATTTGGTGAGCGCCCGTTGATTGCGAACAACCACCGCAAGGTCTGTCAGATGACCTTGCGGTTTTTTTTATTCGTTCATCGTTTTCCATTCCCCAGAAGGCGTGAATAAATCAATCCGCCTCGTTGTAGCGGCAAACGATATTCGCCGAAGTTCTTGAGAACAAAAACCCGGCGATCTGTGATCGCGGGCGTCGGAGATCGCAGATCACCGCTACAGCGAGATTTCTTCAGAACTTCTCAGCAATTATTCTGAGATGAGGTTCTTACGGACTCCTGCCTTTGAAATCAAGATGAGGGCAAGCTAAAATCATGCGATAAAGAGAGTGATGCCCGAAACCAAGCTTGAACATTCACTGGCGGTGATCACTTCGAGCGCGAGTCTGCGGATCGTGGCGGGGGCTATTGTCTTTATCTGCCTCTACTACGCCAGTTCCGTGGTCATCACCCTGATTTTTGCCATCCTGATCGCGTTCGTTCTTGACCCGGGAGTGGTGCTTCTCGAGCGCATTCATGTGCCGCGCTGGCTTGGCTCCCTGCTCATGGTGCTCCTGGCGCTGGGTCTGGTGTATCTCCTGATCTATGTTGTTTACGACCGCGCGGCGACTTTTATTGAGGATATTCCCCGCCTGGCGACAAGGATCAAGGAAGTGGTTGAGCACATCCAGAGCGTTATCACCCATCTCCGCCAAAGCACGACTTCCATCATGTCGCCTTCCCAGGAAACGGGCTTGCCGGCAGTGCGGTTACAACAGGAATCCGGCTGGGCGAACTTTCTGCTCCGCGGAATTGGCTCGATTTATGCTTTCACGGTCACCGTGATGTTTGTCCCCTTCCTGGTCTTCTTTATGCTGACTTCCAAATCTCATCTCTATTCCTCCACGCTGAACCTCTTTGCGGAAGAGCATCGGCAGCAGGTGGAGGATATTTTAAAGTCCGTCAGTGAAATGATCCGACAGTATGTCTTCGGCAATTTTCTGGTCGCCGTGATCTCGATGGGGTTGATCACTCCGGTTTATGTGTTGATTCACCTGCGCTACGCCTTCATTCTGGCCGGAATATCGGCCGTTCTCGATCTCATTCCCTATATCGGCGTTGCGCTGGCAACCCTTCCTCCATTGCTCGTCGCGCTGATGCAGTTCAACCAGGCTACGCCGATCATCATCATCGCCATCACCGTTTCGGTGGTCCATTTTATTTCGGTCAACCTTCTGACGCCGAAGCTGGTGGGCGGCAGGGTGCGGTTGAACGCTCTTTCCGTCACGGTCGCGATGATGTTTTGGGGGTGGCTGTGGGGCGCGCTGGGGCTGGTGCTGGCGGTGCCTATTATGGCGGCCCTGAAAGCTGTTTGCGATAATATTCCTTCGCTGAAGCCTGTGGGCATCTGGTTAGGTGAGGGGAACTGAAAGTGAGAGATGTTGACCGGGAGCGCCGCGGTTCCCCTAGTCATGTGCCACTAACGTTTCTGGACAATTTGTAGGCATGGCCAGGATGGCCATGCCACAACGTGGCACGGGCGTCCCGCCCGCGGGGTCAGATCAAGTATTTATGTGACATACGAGTAGTGATCAGGCGGGAGCTTCAGAAAACCGGTTGTTCAACAGGGTGTCTATCATGATTTTGAAGGGATCAGCATGGGTCTGACTGAGGTGCGCGACTTCTCGTTGGCGGGCTGGGCCGAGCCGGATCGCGCAGAAGAGCGCGCCCGCGGGTATTGTGAATGTTTGGAAGAGGGCAACATTCTCTTTTTCGCGCAGACGCCCTTTTCGCTTCCGGAAAGTGACCGGTCATTTCTGCTGAATGTCCGCCAGACCAGTTCCGCCGTTCACAAGAATATCTCCTACAAGCCGGATCGGGATCGCGTCCATGGCCTGACGCCGGGAAATGCCGATGGAGAGGAACTCCTTCGGATCATGCGTTCTTATTCTCAATCGGTCACAAACTTTGTCCGTCAATTTCTTTCTCCCTATCGGGATCGGTGGCATCTGGATTTTGCAAGCTATCGCTCGATTGAGGAGGAAGACCGGGACCTTCCCCTCCAGAAACGCAATGACCTTCTTCATGTGGATTCATTCCCTACACGCCCTTCCAACGGCCATCGAATTCTGCGCGTGTTTACTAACCTCAATCCCACGCAGCCGCGTGTGTGGCTCACGAGCGATCCTTTTGATCTTCTGGTGCGAAAATACGGCAATCCCGCCCGGCTGAATCACCTTGCTTCGGAATCCCGTTCTCCGTGGCGCCATGTGAACCGCAGGCTTATTCGGCTGACTCGCTCGCTGGGCATTCCGCTTGTGGATCGTCCGCTCTACGATCAATTCATGCTGGGTTTCCACCACGAGTTGAAGGGCAACCGAGATTTTCAGGAGAATTGCCCGAAATCCAGATGGGAATTTCCACCCGGCTCCACCTGGCTGGTCTTCACCGACACGGTTCCTCACGCAGTCCTCTCAGGACAGTTCGCCCTAGAGCAAACCTTCATCATTCAGCGCGACGCTCTTCTGCTGCCTCACAAGGCTCCTTATCGAGTTCTCGAGGAATTGACCGGAGTGAGCGTTGTGGATTGACTGAATCCCGCAAGGTACAAGCGTCTCACGATCCCGCAGCGATTTCGTCAAACATCGTGCCGGCGTCTTGTGACGTTGTAGCATGAAAACAAGATATTTAGCAGCGATTGGGATGGATCAAGCATCTAAAAATGAAGGAGGGCGCAGTTTCAAACCACTAATTCAGGAGAAATTGACTGGAGAGATGACTTATTACAAGTTGGTTTTCACCTTAATGTTCGCGCTTATGTTGCCTGCCGTTTCTATCGGAGCAGAAAATCTGGTCTTGAACCCTCATCTTGATTATAAGAAAAACAATCACCAGGGACCGCTCATCACCGGCGATAAGATGCTGGAAAGCACGAAGCCCGGCATGCCGAACTTCATCGTCTTTTATGCTGAATTCTGCTATAACGCCAAACGCCAGGCGCGCACCACGGTTGACCTTTACAATCAGTATCGGGATCGCGTTCACTTTGTGGTCATTGATTTTGAATACGGCTGGTCAACTGCTCAAAACAAGCTTGTGGAGAAGTATTTCGCAAGGCACATTCCGCAAGTGGTGATCCTGGATAGCACAGGCAGGCCGGTGTTTAACTATATTGGCGAAGCTCCCGAAGAGACGCTTCAAAAATGGTTGAACGCCGTATTACAATACCCCGACCAACTCGCAGAACAATCCCATCCCATGGACAAGCCCATCGAGATCGTGGATACCACCTCGAGCCGTTTTGATCCGGTGACGAAGATTCTGAAGAAATTTTGAGGCAGATGGCTGGCTGCTTCAAGACCTCGCTCCGTCCAACGAATTGCTGAAAAACCCAGGGCTGTCAGGCTAAGCCCTTCGTCTGTCATTCTGAACGTAGCGAAGGATCCCGGTATTTATCAAATTGACGACTGAGGTTTACAAATGATAGTGACAGCCTTTTCTGTAGCGCCGGTGTCCCCACCGGCGTTTTTCAGCGCTGAGGACAGCGCCGCTACAGTTTTCGTTGTCACTATAATTTGTAACTCTCAATAAATGCAGTGATCCTTACCTTCGTTTCACTCAGAGCGTGTCCTGAGCGAAGCGAAGGAACCGCCTTCTGCTCCTCATCAGGATGCCCGTCGGGGAAAGATTCGCAGATATCGCGCGCTTCGCGATGTCTGCGAATCTTTCTCGTCCGGCAGCCTTCAATAAGCCGCGAGTTCGCGCGCCGCGCGCAGAATATCTTCCGGCTGGGGCAGCACGGCAGCTTCCAGCACCGGATGATAGGGGACAAAAAGGTCTTTCCCCGCCACGCGCCGAACGGGGGCATCCAGGAAATCAAAGAGTTCGTCGGCAATGCGCGCGGCAATCTCAGCCCCATAACCCCAGGAAATATGGTCTTCGTAGGCAATCAAGGCCCGGCTGGTCTTCTTCACCGACGCGCTGATTAAATCCCAGTCATAGGGCTGCAAGCTGCGCAGGTCCAGAATCTCAACCTGCAATCCTTCCTTTTCAAGCGCCTTAGCGGCATGGAGAGAGCGGACTACAAGCGATCCATAGGTGATGATCGTCAAGTCCGATCCCTCGCGCGCCAGCTTTGCCTTACCAAAGGGAATCATGTAGTCCGGCCCCGGGTAAGGACTTCGGTTATGGGTCTGGCGATAGAGATGTTTGGGTTCGAGAAACAGGACAGGATCATCGCATCGGATGGCGGTGCGCAGCAGGCCATTGGCGTCCAGCGCGGTTGAAGGCATCACCACCCGCAGACCCGGAAGATGAGTAAAGATCGACTCTCCGGACTGGCTGTGATAGATCGCGCCGCCCGCCAGGTATCCCCCGATCGGCACGCGAATCACAATAGGGCATGAAAAGCCGTTATTCGAGCGCCAGCGCAGCGTGGTGAGTTCGTCGCGGATCTGCATCATGGCCGGCCAGATGTAATCAAAAAACTGGATTTCGACCACCGGCTTCAGCCCGCGCGTCGCCATGCCCGTGGCGCGTCCCACGATAGAGGCTTCCGCAAGAGGAGTATTGAAGCAGCGGGCGCTGCCGAACTGCCTTTGCAGCCCGTGAGTCACTTTAAAGACTCCGCCCTTGCCTTTCACCTGCGCGAGGTCGCTTTCATGGCTGCAATCGGCAACGTCCTCTCCGAAGACCAGCACCCGCGGATCGCGCGCCATTTCATCGCGCAGGCAGGCGTTAATAAGGTCAACCATGGTCTTGGGCTCGCCGTGAAATCGCGGCGGATGATCAAAACGCTCGGAGGTGGGGTCAACGGACGGGGAATAAAGATAGAGGTGCAACGTTTCCGGGTCAGGCACAGGAGCGGCCAGGGCCTGATCCACGGCCCGGAGAATCTCCCGGTCAAGGTTTGATTCCAGTTCGTGAACGTCGTCTTCCGTCATCAGGCCTTGCTCAAGAAGGTATCGCCTGCAGCGGATGACGGGATCGCGTTGGGCTTCCTGCTGCCGGAGGCGTTCCGGCTTATAGAGGCGCTCATCGTCGGAGAGCGAGTGCGAATAGGGCCGCACTACGTGAGCATGGATCAAGGCGGGGCCGCGCCGCTGGCGCGCATGCTCTATCGCCTGGGCGCAAGCTTCATAGGCCGCCGGAAAATCCGTTCCATCACACTCCACGGTCAGTAGATTCGGATAGTTCTTGAGCAGGCGCGAGATATTCCCGCCGGCCGTCTGCACGTCTGTTGGCACGGAAATGGCGTAACCATTATCTTCGATCAGGTAGACCAGAGGCAGCCTGCCATTTGACGACCAGTTTACAGACTCCCAGAATTCGCCTTCGCTGGTGGCGCCATCGCCCAGCGCAACGAAAGCGACTTCATCTTCATGGAAGCTGCGGGATAACTCGGCTGCTTCGCGCACGCGCGCCAAATACAGACTGGCATCCGCCGCGCCAACCGCTTGCAGGATCTGGCTGCCCGTAGGGCTTGAGAGGGAAACAATGTGCAGCGAGGGCGACGACCAGTGCGAGGGCATCTGCCGCCCGGCAGAAGATGGATCATCCTTGGAACCCACCGATCCCAGCAACATATCCAGGGGAGTGACGCCTAATTGCAGGCACAGCGCTCGGTCACGATAGTACGGGTAGAACCAATCGTAGCCTGGCCGCAAGCACAAGGCCGCAGCCACCTGGATGGCTTCGTGCCCAACCCCGTTGATCTGGAAAAATGCGCGATTCTGCCGCTTAAGCTGGATTTCTTTCTCATCCAGCTTGCGGGAAAGCAGCATGGTGCGGTAGGCGCTCACCATGATCTCCCGGGAGAGCGTCGGCGATTTGCGAACCGTGGTGGTCGTGGTGGCCATGCACACTCACCTCTTGGTAGGAATCGTGAAACTCCGTGGCAGAGCCGGGTTGCGGTCCCCATGCGCACAAGCGCGCAGGGGTCAGAAACCACCGCTCTGAAAGGTCAGCCTGACTTGATGGATTGCCCCCCATACACTTTGGCAAGAAGTTGCGTTCCCGGGCAGGATTAGGATGATGTACCTGAATAGCCACGTTTGGCCTGCTCTGACTTGATCTTCTGGCTTGCCGAACGAGATGCTGAAAAGGCCATTCCGATGGCATTAATGAGACCTGCAAATTACCGTGCCATTTTCTGTAGCGACGCCGTCCGCAGCGCCGGAAAATCGCCGGTAGGACGCCAGCGCTACAGCCGAGGCTGTCACTCTAATTTGCAGCCATCAGTAGGGCGGAAATTCCCGAACCTTTTACCTTTTCGCTGCTAGTGAACGGCCCAAATCACCTTTCCCGCTCCTACCAAGAGACCGAAACCAGCTCTTTTCGAGCACGGCTTCATTATTAAATCCGCTCTCCATTTCTGTCAACCGCTGCGGACCCGGACAAGGCGGCGCCCTGATTCCAGCGTAAAGAGGGTCTGTTGAGCGTGGTATTCTCAAACAATGGGGGTCAATCCTATCCCGCTTCATCGAGACGCGTTGGCCCGGCGCGGCAAGCGGCTGGAGTACTTTACAATTGCCTGGAACACCGCCGAAGCTTTGGTCGCTATTTTCGCTGGAATTCTCGCAGGGAGTATCTCGTTGCTGGGTTTTGGGGTGGATAGTTTTATCGAAGTCGCCTCAGGAGGGACGCTCTTGTGGCGAATGTCGTCCGATGCCGATGAGATCAAAAGAGAACAGCGAGAAATCATCGCGTTACGTGTTGTGGGCGCCTGTTTCCTTATACTGGCAATATATGTAGGTTTTGAAGCAGTGGACGATCTGGTCTTAAAGCAGCCTCCAAAGCCAAGCGCTCCTGGAATCGTCCTGGCGATTGCGGCTGTCTTCGTGATGCCTCTTCTTTCGCGGGCCAAGCGCCGGGTGAGCGCTGAATTGAAGAGCGCTGCCATGGCCGCAGACGCCGCACAGACCCGGTTCTGCGCATATCTTTCTTTCGTCCTGCTGGCCGGGCTTACTCTGAACGCGGCTTTCGGCTTCTGGTGGGCAGATCCGATGGCGGCATTAATCATGGTTCCGCTACTCGCGAAGGAAGGCATCAATAGCCTCCAAGGTAAAATCTGTTGCTGAGCGGACTGGTAAAGAGGAAAGGGCGTAATCACATATAATATTGCCTTAAAAGCTGAATATAAGGAGAGAACACAATGGAGCGGCACATTAAATGGCAATCCAACGGAACCCAGACGCAAATTGTGAAACCCGGCACGATGCGGTTTCTCGATTTTGCGCGGCTTCAACTTGCCAAAGGCGAACAATATTCTGCATCGACGGGGGATCGAGAGTGGGCGCTTGATATCTTCTCCGGAACGGCCTCGGTGACGGTTGAAGGGCCAGACGGCGCGAAGAAGGAGTTCAAGCAAGCGGGAGTCCGCGAAAATGTGTTTGCAGGCCCGCCGGCGATGATTTATATGCCTCCCGGCTCCAAATACACCATTACGAGCGTTTCAGAGGCGTTTGATGCAGGCTTGTTTTCCGCCGCTTCGAAAGCAAAGACCCCGGCGACCCTCGTGGAGGGTTCTGACGTGGTTGTGAATGACGCAGGTCGTGATAATTGGCGGCGCAAAGTTTATACCGGCATTGGCAACAACGTGAAGGCTGACCGCCTGATTGCCGGCGAGACATTGAACCCGCCCGGCAATTGGTCAAGCTATCCACCCCATAAACACGACCGCTCGAATCCTCCGAACGAGGCGGTGATGGAAGAAATCTACTTTTTCCGCATCCGCCCCTCCCAGGGTTACGGCTTTATCTGGACCTATACAGCGCCCGGCGATCCCGAGGGCTTTTCCACGGTGTTCGTGGTGGAGGATGGAGACACGGTGCTGCTGCCAAAAGGATATCACCCCGTTGTCGCCGCGCCCGGCTATGAGCTGCACTACACCTGGGTGCTGGCGGGCGAGGAACGCCGCTACGGAGCATGGTCCGATGATCCTCGCCATGCGTGGGTGAAGGGGCAATAGGCGCGTCAACGCCCGCAGCCCGAAAAGCCGTTGAAGTTGTACTACTATTGATCAAATGTTTGCGGCTTGCGCAAATTTTCCTTGCGTGGCACGGGCGTCTCGCCCGTGCCCACGGACGAGACAGCCGTGCCACATGGGTTGCGGCCCTGCCGCATCGTGACTGAATTAGGGGTGGCTGTCATCCTGAGCGCCAGCGAAGGATCTCTGTATTTCGTTTTTCCGTAGAATACCGGGATGCTTCACTGCGTTCAGCATGACAGATTTGGATATTTTCACACCTTCGTTGCCGTTTCTACTCGGCGTCCATTTCCTGGCTTTCTCAGGCGATCTGTTGTTTCGCCAGTATGATAGAATGCAGCCCGCGCGATAAACACAATGAGAGTCACTTTTTCTTATTCTGACGTCCCTCCGCTTGAGGTTCCGGATTCCAATCTGCTTGCCGTCTTAGTTCCGCGAGCAGCCGAGCGCCCGCGCCCCTTGGCCGACTTGGTTGAGGAAGCGCTGGATCAGCCCATGGGCGCTGAGCGGCTTGAAAAACTGGTTTCGCCCTCAACTCAAATTTTGCTGCTCGTAGACGACATCACCCGGCAGACGCCGGCCTGGGGCTTGTTGCCCGGCGTTTTTCGCCGTTTGCTCGCGGGCGGAGCGCCGCGGGAAAACATCCGCATTTTAATTGCCGCCGGTACGCATTCGCAGATGACCCCGGCGGAGCTTGAAAAGAAGCTTGGCGCGGAAACTTTGCGGCAATATGCCGTGTTTCTTCATTATTGGAAAGACGAAGACTATCTCCGCAAGATTGGCGCCGCAGCCGATGGCACACCCATTAAAGTAAATCGGATGCTGGGCGAAGCGGACCTGGTGATCGGTATCGGGCAGATTGTGCCTCACCGCGTGATGGGATTTACGGGTGGTTCCAGCATCGTGCAGCCGGGCGTTTCCGGTCCGGATATTACCGGCCATACGCATTGGCTGAGCGCGCTTTATCCGGGCGCTGAAATTATCGGCTTTGCGGATAATCCCGTGCGCCGTGAAGTGGAACAGATCGCGCAGCTGGCGGGCCTGCGCTACATCGTGAACGTGGTCATGGACCGCCACGAGCGCGTTACGCATGTGGTTGCGGGCGATCCGGTAAAGGCGCATCATCAAGGGGCCGAGCATTCGCGTTCGATCTACGGCGCACCGCAGCCGAAATTTGCAGATATTGTGATTGCAGAATCTTACCCAGCCGATTACGACCTCTGGCAGGCAGCCAAAGGGATTTACGCTTCGGAGCTTGGCGTGAGGCAGGGAGGCGTGGTGATCCTCGTCACTCCCTGTTTTCACGGGGTTTCCACTGAACACGAAGAGGTGGAAAAACTGGGCTACCGGCCAGTAGAGGAAGTCAATGCGCTGGTGGCTGAAAAGCGGATCACGGATTTGATTGCGGCGGCCCACCTGGCCCACGTCGGGCGGGTGATACGGGATCGCGCCCGCGGCATGATGGTGTCGAAGCACATCCCTCAAGAAGTCCAGAGACATATTGGCTTTGAGCCTGCGGAAACCCCGCAGGAGGCATTGGAAAAGGCGTTCGCTTTGGTCGGTCGCGATGCCAAAGTTGCCGTATTGAAGCAGGGCGGCCACGTTTTGCCGCTGGTCCAGTCTCATAATTAGGGGGGCGCGCACAGAATCCGCAGCATTCCCATCCATGGAGCAATCTTCTTCCTCATATTCCCCCAAAAGCCTCGAACAGCGGTCCCGCATCCCTCGCTTGCGTTGGGTGATCTGCGCGCTGCTGCTTTTTGCCTCGACGAATAACTACATTGACCGGCAAACCATCTCCGTCCTGAAGCCGCATCTCCAATCGGTGCTGCATTGGTCGGAAAGCGACTACGGCTGGATTGTCTTCGCTTTCGAGATGGCCTATGCCGGGATGATGATTGTGTTCGGCAAGGTGATCGATTGGCTGGGCACTCGCCTGGGCTTCGCCATTTCCGTCGTCTGGTGGTCGATTGCTTCGATGGCGCATGCGCTTGCGGGCAGCGCGTTCTCATTCGGCGTTGCCCGGTTCTTTTTAGGGGCGGGAGAGGCCGGAAATTTTCCAGCTTCAATCAAGAGCGTGGCCGAGTGGTTTCCGGAAAAGGAACGTGCGCTGGCGACGGGCATCTTTAATGCCGGAACCAATATCGGTGCGGTGCTGGCGCCGCCCATCGTCGTCTGGCTCACGTTGCAGTGGAGTTGGCGAGCGGCTTTTGTCTTCACCGGCAGCCTGGGATTCATCTGGCTCATTTTCTGGCTGCTGATTTATCGCTTGCCCCGTGAGCACCCGTGGATAACACCCGCCGAACTGAACTACATCGAAAGGGGTCCGGTGGCAGAGAGCGGGCAGGAAGCCTCTCGCCTGCCCTGGCGGGCGTTGCTGGGTTACCGGCAGGCGTGGGGGTTCATCATTGCCAAATTCATGACCGATCCCATCTGGTGGTTTTACGTCTTCTGGTTGCCGTCTTATCTGGCGCAGGGGCGCGGATTCACGCTGAAAGAAATCGGCTATTTTGCCTGGATCCCTTTCCTGGCCGCCGACCTGGGGAGCGTTCTGGGCGGGTGGCTTTCCGGCTTTCTCATCGGCCATGGATGGTCCGTGAATGCAGGCCGCAAGACGGCCATGCTGGTTTGCGCCCTTTGCATGCCCTCAGGCATTGCAGCCGTGTTCGCCCCCAATGCCTGGTGGGCGCTGGCTTTGATTTCCGTTTCCACCTCGGCGCATCAGGGTTGGTCTGCCAACCTCTTTACGCTGGCCTCGGACATGTTTCCGAAGCAGGATGTGGCTTCTGTGGTGGGTTTGGGCGGGGCGGGAGGAGCGGTGGGAGGCATGATCATCGCGCCCCTGGCAGGCTACATTCTTCAAGACCTTCACAGTTATGTCCCCCTCTTCTTTATTGCCGGCGTCATGCATCCGCTGGCGATTGGCGTCGTGCAGCTCATTATCCCCAGGATCAGGCAGGTTGAGAAAACGGCGTAACAGGCTGAGCCCTGCGCCTGCCATTCTGAGCGATAGCGAAGAATCCCCGCATTGCAGCTTTCTCGAAAAACACCCTTGCTGACCATCCCTTCGCGGCGCTCCTCAGGGTGAACGCGGAAGGCGCAGGCAGAAGGCGATCCGCGAGGCCACAACCTTGCTCGCTAGAAGATCGTGGTTTCTTGCTCTATCAGTATCGATTGTCTCATTCACGTGACACAACTCACCAAAATCGTTTGGAAACAAGCCGCGGATCGCAAACACAGACGTTCGCACTATTTACTACTTGCTACCATGATGAGTTCACGGTGTCCGGAGCCGAAGTGGATCGCCTCCCTGAGTTGCGCCAACGCCGAATGTGGTTGTACGCCCAAGCCAGCAGCAGGCAGCCAAATCAAACTCCCATCGCTACGGCGTCGCCGGAGTCAATCATTGTGGTTTTCTTACCTGAGCCAATTCGAGTGCCCTGACTTGCCACTAGCCAAGCGAAACTGAATAGAAATACCATCACGCACGCGCGATCCACCAAATTCAGCTTACGTTTCCTGAGGGTCGCAGAGAGCACGGCGCAGGCCGTGAAAAACAGGGTGAGATAAAAAGCCTGTAGTCGCACGATCGGCTCCGTGGGATTTGCAAGCACGTGACCGCTTGCAATACTGATCAGCCCATTAAGCACTGCGAGGCCAAGGAGTCCTGCCAGAACGCCTATCCATCGGCTCATTTGATGAATCATTATGGCGCTTGAAACTGCTATAAAGTCCCAGCCGAGACCCGGCGAGTGCCCTGCAGGAAATAGGGCATACGCCACTCCACCAAAGAACAATCCACCTACGAACAAAACGGTTAAGATCGGCGCCGCCATGCGCAGCCCATTCTTAACCTGTGACTTTGTATTCGGCTTAGTCATGTGGTCTACTGAGGAAGGGAGCATCCGATCACCTCGGCACCGAACAATCCGGCATCAAGTAAACCCTTTTCTGTTGCATCCAGCCCTAAGTTGAACATCCTGCTGGCGGAGCTAAACACCGAGCTGAGCTCTCCGATCTCCGACGCCGGGCTAAGTACATAAGGGAGACCTCCCTTCCCTTCAAGGTTGAGCGCCATAATATCCGTCGTCCTTCGACCGTATGACAACGGCGAACCTATCGCCGTATTAAGCAGGTCGGGTGTGGTTGGGACTGCTGCGCCGGCCGCACCTGAACCTGAGCTTCCAAACACACCGGCGTATAAGGTGGTAAATGTGTTTCCGGCTGCCACCTGGACTAACCCGTTTTGTCCCAGGGTGCTCCCAGTAATCAGGTCGAAGACCCCGCCGGACGCTTACGAAGAGCGCGGTGTGGCAGCCCGACCAAGAGACCCAGCGTCTGCGGCGATTGACGCATCGCCGGGCGGCGCTAGTCAGTAATCGCACGCGCTTGAAGAACCGTCTGCACTCCATCCTGCATCACTGCCTGATTCCTCTGCCGCACTTCGATCTGTTTAGTCAGAAAGGCAGGGATTGGCTGAAGCAGGTGCCGCTGGCGGAAGAAGAAGGCTCGGCCCGCGACAGCGACTTGCGCTTGCTCGAACAGACGGAACGGGAAATCGCGCAGCTCGATGAACGGCTGGTACACGAAGCCTGGCAGGATGAAAAAGTACTCCTGGTGATGAGCATTCCCGGAATCGATTACACCGCGGCGCAAACCTGCCTGGCAGCGATCGGAGACGTTTCGCGTTTCCCGAATGCCAAGAAGCTGAGTGCCTACCTGGGGTTGAACCCCTCCACGCGGCAATCGGGAGGGCACTGCTATCACGGATCCATCACCAAACAAGGGAACGCGTGGCCGAAACCGCTAGCACCGCAGTGGCGAGACCTACGCGACCTTTGAAGTTCTCGATTGCGTTCTTCATCGCGCCCCTCGGCTGCGGAATTTTTCGTAGAAAACTGCCAACGTAGCGCCAAATACCCAATTTGCCACGAAGAAGTACACCGCCCCGGAGACGGCAATCTGGCGCAGGCCCAAAGGGCCCTGACCCAGAAGCGGCAACACGATAAGACCATTGATAAGCCAGGGCAGCAGTGAAAAGACACTGCCTTTTACGAGGACGCTGCTCGGCAGCCTGGACTCGAAGACGTAGGTGTAGAGAAACACCATGACCATCCCGGTCGCGTAGTGAAACACGAGCCAGAACGGAAGCGAGTTCGGACCTGGCAGTGCCGCCTTGATCCACCAGCCAGCGATCCCGGATCTCTCGACAAGCGACCCGAGATAAATCACGTGAAGGCGGAGCAGCCCACCGTTCTCGGCGACGATGCCGAACAGGTGAGCCGCTTTCAGCATCAGTGTATTAAACGAAATCGCGATCAGTCCGGCCAGAAGGGACGCGCGAATTCGTATTGTGCTGCAAGCGATCATGATTGTTTCTGGGGAAATCTCTTCGACGAGTCGTCGGACTGTCCAGCGAGCAGCAAAATCAATCCTTTCGCAACCGACGCGCTCGCGTACGTGCTTCGATTGGTGCGATGGGATGACCATCTCGGCCAAGATGTCTCACCATCTCACCTGCAAGTGTGTAGAGAAGCTCGGCGTGCTCGTCATAATTCACGTCATCGAAATCGACCAGCCCTCTAACGAGGTAGTCTTCCAGTCTCTCCTCTGGAATAATTCCGTCACCGCTGATCAGGCGGTACTGGGCATGGTCGTTCAGGTGAGCGATCAGAATGTCCTTCGCAACGGGTTGGAGATGCACTCCCTTCAGGTCAAGATCATATCAGCTAGTTAAAGCAAGCCTTGTTGTTGGTCAAGAGAAAAGATGGGGAGTTAAGTATATACCCAAATAATGCACGGGACGGGGCTGTTGGCTGAGGCGCCTGAGAAAAACCATTTGGGGACCCCGGAATCATGGGGTAAAACAGAGATTCTGAGAAGCGGTGGGCTTTTCAGAACATCCCCACGGAGGTCACCCAAATGGTTACGAGTGGAATTCAGGATACTCACAAAACGCGCTCCACACAAGGGCCGGAAGGACCTATTCCGGGAGCCAATAAAATTGGGGCTGCGACACCCTACGACTTCGAAGGCAAGAACCTGACGGCTTAGGGGGGTCTATTGCTGGTGGCGACGATGCTGGAGAAGCTGGGCTTCCAGCAGGTGGTGGAAGAGACCGTGACGGTGAAGCGCGTCACGCGGGTGATGAGCCTGTATCAGTTCGTGCTAGCGATGGTGTTAGCGCTGTACGTGGGTTTTTCGCGACTGCATCATTTGCGGTTTCTCAAGCGGGAGCCGATGCTGACGGGGATTCTGAAGGTGCTGTGCTTACCGCCGCAGAGCACGTTCTGGC
>CADDZJ010000085.1 GCA_902812415.1 Acidobacteriota bacterium
AAGCCTCGGCTCTCCAGCGGCCCGGCACAGTACGGACAGGCCTCCCCCACGGTCACGGTTTCGCGGCGATCGGCCTGCGCGGCTTCAACCCTGGAGCGGCCGTGCCCCGCATGACCGGGCCGAGCGCATTCGCGCCACGAATTATCCGCAGGCCGAAACCTTTGCGTCGCAAAATGTTCTGCAACTTCCATCGGAGGACCAAATGTTGGAAACATTCACGCGTGCCTCGTTGAGGTAAGAGTCACGCCTGAGTCAGGAAAATGCGCGACCGATCTCACGTGATACGCACCATCATCCGCTGGGCGATATTAGCAGGCTTGCTGGCCGCATGGTTGTTTCTCGCAGCGGGCACTACGCATATCCTGATACTCCGCGCATATTTTGCGGTGTTTTCGGCGATGCTGCTGCTCAGTATGCTGGCGGTTGACCCCGGCCTTGCCCAAGAGCGCACGCATCCGCAAGCTGGCGGGCTGGACGGAAGATCCCGATTTGGCGCCGGATTCCTTTTTCTCGTGACGGTCGGATTTGCGGCGATGGATGTGGGCCGCCTGCATCAATCGGACGCCGTGCCGATCCCGGTGAGCATCATTGCGCTGGCCGTCTTCACGGCGGCATTGAGCTTTCAGGTTTGGGCAATGACTGTCAATCCGTTTTTCTCGCCCGTGATTCGCATTCAGGCCGAGCGCGGCCATCGCGTTATCACCCGCGGTCCCTACCGCTGGCTCCGGCATCCGGGCTATCTCGCCATGATTGTTGCCATCCCCGCGAGCGCCCTTGCCATCGGCTCTTGGCTGGCCTTGATTCCCGCGGCAGGCTTTTGTGCAGTCATTGTGCGCCGGGCGCGCACCGAAGACGAGTTCCTAAAGAGTAATTTGCCCGGCTATGTGGACTATACGCAGCGCGTGCCGCTGGGCCTTCTCCCGCGCTTGAGTGCGATCCGGCTCGCCGCACTCGTCCTGGTGGGCTTGGCGCTGCTCGTGGCCGGTTTAGCCTATGCTGCAACTACGAATTCGACGGCAAACCTCAAGCTACCTCCCAGCCCTTTCAACCAGCAGCGAGCTTTCCAGGACTTGAAGAACTTTGCGAAACTCGGACCCAGGCCGCCGGGATCAGATGCTCACGACTTTACCCGCCTCCTCTTAGACCTGGCGTTCATGGGCGCTGGCGTTGATATCAAAAATGTGGATTTCCAGACTTTTGAGGCCTCGACCCCGGTGGGCAAAATCGAGATGACGAATGTGATCGCCAAAATTGCGGGCGATCTGCCGGATACCTTCATTCTCGGCGGCCACTATGACACCAAGCGCATGAGGCTGCGCTTTGTCGGCGCAAACGACGGCGCGTCGAGCACGGCTTTTCTTATCGAGATGGCCCACGTGCTGGCTCGCCGGGAGAATCGCTTCACCTACTGGGTTGTCTTATTCGACGGCGAGGAGGCGCTGAAACGCTGGTCTGCGCAGGATGGCCTTTACGGGAGCCGGTACTTTGTGCACACGCTCACCTCCGATCAGGTGAAGCAGATCCGGGCCATCTTGTCTCGGACCAATTCACCGGCTTGAATGGTATCGTGGTTCCCGGCACGCTTCGTGATAGCTTGGTCCTGCTCGCCGTTGTACTGGAACAGCAAACAGAGCTGAACCTGACTGAAATCATGACGGACACTGGTGCCTACTCGGATGTAGTATTTGGGCTTTTCTGGCTGCTGGGATACCGATTCAGCCCGCGGATCGCGGATATGGGGGATTCTCGCCTTTGGCGGATCGATTCCAATGCCGACTACAGCCCTCTGAATGGAGTTTCCCACCACAAAATTAATACGGATCTCATCTCCCAGCACTGGGATGACTTGCTTCGACTCACGGGATCACTGAAGCTCGGCCTGGTCCAGGCGACATCAATTATGCGGACCCTCCAGGTTGGCGACCGTCCCACCAAACTGGCTCAGGCGGTCGCGGAAGTGGGTCGCATCGACAAGACGGTTCACATTCTGACGTCCATGAATGACGAGGCTAAACGGCGGCGAACGCTCACGCAGCTAAACCGCGGAGAGGATCGCCATAGTCTGGCCCGGATCATGTTCCACGGCAACCGAGGTGAACTCCGGCAACACTACCGCGAAGGCCAGGAGGACCAGCTCGGCTCCCTTGGGCTCGTCGTCAATATCATTGTCCTTTCGAACACCATTTGCATGGACGCGGCTTTGGAACAACTGCGGCAGGAGGGATTCCCTGTAAACCCAGAGGATGTGGCGAGGCTATCACCACTCATCCATGATCACATCAATTTTCATGGTCGCTATGCGTTCGCCCTACCCGATTTCGTGGCAAGAGGTCAATTACGACCGCTGAGACGCGAGGGCTCCTCCGATGATGACGCTTAAGCCGGTTTTCTGTTCCATTGCTCCCCAAACCCCACATACAAGGCTGTTCGCGGCACGGCAGGCCTCCCGATAAACTCGTGCCGGAACCGGGGTGGTCCAAGTCAGTGCGGATCCGGCAGGAAAGGATCGGTGTTCAATAGTTTCCAGCGCAAGCAGTATTTTGATTTCCCCCAGGCCATTCAGCAGGTCGACGAGAGGCTCCGCACGGCCTCGAATCAAATTTGTTTTCTCCTCGGCTGTGGCTATTTCAAAGCCAGCACAATCTTTTCCTCTTTTATTAATATTCAACCTTTTTTCTTAAATACTTTAATTTGACAATACGATTGTAGTAATAATAAACTTCTGAATCGCAAAACGATGACTTCCGGTGAAAGAGTATGTTCCACAGATGTAGACCGCATCCGCCAGGGCTTATATTAAATGCACGGCTACAGCCGTCGGCGAGCCGATTCGCAATTTGGGTTGCTGGTTCTGTGATTTATTTTTGGCTATTCGCGCAGTGTGCCAGCAGACCAGTGATGGCATCCATGGAATCATCTTTTCAGTCAGGTCGTCAACCACCGTGCCAAATCGAAGGTGTAGTAACAGATGCCTACACTGGCGTGTTCGCGTCCGAAATTTATTTGCGAGCGCTCGCAACGGGAGCAGGCACAGACACGAAAACTGTGCGTGCCATATCAGACCCGACCGGCCGCTTTCTCTTTTCTTCTCTGACGCCCGGTAAATACAAGATTGAAGCTCAAGGCGTCAGGTATCCTCCCCAGACGTACCAACCCTTCCTGAATCTCACGCCGGCACATTGTTTCGAGAATATCTCATTTAAGTTGAGACCCGCAGGAGTTATCACAGGGCGTGTCATGGACTCGCAAGGCCAGCCACTGGCAAGAGTTCAGGTGCTCGCAACCACGGCGATGAGACCAGCGGGTTTGGGTGGATACGTTCGCGTCGGCAGCGCCCAGACTGATAGTCAGGGAAGGTTCCGAATCTCCGGCCTGTACGAAGGCCAGTATTACGTTGCCGTTGCCCCGCCGGCGGCTCCTAACCGTTCGCAAGCAGCAGTGAGCAGTGAAATGTACGTACCAGAGGTCTATCCAGGCACTCGAGACCCCGATGCGTTCACTCTTATTGCGATCAGCCTTGGAGATTCTGTTGCCGGAGTCGATTTTACGCTCATGCCGGTGAAAACCGTGCGCTTGAGCGGGCAAATAATCAACGCAGTTACCAGTGAGCCTGTGCCTCATTCTCGCGTCGCCCTGCAATCCACCAATTTCGTCCTCCGGCTTGTGAACATGTATTCTCAACCGACCCGCACTGACGCAGACGCAAAGGGCCAGTTCGTGATTGAAGAAGTCCCACCCGGTGCTTATCGCCTGACATCTTTTTCTTCCGTGAATCGCGTTCCGCTGTACGGAGAGCTTATGGTCAACCCGTCTCCGGGTGAGGATTTGCGGGATCTCCACTTGGTCGTCAACAAACTACCCGAAATTTTGGGTAAGGTGAGCCTGAATGCCGGACGGCGTGCACGAATGAATTTCCTAACAATCAGGCTTGATCCCGTCGCTTCAGATCCGGTGTTCAGTGTTCGCCTGGCGGGTGTTCGGGACGATGGAACGTTCGTATTTCCAGGCATCTTTCCAGGACAGTAGCACTTACAAGTGGAAAACCCCTCCCCTCAGTTTTATCTAAAATCAGCGACATTAGATGGCAGTGACATACTGCAAAGTGCCCTCAAACTTTCCTCGGGCACACCCGAGGCGATGATGGAGATATCACTCGGTTCAGACGGAGGAACGGTTACAGGGACTGTGCTTCAACAGGACGACGGTGAAGAAGCAGGTGCGGTTATAGTCCTAGTCCCTGACTCATCGCACCAAAACCGCAGCGATCTTTTGGGAGCGCTTTCTTTATTGTTTGCGTCTCTCTGCGCGGATGCTAGTCCATTTTTCTACGTGGCAAACAACGCAAATGGCACCGTGTCGGTGATCGATGCTGCTACCAACACAATTGCCGCTACCATTACAGGCTTCGACGCGCCTAATGGCATTGCAATTACTCCGGACAAGACGCGAGTCTACGTGGCTAGCCCAGGGACGGGCACTATTTATGTCGTCAGTACTGCGACCAACAAAATCATCTCTAGCTTTACGGTGCAACCTCCGGGATACGCGTCGGCACTTGATCCTTGGGGAATGGTCTTCAGTCCAGACGGAACGAAGCTTTATGTAGCGACCTACAACGGTGGGTTGAGTACGAGCCAGGTTGTCGTGATCAACCCTCAAAACAACTCTTTTTTGGCTACAATCACTGGATTTGATGCTGCAAAAGGATTGGCTATTACCCCCGATGGAAACTGGCTTTATGTGGCGAACAGCTCCAGCGGAAGCAATAGTGTCGCGGTGGTGAGCACGGCGACTGACACGATTACAGAGTATATCTTTGGATTCTCCCAACCTGCGGGTGTGGCCATTAATGAGCCGGGGACATACGCCTATGTTCCCAACCCGCCCGCCAACGCCGTATCTGTGCTCAATCTTAGAAATAACTCGATATCGACGAACATATTTGGTTTTTCAGGCCCGAGTTCGACTAAGATCGCACCAAGCGGCACAGTCGCCTACGAAGCCGATGGCGCGACCACTGCGATCACTGAGTTTAGCACCGCAACAAACACGGTGCTGACGTCGATTGACCTCGGTCTAATTCCGCATTCGATAGCTATGACGCCAGACGGCAGCTACGCTTACGTGACGGCCGGGGGTTATGGTGCTGGCGCTGTCGAGGTTATCAACACATCCACCAACTCCGTTGTTGACACAATAACTGGCGTGGACAACCCCGCGGGAATCGCTCTTCTGAATCCATGATGCGGCCAACATCCGACTCTGAACATGGCAATCAGCCACGTAAACCAACTCAAGCGCGAGTTCATCTGAAAAATGCTCTTACCGATCAAATCAACAGCGGTGTTTGCCCTAATTGTATGGGTGGCGGCCCCGATGAGCGCGGGTCGGGCATGGAGATCGCATTTTCAACCGATCGCCGTTATTGGCGCCACAGAACCACGTTACCCGAGTAGAAGTGTCGCCACTGGGGTAATCATTTTGAAAGTGATCGTACGCGCCTCGGGAGCTATCGACCACGTCCGCGTAATTCACGGAATTCCCTCACTGACCGAAGAAGCCCAGAGCACCGTCTTGAATTGGAAATTCAGGCCTGCTGAACTGATAACACGCCAGTGAGGAGCTCGATCATCGCCGCTTTCGGATTCAACGATACGTGGTCTTCGGCCCCACGATGGGTCACTCGACCACAGCGCTTGAAATCAGCATGGTTTCATCCCATTCAAATTATTTCCACCGTAGGAGCCGGTTATCCGTTTGGGACAATTGCAGGCGGAGGCGTCGCGTCTGTCAGCGTGATCTTGCAAGTTGAAGTGGGAGATACGGGGGCCATAGGCTGCATTGACGTGATCCGAGGCATACCATCCCTAACAGAGCAGGCGGAGCGAACGGTGCGAAAATGGCGGTACTTAGCAGCCATGCTCAACAACAAACCCATATCCAGTGTTTTTGTCGCGTCGTTTACATTTCGTGCTCCGGCTATGCCGCCCAATTTTACAGGATAAGCAGGACTCTAAAGGTTGCCGTCTCCGGTGGCGTTCCGACTTTTAATCGCAAAAAGCTGGCAGTTCGCGGGAAAGACCGTTTCCGATGGAGGGAATCACGATGAAGAGAAAATTTGCTGCGATAGCATGCACAGCGGCCTTGGTAGGTCTCGTACTGCTTTTCGCGGCGGGCACCAAAAATGAAGGTCAGACCTTACCCTCTCTTCCCTCACGATTCGTGCCCAATACTTCGATTACGCCCGTCATAACGTATCAAAGCGGCATGGCGGTCTCTGCGCCGCTCACTGAGATAAAACCCGAGAAGCCGTGGACAGGGCCGCAACGTGAGGCTCCACTCCTGCCTATGCCACCCCTTACAATACCGCCTGAGACAACGACGGTTGTTCCTGGGAGCCAGGTACAGCAGACAGCACCCGGTCCTGCTTTTGCCGGCACTCTCGGCCTGAACTTTGACGGCCAAAGCGCCGACAATTTCATCCCGCCGGACACGAATGGCGCAGCAGGAGCGACGCAGTACATGCAATGGGTGAATACAACTTTTGCCATTTACGATAAGAACGGAAACCTGCAGTACGGGCCGGCCGACGCCTCAACGATCTGGAGCGCCCTTGGCGGTGCTTGTGGCACTTATGGCACGTATAAGACGGATCCTTACGTCCAATACGATCAGTTCGCGAATCGTTGGGTGATGGAGATCCTGGCAACGGACACGAGTTCTTCCGCTCCGCCTTTCAGTGAGTGCATCGCTGTCTCGCAATCGTCCGATGCCACCTCCGCGTACAATCTCTACTCCTACACTATCTCCTCGAGTGTCGTGCCGGATTATCCTAAGCTTGGCGTCTGGGTACAGCAGGGGCAGACCGGTGCTTACTACATCACATTTAACATGTTTACCCCCAGCCACGGGTGGATCGGAGCGAATCTATCTGCATTTGACCGCAACGCCATGCTCAATGCTCAGCCGGCACAGTGGGTTTCAGAGCAATTAGGTTCCTACGAGCCCTGCAATCCTTATGCTATTTGCGGTAGCGTGCTCCCTGCCAGTATCGACGGAAGTATTCAGCCGGACTATGGCACGCCTAATTACGAATTCAATCTGGGAAATCAGAACCAGCTCGGGTTCTGGTATTACTATTTTGACTTTTCCACTAATCCGCCGACCGTAGAACTTAGCCAGGATGCGGCTATCAATACGGCTCGTTTGTTCCTACATGCAGCGCACAGGCTCCCAGCTTTCAGTGTGTCGCACAGCCGTATACTAATCAGACCCTCGACGCGCTATCGGATCGGCTGATGTACCGGGCTGCCTATCGAAGGTTTAGTGACGGCCACGAATCAATCCTCTTGACGCACTCAATTCAGGGAACCACAGGCCAACAGGATGATTTTTCTGGAATTCGTTGGTACGAACTGCGAACTTCGGGTGAGTTCCCGTACATATATCAGCAGGGTACGTTCGTTCCCGACACAAATTACCGCTGGATGGGCGCCATTGCCATGGATGGCGTCGGGGATATTGCTGTCGGCTTTAGCCTCTCCAGTAACGTCAATTATCCGTCGATTTTCATTACAGGCCGCGAACCCGGTGATCCATTGGGCACCATGGAACAAGAGGCAACCATCCTAAGGGGATCGGGCTCTCAGCTTCCGACTACTTGCGTTAATGGCCAACCTTGTGGTGATCGGTGGGGAGATTATTCCGGCATGTCGGTGGACCCGGTTGACGGGTGCACTTTTTGGTACACGAATGAGTACTTGCCGTCCTCGGGCGATTTCAACTGGCACACCCGAATCGCGACTTTCAAGTTCCCGTCGTGTCAGTAGAAAATCTTCACACATTTGCCCGACCAGCGCGGCGATTCGCTGCTCAGGCAGACGATTCACTCCGCGGTCCTTTTCTTGATGGCGCTGGTGATCGTTCTTTGTGAAAGGAATCCAGGTGAAACGCCTTTTGACGTATCTGATATTTGTGTTGCTCTTTGCGAGCGCCTTGGCGCCAGAATCGCTCGGCCAAGTCGAGCTTTTCGGCGGATATTCCTATTTGAAGTTGAACGGTGAGGGGAGCAATTCACAGAACCTGAACGGCTGGGAGGCGGGCGTTTCCGCGCACCTAATAGGCCCTCTTGCGCTGGAAGCCGATTACAGCAATCATTATGGCAGCTCGCCAACCACGGCCACTGTAGTGCCTGAATTCACTGAACTCTACGGGCCTCGTTTCGAGATGTTTCGCTTTCCGCGAATAGCGCCATTCGTCCACGGTCTCTTCGGAGCAGCGCATGGAATCCAGTATTTTAATTTAGGGGCGGGCTGTAAAGTTGGAGAGCCCTGTCCACTGGGCAGAACCACCGAGAATGGTTTCGCGATGGCGTTTGGCGGTGGTCTCAACATTAAGGCAACGCACCACATCTGGATCCGCGCGTTTCAGGTAGATTATCTGCGTTCTGCGTTCAATAACAGCTCGCAGAATGACGTACGGGTCTCAGCGGGCTTGGTTCTGCGCTTCGGTAAATGGTGAATATCGGGTCTGCCGCGAACAAATTGCGCGCAGTCAGTAGCCAATCCTTCCATATTTACGTGTGATAACCTCCTTTATCACACATGATAGCGAGGTGGACGGGCCGAATTATTATCTTATCTATTGAGAACAGATCATAACCATGGTAACCTGGACTCGTTGGAGGCACCATGACTACCGTCACCATCTCATTGCCCGAGTCCCTCAAGACTTTCATCGAGGAGCAGATCGCGACCAAGGGCTACGGCAACGTGAGCGAATATTTTAGGACGCTGCTCCGCGAGGCCCAGGCCAAGGAGGAGGACGCGAAGCTCGAAGCCTTGCTCATCGAGGGTCTGACATCGGGCGAGGACATTCCGCTCTCTCGAGAATTCTGGACGGAGCTCAAAGCCGAGGCCGCCGAGCTTGCTAGAAAGCACAAGGCGCGGGAAAAAGCGTGAAGCACACCATCCGCCCCGCCGCGAGAGACGACATCATACGACAATTCCGCTACTACCTGGTCGGTCAGGACAGGCCGGAAGTGGCGAATCGGTTTGTGGAAGCCGTGGAGAGGACCATCGACAAGATCCTGCGCACGCCGAACGGCGGCGCGCCCAAGCACTTTTCCAACGAGTCGCTCGACGGCCTGCGCTCGTGGCCGGTGGAGGAATTTGAAGACGTCCGCATTTATTACCTTGCCCAGGAAGACGAAGTCCGGGTCATTCGCGTGTTGCACGGGAAAAGAGATATCACGCGCATTCTCAACCGGGAGCAATAATGGAGAACGTAAGCAACTCACTCTTGCCTGCCTTTGCCCAGGCGCCCGCTACGATCTTCACGCCTACGCCGAAGGCGGCCAAGCGCGTCCTTGAATTCTTCACCGCGCAGATCAACAACGACCACACGCGCAAGGCATACGTGAACGCCACGCGCCGATTCTCCGAGTGGTGCGCCGCTCATGACATTAGCGAGCTCGCTGGCGTCCAGCCCTTTCATGTGGCTGCCTTCATTAAGGAGCTTCAGGGGCAGTTTTCTCCACCGACCGTGAAGCAGAACCTAGCCGCGCTGCGCATGTTGTTCGATTGGCTGGTGACCGGCCACGTTCTCGATGTGAACCCGGCCCACGCCGTGCGCGGTCCCAAATACGTAGTGAAAAAGTGTAAGACACCCGTGCTGACGTCCGAGGAAGCCCACGACCTGCTCGGTAGCATCAAGATCGTCAAGAAGAAAGCCAATTCTGACGGACCGGAATTGGAGAAGCCGGACTTGCTGGGATTGCGCGATCGCGCGCTCATCGGTGTGATGGTGTACACCTTCGCTCGCGTGGGTGCCGTCTTGCAGATGAAAGTGAAGGATTACTTTGTGCAGGGCCGGCGCAGTTGGATCCGATTGCACGAGAAGAATGGCAAGGAGCACGATGTCCCCTGCCACCACAGCCTGGAGAAGTACCTCGACGAGTATATCGTCGCGGCGGGTATTGGCAGTGACCCGGACGGCCCCCTATTCCGTACCGCGGCCGGCAAGAGCGGAACGCTGACGCGAAATCCGATGTGGCAGCAGGACGCATATCGCATGATCCAGCGCCGGGTCCGCGCCGCCGGCGTCAAGACGAAGATCGGAAACCACAGTTTTCGGGCGACGGGCATCACCGCGTATCTCAAACATCCAAGCAGCCGCCTGGAAGTTGCGCAGCACCTGGCCGGCCACGAATCGCCGCGCACGACGAAGCTATACGACCGAAGAAATGATGAGATTTCGCTCGATGAGGTGGAAAGGATTGGGATTTGAAATATCGATCAAAAGAGTTCGCCAACCCGAAGGACACCATTGCAACGGTTTCCCAGTTTGTGGCCCGAATCGCCGACATTAAGAAAGAACAGATAGCGCAAGGCAACAAATCTAATCTTCTTTTTCGGGGACAGCCGTGCGATAAGCCGCTTCTTCCCAAACTTGGACGGATGCCGCCAAAAGGAAAACGGAGCAGGGTTGAACGGCTACTCCTGAACAAGGAAGCGGATAAGCCGTTCTACCGAGAAACCCTCTAACTTAAAATGCAGCAGCGCCGAGACCTTCGGTTGATTGATTCCCAGCAACCGCGCCACGTCCGTCTGTGAAAGGCGCCGCTGCTTCACGACGTTGCAAATCGTTGCTCCGAGCTTAAGCTTGGTGCCGAGCTCAGCGGCATCCGGCAATTTCAAATAGGCGAAGACGTTTCCGCTGCCCGTAATAACGCCTTCGTGAGTTGCCTTACCCATACCTTTCCTCATAATCTTTCTGGGCCGTCCGCAGCCGCCTATGGATCAGCTCAACATCAGACTGGCGCGTGCCGACGTCAGTACCACGCTGTAAAATCTCGATGCTCCATGAGCTGCCCTTCCCTTCTCTGCCTTGCTCTCAGGCCCTGGCCTCGCGCCCAATTGCTTCGGCTGTGCGGACCCGAACTTTTACCTCGATTCGAGAGCCAAGCCTGTTGATGATCGACATCAAGCGATCCACCGTGAACCGCCCGAGGTCTGCATTACGGATGCGCGAGAAATCCGCCGCGGCGATCCCTGTGCGGTCATGGGCCGCGCGCACGGTCAACCTGTCGCGGTCAATCGCCTTGAATTGTTCCGCGTCCGCATTTTTGAGTCGAAGGTCCCGGAATACATTCCCGCTACCTCGCGTTACTTCAAGCCTTTCGTCTTTCATTGCAACATCTCCTTCAATCCTTTCAAACGATCCCTCATAAGGTCAATTTCGTGCGCGGGGGTCTTGATTCCCCGCGTCGACTTCTTCTGAAACGCGTGGATCACCCAGACTTCCTCACCGAATGGACTTGGCCCCTTCAGGGAATTTCTCAAATTCTCTCAGCGCCGCTTTGATCCACGAAATGGGCCGAGTTGTCGGGGTCATCTGCCGTCCAGCACTTCATACCCTGCAGGCAATTATGTTGTCATGTATGACAACACCTGGAGTTTGGACATTTGAGTAGGTATAAAATATTTATGTTTACATACCTACTCGGTTGTGGCATCATCCTCTTGTTCGCTGGGAAGGAGGATGCCCTTGCAAAAAGAAGAAATCGAGCAAGCTGTGCTTAACGCCTTTGAGGTCTCGCTGGAAGCCCAACTCCGGGCCGTGCGCCGCCTGCGCTCCGCGCCGGGCGAGTCGGAGCCTCGACCGAAACGTAGGTCACAGGTGGAACTCGTATATGACATACTCCAGAATGCCCGCCAGCCCCTGCACATCACCGAGATTATTGAACGGGTGGCCAAGGTCCACGGCGAGCGCCGACTTAATGGCCGCGGCTGTTCGTCCGTCTGCGGAAATAGCCTCCTCGGCAACGGGCGCGGTGGCGCGAATGGCCATAGTCAGAATGCCCACATCGGGCTTGGCGAAGGCTGTGCCACTCCTGCTCACGGTAATCACGTGTTCCAAAGGACTCTGCGTCGCTTGAGCGTAAAGAACCCTATTTTGGGCTGGAGTGGTTAGAGACAAGCCCGCTAAAAGCAGAAGTGGAAGCATTCCCCTTACAAAGAGCCGCTTCATGGCACTCCCTCCCCGGAATCAATTGGGCCGATTACAGCACATCGTTTACTGTAGCGCTGGTGTCCCCACCGGCGCTCTTCGGCGCTGGGGACAGCGCCGCTCCAATAAAAACCGTCACTATAATTTGTAATCAATCCGGCAATCCCGCGGGGTTGAAGTCGGACTTTCTGTCGCCCGTTTCCACGCGAAGCTGGTGAAGCCGGTTCATCAGGTGATGGAACAAGTCCGCGTAACGAGGGTCTCCGTAGAGGTTATAAAGCTCGCCGGGATCAGTCTGGAGGTCATAAAGCTCAAACTCCTGCGGCGGCTCGTAATAATGGATCAGCTTATAGCGGTCCGTCCGGACGCCGCGATTTGGCTTCACCTGCTGGTTGCCGGGATACTCGTAATATTCGTACAGCCAGTCCGTGCGCCACGACTGTGGCTCCGAGCCTTTCAGGAAGGGAACAAGGCTCTTGCCTTGCATCTCTTTGGGAACCGAAACTCCGGCCAGCTCAAGGATGGTTGGAGCAAGATCGAGATCGAGCGCCATTTTTTCGGTCACCGTGCCCGCCTGAATAAGCTTCGGGTAGCGGACGAGGAGCGGGACGCGGATCGATGGCTCGTGCATAAAACGCTTGTCGTAAAAGCGCCACTCGCCAAGGAAGAATCCATGGTCAGCGGTGAGCAGGATCACCGTGTCATCAAGTTTGCCCGTCTTTTCGAGCGCTTCGAGCAAGCTGTGAAAGTTCTGATCGTTGTTCACCACGCCAGCGTAATGGTCCTTCACCATTTCTTCAAGCGATCGTGGGTCGTCCGCACCGAGAATCGTTGTGCCGATCTTGTTGTCTGCGTCTGCAAATGCGCGAGGCTTGCCGGGGTAGCCTTTCAAGTCGTCGTCGAAGGTTGCTGGTTTCGGAATCGGAACGCCATTGTAGAGGTCCAGATTGCGGCGCGAGCGATAAAAAGGCGCATGCGGAGCCTGGAACATGAAAACGCAGCAAAAGGGCTTCTCCCGCTCCTGGGAAAGCCAGGAGACCGCCTTTTCTGTGACGAGATCGTCGACGTAACCGTGATAGACCTGAGGCTCTCCGACGTGCCCGCCAGTTCCCTCAGCAATTCTCGGGTGATAATAGTTCGTTGAAGCCCCGTCGAAGCCGAAATAGTAGTCCCAATAGCGGTCCGTAAGGGCCTCCCGAATATGCGCCTTTCCAAAGCAGCCGGTCTCGTAACCCGCTTCATGCAGTAAATCAGTAAAGATCGGAAACTGGTGAGGGATAAGACGATTCCGATTGTCCAGGCAACCGGTGGTGTGCGAATAGAGGCCCGTCAGGATCGTTGCTCTTGAAGGTGAGCACAGCGCATTGATCACAAAAGTGTTTTTGAAGTTGATCCCTTCATATCCAAGCCGATCGAGGTTTGGAGTATGGATGATGGGATTGCCGGTAAAGCTGAGCTCATCCGAGCGCAGGCCTTCGCCAATCAGCAGCAGAATATTGGGCCTGCGGCTCGCAGCGGCCTGAGGACCTTCGGGGGAGGCGGCGCGCGCTTCAGGGCGCGCCATCAAACCCGCGACAGCGCCCGCGCCAAGCTTTAGAAAAGTTCTGCGCGACTGGCCGCCCCGATTGTTTTCGTCATCACTCATCTTTTCTCCTCCTTGACATCACAGTCGAAATCTCATTTCAGAAACTTCTCGGCCTCTTTCAGAAACTCCTGGGCTTGCTCGATCATTCCCACAACCTCATCCCGGTTGACAACAGCGTCGAAGCTGTAGTCGGCCTGAAGCCTTCGGTCAAAAGCATCCAGTAAGAAGCGGTGGAATTTTGGATCGATCACTCCAGTTTTAGTGAACAGTTCACCGAAGAGCGCGTGCACTCCGCCGTGCTTGCGGGAGCTCACACCCTTCTCGTTGATCAATGCCTCAGCGAGATAAAACATCGCGTAGTACGCCCGTCCCGCTGCAAAGTCCGCATCGTCCTGTTGAAGGAGCACCTCCGCCGCATAAATGGCACGTCGAGCCTTTTCCAGCAACTTTCGGGTATTTGTATTCAAGCTGGAATTGACTCCTCCCGGACGTTGGCCAGGAACAACCCCTCGCCCATTTGCCATTCGCGGTCAGATACAAAAACCCGGCTGACGCTGATGCCGTACCTTAGGGATACTCCCGACACCAATTCGCTCGTGCGATCGATTTCGGCCCCGTACGAGCCGACCTGGTCCAGAACTATCAATACGTCCAGATCGGATTCGCTTATTGCCTCACCGCGAGCATAGGAGCCGTAGAGATAAATCCCACGCAAGCGCTCTCCATACAGACGTTGCAGTCCGGACCTGAGTTCGCCTAATAAAGTCTTCACCAATTTAGTCATGATTCTTCAAGCAACGGTCAGTACGTGAGCTCAAGTCTGAAATCCGCCTCACGGGGATCCAAAGCGGAAGTCAGATGCCCAAAGGTGGCGGCGCCCATCGTGACGCCAACATTGTTGAAAGAAACTTGATTGAAAATGTTGTAAAACTCGACACCGAACTTCAACGTTCCCTTCTTGTCTTTAAAGAGGCGAACACCCGTATTCTTATAGAGGTTCATGTTCCAGAGGCCAAGACCTGGGCCGCGCAACACGTAGGCTCCTTCATTTCCGAACTGTCCAAGCGGCGCGTTGGCAAATGCCGCGGTGTTGAAATAATGGGTCACATTCCCCGGCTGAATATTGAGAGGTCCAACAAGGTTCGGCCGTCCGGCGTTGCCTGTACCGGAGCGATTTCCGCTCGCCGCGATGGTAAAGGGAAAGCCGCTCCCGTAGGTGGTGATCCCGCTCAATTCCCATCCGCCCAGCAGTTTACCCTGAAATCCTTTCTGATCCCGGAAAAAAGGAAACTGATAAACGTAATTCACCGTAAGGTTCTGCGGCTGGTCCATGCTGCAGAGGGCTTCCTCATTTTGCTCCAGCAGCGTATTCTGGCCCACTTGCCAGCAAAGCGAGCGGGACCACGTGTAGGCAACTTCAAACATCAATCCATGCGCAAAGTGATGCCGGACATCCACCTGAAGCCCGTTATAGCGGGCAGAAGCATTCCGCACATCCCAGGTAATGTTTCCGTAGCCCGGATAGGGTCGGATGGTGTTGATGTTCACCTTCCCCTCCGCCACGCCGAGATTGGGCTGCGGTTGGTTCAGGTTGAAAGATTGGTCGAGATGAACCGCAGTGTTCCCTACATAGCCGAGCGAGAGAATTGTATTCAATGGAAGCTCGCGCTCCAACGTGAGGCTCCATTGCTGCACCATCGGATAGATGAAATACACATTTTCCGAGGTGAGATTGGGCGGGGTTGCGGCGACCACGCCTTGTGAGGGGTCGCTGAGACTGGTGGTGAAGATAGATGCTGATTTTGAAAAGGGTGGATTCTGTGACAAGGCTTCCTGGCTGTCATTATCCCAGGAATAGAAAATGCCGTAGCCGCCTCGCAGCACCGTCTTCTGATTTCTGAGCGGCGACCAGGCGAAGCCGAAGCGCGGGCCCAGCATCAGGTAGTTTGTCGTTTTCAGGCTTGGAGGCAGGTTAAGGCCTTTCTGATTGTACGGGGTAATAATTCCGTTTAGCGGATCGCCCGTTCCCGGCACTAACCGGCCATTGGAAGTGAGAAGCGGCGCGGCAGCGGGATTAAACAGGCTGGGAACGAAATCCGAGCCATCGCCGTACTTATACATGCCATTTGGCGCCCCCGCCATAATCTCCTCGCGTAGCCCGATATTCAGGGTTAAATTCGGGCGCGCCTTCCAATCATCCTGTCCGTAAAACTCGAAGTCGTCCGCGAAGAGATAAGGATAGGGAATGAAGCCTTGCTCCGTGTATTCGAACGCATCACCCAGCAGAAAATCCGCGAGCGGATTGCCGGTGATGGAGCCGTTGAAGGTGAAATCTCCCTGATGGTTTGCGTAAAGATACCGGTCAAACTTCTGAATGCGAAAAATCTCAAATCCCGTCTTCAAGCTGTGATTGTTCACTTGGTGCGAAAGATCATCCCGGTAGGTATAGACGTTGTTGGTGTTGTTCACTGAGGCGTTGGCCCCCAATGTGCCGAAACCGGTGATGCTGATCGTGGGGATGACATCAGCCACATTGCTGTTAAAAATGCTGGGAATGGAAAGGCCAGCGGGCCGCCGCAAAGGTGCGCCGGGAGTCGCTGTGATGCCATTGCGCGAGAATCCAAACGTAAACTGGTTGAGGGTGGTTGGGCTCAGCATGTCCGTTAACTCCACCACCAGGTTCTGGCCTGGCTTTCCCAGCAATCCCGGCATCGTCGGAAAGGACGCGCTCGATGGCTGCAGGATGCTTTGATTTTGCAACCAGGAGTCGTGCGCATATCGAACCATGAGTGATGTCCTATCCGTAAGCCGCCAGTCGACTCGGCCGAGTTCCTCCCGCCAGTTCGTTTTGCTGTCAGTGCTGGCAGAGTAGTTCGGCGCTCCAGAACGGTTGGGCAAGGGATAATAATTCTGGAGCAGGACCGCGGCATTTGAATTAATCAGATTGCTGGGAATCATGTTACCTGGAAACGGCACTCCCGTGGCCGGGTTCTTAATGGTCCCGGAGATGTCACTCAGGTCGCCAGAGCGTTCCGCCATCGTCGGTGTCTGCGCAGTGAAGACGCTTTGGGGTGGAGACGTAAAATTCAGAACTTGCGGCCCAATCCGCCGGTTCCAGGCCTGAGACCAGAAGAAGAATACTTTTTCATGGCGCGGGCTGGAGGGCGAAGGAAAGAGAGGGCCGCCAATCGTGTAACCGAACATGTTTTGATTGAATGGACTTACTGAGCTGGAGAAGAAGTTCCGCGCATCGAATGCGGCATTACCGTTGATTTCATAAATCGAGCCGTGATACTCGCGGCCTCCCGACCTAGTAACCACGTTGACCTGGCCGTAGCCGTAACTGCCAGTATCCGCCGTGTAGTTGCTCTTATGAATCTGAACCTCCTGGATGGCCTCCATCGGTGGGAAAAGGTTCAAGCCTCGGTTGCCGCCGGTGTCCATCGCCAGGATGCCGTCGTAGGTGTATTGAGTGCTGTTGATCCTGCCGCCGTTGACTGACATCAGCGGATTGCCTTCCTGCCCTACGCCCATGCGTAAGCCAGTCTCTTTGGAAGTGACGCCGGGGCCGAGTGTAAGAAGCTGAGTGAAATTGCGTCCGTTGAGCGCCAGCTCCTGCACCTGAACGCCGGAAACCAGCGTGCTGACAGCCCCGCTTTCGGTTTGAAGCGCCGGCGGAGCGCCCGTCACCGTGACGGTTTCGGTAGTCGAACCCACCTTCAGACTGATATTCACCGCCACGGTGGAGTCAGCGTTCAGAATGACGCCCTTCCGGCTAAACCGGCTGAATCCGGAATGAGAAGCCGTAACCTGATATTGCCCGATCTGGAGCGAAGGCAGTACGTAGTAGCCCTTTGCATCGGTCGTCGTGGTGCGCGAGATGCCAGTGGCCTCCTGCGTGGCCGTGATCTCGACGCCGGGAACCACCGCTCCCGTCGCGTCGGTCACTGTACCCGTGATCGTGCCTGTGCCGGTGGTCTGAGCGAGGAGGGATGCGCCGGCAACAAGAAGACAGCCAACGAACACAAATACCCTTACGGTAATGCCGTTCTCACGTCGCATCGTCATCCACCTCCAGGCTGGCAAAGTCTTTTTATTGTTTCAAAGTTATACTACTCCAAAATTCAGCAAGTCAAAGCTATTTGCAGCTTGCCAGTAATGCCTCAGTCTCGAACGCGAGGAACGCCAGCCAATGAGCCTGAGGCTTGACTGGCCCAACTCGACCGCTACATATTACCCCCCCCCCCGCGATCTCTTGTCAAGCACTTTTTTCAGGAGCTGTGGTGACTCCGTCCCGGATAGCAGAGTCGACTCAAGATCGAGCCCACGCGGGGGTGCGGATCGCAGACCCGTGGCGACGGGC
>CADDZJ010000086.1 GCA_902812415.1 Acidobacteriota bacterium
CTGCTGCTCTCGGCTCCAGCACCGAAAATCGCCGCCCGAGGGCTACCGGCGATTCTTCCGAACCACCGTCAAGCAGAACGGAACGTCTCACACGCCTGCTCCGCTGTCGGTTCGCGAATAATGCAGGTTAAGTCGTTGGGTGAACCTGAACACGGAGAAGAAACGGCAGCTCAACCAACTCTTCCGGCTGAATCGGCGAGTGATGAAAGCCTACCTGCTCAAAGAGAGCTTGAGCCGGTTGTGGGATTACCGCGACGAGGGCGCGATGCTGCGCTCCTTGCAGAGCTGGATCGATCAGCTGCGATGGCAACGTTTGCAGCCCTTCGAGAAACTCGCTGGAATGCTGCTGGATCATCTGGAAGGCATTCTCAACTACTGCCGGACCCGGATCGCGATGGGTGTGGTGGAAGCGATCAACGGCAATATCAAGGCCCTGCTGCGACGCGGCCGCGGCTACAAAAACCTGCGCTACCTGCTTCTGAAGGCGCCGCGCATGGCAGTCACCCGGACAGGATTCGTCATCATCAGAAAAGCAGCCTAAAATGCGGTCGCTTACTAATTCTTGCGCAGAACCGATAAAAAGAAAGATTCCTAATGCCAACAATAAAAGTGAGGGCCAAGGTTTAATCGCTAACATCATGGTGACATTCTTTTCGTCCAGTTAGGAACTCAGCCTGCCTCTTAGCTCCATTCTCTGCGTCGTTCCCAAATTCCATCCGCGCACCTTAAGGCGAGCGCGCCGATGGTGCAAGTGGGATTGACGGCTCCACTGGTGGTGAAAGAGCTTCCGTCCACCAGAAACAGATTCCCCACGTCATGGGCTTGATGCCAGGCGTTCACGACGGACCTTCGCGGGTCCTCCCCCATGCGAGCCGTTCCCATTAAGTGAAACGCCGGTTGGATGATGCCGCTGTCCAGAATATCGATGGCGCCCGCTGCTTCCAACGCCTGCCGGCCCATGCGCGCCCCATGATCCAGAATCTTCAAACTATTCTCACTGTAACTGTAAACAGCGCGCGGAGCGGGAATGCCATTCGAGTCTTTCACTTCCGGGTCCAGTTCAATCCGGTTGCTTTCTTCCGGCAGATCTTCACCCAGGACGGTCACCCGCACGATATGCCCGAATCGCTGGCGCATCACGCGGTGATGCTCCGTTCCCCAGGGCACAGGCTTGTTCACAAATCCTCCCCACGCCTGGTGCAGCGGACCAAACGACCTCTCGAGAAGGAACGAATAGCCGCGCACAAAGCCACGCTTCAGATCCGTCTCGTAGAACTGCTCGCTGAATGCCGGAATGCCGAAGGGCCCTTCCCACCCGTTCATTCTTTCTTCAAACACTCCTTCCAGAAACCTGAAAGGATGGATCATGAAATTCCTGCCGACCAGCCCTGATGAATTCGCCAGGCCATTAGGAAAAAGTTTGGATCTGGAATTGAGCAGCAATCTCGGTGTTCCGATGCCATTGGCGCAGACCACTACCACGCGGGCCGCTTGTTTGTGAAGGCTGCCCTGCCGGTCGTAATAAACGGCGCCGTCAACTCGGCCACCGGCATCAACAGTAATCTCGCGCACGCGCGCATGGGTTTTAAGCACTGCTCCTTTGCGAAGCGCTTTAGGCCAGTAACTGACATCGGTAGACGCCTTGGCGCCAATCGGGCAGCCGAACATACATTTCCCGTGCAGGTCGCAGGCGGGGCGGCCTTGATAATTGCGGGAGATAATGGCGTTATCGGAAACCCACCAATACCAGCCCAGCTTGTCGAACCCTCGCCCAATGGTTTCCCCCAGCACGCCGATCGGAAGCGGAGGCGTAGGCCGCGGCGAACGAGGCGGATTGGCGGGATCGCCCGCCAGCCCGGCCACTCCCATTTCCCGGTCGTTCATGTCGTAATAAGGCTCAAGGTCGTGATAGGAAATCGGCCAGTCTTCCGCCACGCCGTCGAGCGCCCGCGCGCGGAAATCCGAAGGGTGCAGGCGGGGAAAATGCGCCGTGTAGTGAATGGTGCTGCCGCCGACAGCGTTAAACATCAAAACGTCTGGCGGGTTCTTTCCCCGCTCAACCACCGGGTAGTCTTCAGGCCGCCGGCGCACATTGGGGCTGAAATGAAAAGGTCCTCTTCGCAAAGCGATTTCATAATCGGGTCGCGTGGAAGGATAATCTTCTGGCTTCATCCAATCGCCCTGCTCCAGGCACACCACTTTTGCGCCCAAATCAACCAGTCGCTTCGTGACCGCTGCCCCTGCAGCTCCGGAACCAATCACCAGAACATCGGTGCGCTCGCTTGCCATCACTCCACCTCCCGATAGAATTTGGGCTTTCGGCGAACCTCGGCCAGCACGCTTTCATCAAACGGCTTCATTTTCGGCCCGCCTTCATTGGTGGGATAAAACGTATAGTCAATCAGCTTCCAGACGCGCGGCTGAATATAGTACGCCTCGTAGGTATAATCCCGCAGAGTTGCAAATAATTTCGGCTTCGCTTTTTCCAGTTTAACAAGCGTTTCAATCTGCTCCGTTTTTGTGAGCGATCGGAACGATTTCCCAAAATGCGCGCGGCTTAGTTCATCCACCTCTGCCAAGCTTCGCTTCAGATCATCCCTCAAGCCCGGCAGGCTCCGGCACAGCGTCTGAAGATATTCCACTCCGCCAACCTCGCTCGCGGCGGGCATGCCATCGCTATGAGGAATAATTTCATCCATCATGGATGAGAGAGTTTTCCATTCCTCGGTCGTTAATTCGCTGCCGGACGCCCCACCTGCGGCGTTTGCCTCCATCGCCCCAAGTTTGGGAAGTCGATTCATCACGCCGCTGCCCGCAATGACGGACCCTGCCAGGCCGGCCTCCATAAATTTGCGCCGCGTCCATTTTTTCATGTGCCGCCTCCGCTTTATGGATGCTGTGAAACGACTCTCATTGTATGAAGGTCAAGTGCGGGGAGCAACGGATTTTTGAGGAATCGCAGTGAGGCAATGCAGACCGGCGCTTTGTGCAGGTCTGCGGCCTTTTGGAATTTTGTGAAGAGGGAAGTGCCATCCATCTTCAAAAAAACTTCAGGTTTTCAGGAAGCCTCGAATGCGCGGCGGATATGCTGAACCACAACCGGTGGGTTGAAGGGCTTGGCAACATAATCAAAAGCGCCCAGCTCGAGCGCCGCCTGCGCTTCATTAGCAACCGAAGGAGCTGTCAGCATAATCACGCGGGTCTCGTTCAGAACCTTATCCCAGGCTAATTTTTTGAGAACCGCAAGTCCATCCAGTCCTGGCAGGTCCACGTCAAGGACCACCACGCTCGAATGAAGAGCAGGGCGCGAGCCGGCCAGCAGTCTACTTGCCATTTTGCCATCACGTAGCCAGCGGGTGCGGTAACCTCTCGATTCGAGCGTGTGCAGGAGCAAGGAGGATTGCGCCTCATCGCGCATCACCAGCGTTACATCCACTCGATTCGATCTTCGAGAGTTGCCGGTCTCAGTCCCCGCAGCCATAATCCTGCCGCCTCCTGAAGCTCGGGCGCTCGCCAACGCTTTCTCAGCGGCTTTGTGGAGTTCATCCAACGTCACGCCATCCTCGAGATATTGCGCGATCCCGGCATTGAGGGTCACTCGAAATTCAGAGCCGCATGGAGCTTCAAAAGGTTTTTCGTGAATGCTATCCAGCAATTCCCGAAGACGTTCGATGCCGTCGTAACGACTCATTCCATACATCCCCACCACAAATTCATCGCTGTTCCAGCGGGCCAGGATATCTTCACTGCGAAAAGCATTCTGAAACTTGCGACTGATTGTTTCGAGCACGCGATCCCCGGCGGCATGGCCGCGCTCATCGTTGATTTTCCTCAAATGTTCCACATCGACGATAGCAAGACAAAAGGGCTGGCTGTGCCTTTTGGCGAGGTCGATAAAATCTGTAAGGACCTGGCTCGATTTGCGGCGGTTCAAGGCGCCCGTCAGCGGATCGATTTCCGAAATGCTTCTTTGCAGCCGGACTCGCTCCAGACGGTTAAAAATGCGAGTCAGAAGCTCCGGCCCGACAATGGGCTTAGCCACGAAATCATCGGCTCCGGCGCTGAAAACGCGATGGATTGTCTCGGGATCGTTGTGGCGAGTCAGAAAAAGAATGGGAACCTCCGCCCAGCGGGCGTCGTTGCGGACCACGTGACAAAGCTCGACGCCGCTCAGATGCGGCATCTCCACATCCAGCAGCAAAAGATGAGGCGCATAAGCCTCAAACCGTTCCCAAAATTGCAAAGGATCATCCAGAGTAAGAAGCGAAACGTGGCGGGGATCGAGAAGCGCTCGCAGCAATGCCAGCACCTGGGGATCGTCATCCACCGCCATAATTCGCGCATCCGCCGCGCGCAGCCGATCCACCAGTTTCGTGACCGCCTCAATAATCTGTGACGGCGAGGAAAATTTAGAAATAAATCCGCGCCCGCCGCGTCTTGCCACTTCCACCCGATCCGTAAACTCTCCTCGCGAGGTCAATACCATCGTGGGAATCGCAGGAGTGCGGCGCGAAAGTTCCTCCAACAGCGCCCAGCCTTCTCGCTCCTGGCCTGAAAAATGCAGATCTAGCAGCACGACGTCAGGCGACGACTTAGAGGCCGACTTGCGCGCCGTGGCCACGTCCGCAACCGTTTGCACCTTGAAGCCCCGGCGGCCCGCCTCTGCCTCAAGCCGCTCCGCAAGGTCCGCATCCCGGTCCACAATCAGCAATGAAGAGCGCTTTTCGGAAATTGGAACCTCAGCAGGCGCCGCGACGGGCGTTTTCTCAATATCCAGGCGGAGCGCCACCACCAATTCAGAAAAGCGAAGAGCCTGCGTCTCGCTCAGATGAGCCCCGCCACGCAACAATTTCTCGATTTCCGCTGCAAAGCGCGAACCAGCGGAAAATCCCAGCGTCCCAAGCAAACCCGCCAGCTTATGGGCTTCACGTTCCGCTTTCTCTCTCAAGTCTGGACTCCAATTCCCTTCAAGGAATCCGACGCCTGCGCGCTCCAGCACTCCCACGCGCTCCAGGATAGCATCCATAAAACGATTTCGGACATCCGCAATGGCGGATTGAATCTTCAGGTCAGCGTCCTCCTTTGCCGGCGTTAACGGCGAGCCCAACGCCTCAGACGTTTTTCTAGCCAACTCATGAATGTCCAGAGGCGGCAGCAGAACTTCCCGAACCCCAAGCTCTCCCACCAGCTTTCGGGTGAGGCTCCCATCCGCTCCCTGGCCGAGGTAATAAAAAACCGGCAATTCCCTTCTCCAAGGCTGGGATCGAATTTCCTCAAGCAAGCTCATCGCTTTCCCACCCAGCCATTGATGATCCAGCAAGAGTAAGGAGACCTCGTCGCGCGCCAGCGCTCCGCGCAGTTCATTCCCGTCCGAGAGCAGTTCCACGCACACATCATCCAGGCGGCGCTTCAAGCCTTCTCCAAGGTCGTCCGAGAATCCTCCCATCAGAATGCGCAACAAGCCCCTATTCCCTCCCACTAACCTGCTGGACTTCTTTGAACTCCCATCCCAGGGCTTTCGAAACGTCGTGAGCCAGACTCATCGGATCGAAAGGCTTCGCGATGACCGCCTTCGCACCGAGGTTTCGAAATGCCTCAACATCCGCCGCCTGCACCTTGGCGGTGAGAAACAGCACGGGAATGTTCCGGGTGGCCGGATTCCGACAAAGTTCCTTGAAAGTGCTGGGACCATCCATATCCGGCATCATGACATCGAGCAAAATGGCATCGGGGGGGCTCTGAGCCGCTCTGGCAATACCTTCCCGCCCTGAGCTTGCTGTTGTGATGATCCATCCGGCAAAGGTTTCGAGCGTCACTTGGGTTACTTCCCGGATGGCTTCTTCATCATCAATGATCAGAATTTTGCGCGACACTCTCGACCTCCTTTTTCTCCGCCGCTTGAACCCCGCCGCGGTATTCGGGAAGCACAAAGCGGAATGTGCTTCCCTGGCCCAGAATGCTTTCGGCCCAAATGCGGCCACCGTGTTGCGTCACGATGCTGCGGCAGATCGCCAGGCCCAGACCCGTTCCCCCCTTTTCGCGGGAATCTGAAGCATCCACCTGCTGGAATCGCTCGAAGATGCGCGTGAGGCTGCCCGCCGGAATGCCGCGCCCGTGGTCCTTAACCTCAAAGCGAATCTCGCCTTCAACCCGTTCGGCGCTGAGGCAGACTGCGAAACCGGGCGGAGAAAATTTGATGGCGTTGCTCAACAGGTTGATCAGCACCTGCATGATGCGATCGGGGTCCGCCCAAAGCGAGGCAGAAAACGGCGTGACCGCGAGAGTGACTCTCTGTGATTCAGCCGCCAGCCGCATCAGGTCAGCCGCTTGCTGCATCAGATCAGCCGAATCGCATATTTTCTTCTGCATACTGATCATCCCTGACTGGATGCGTTCCAAATCGAGAATATCGTTCACCAGGCGCGCCAGGCGTTCTACATTGGCAACACCCACAGCGACCATTCTTTGGCAGTTGCCCGGTGGCTGGCATAGCTTGCCGCTTGCAAGAAGGCCCAGCACGCCACGAATCGCCGTAAGCGGAGTTCGCAACTCATGGCTGACCACGGAAACAAATTCATCCTTCATGCGCTCGATGGCACGACGCTCCAGTTCTTCGTTCAGTTGGCGAATCTCTTCTGCGGCGCGCTTTCGTTCCGAGATATCACGATAGTTGATCACCACCCCCTGGACGGTCGGCTCATTCAGAAGGTTGGTGGCAATGCATTCCAGCCACCGCCAGGAGCCATCCCGCGCACGATAGCGCAAATGAGCCGTGGCGCTGCTTCGATCTTTCCCAATAACTTCTTGAAAGATTGAGCTGGCGCGACGCCGATCATCCGGGTGGATTAACTTCAGAGCATTTTCCCCCAGCCGCTCTTTCGCGGTGTATCCGAGAATGCAATTTTCGGAATGGCTTGTAAAAAGGATTTTGCCCTCGGCGCTCAGCAAAGCGATTCCATCCGCGCTGTGCTCCATCAGGGCATGGAAGCGCCGCTCTCTTTCCAACAGCATCCTTTCGGCACGCGCCCGTTCCTCGCGCAACGCTCTTTCCTGCAAGGCCCGCCGAATCGCCATGGGAAGACGCGCTAAACGATCTTTCAGAACGTAATCCGAAATACCCCGCTTGATGCATTCCACAGCTATTTCGTCGCCGATAGCGCCGGTCACCAGGATAAAAGGGATGTCCCGATTTCGGGCTTGCAGGCACTCAAAGGCTTCTGCCCCGTTCCAACCCGGAAGGTTATAATCGGCCAGAATCACGTCGTAGTTTTCGTTCTCGATTTTGGCGCAAAACTCCTCTCGCGTCTGGACCATCTCGGAATGAAGATTGAGGCCCGCCCTGCGAAGCTCATGCAGGCATAGCTCCGCGTCAGCCGAGTCGTTTTCCAACAGCAAAATATTCAGTGAATTCTGAGGCTCGAATTTCTTTTCGCTCATGAGCGGTATGATCGCAGGGAATAAATCTCCGATGTAAAAAGCGGCTAAGCTGTAAGCCCGGCCCAAAGCCCAGAACATCATTTGCCGCGCGACAACGCACCGCCGCGGCGCAAAATCATGACAGGCGCTTGCACTCAGAGAATTTTTGGCGAGGGGAAAAGTATTTCGCGGTCCTGGCAATCCGGACCGCAAGCGAGGGTAAGATTAATATACCAGCCAGCCGCCATGAAGTCAATAGCCTAGCACTCTAGTACTTTCTAGCGACTGTGGCGGTCTCTCGATAGCGCCGTCTATCATGGCGTCGGCGTTGTCAAGCGATTTTGAGCGGCACACCGGCTCCCCGCGCCGGTCTCCGTGTCCCGCAGGGCAATCACCTGCGCACGCGTATGCCCATCACGGCCGATCATCAACATGTTCAGCCCCTTTCCGGGCAACCAGGGTCGAGACTGCCAATCCCGGTTTACCGGCGCGAAGGAGCCGACGCCATGAGGGAATCCGTGTCCTCAACCGGCGCTTTTTTCGGCGCTGAGAGCCTGCCCTGAACGAAGTGAAGGGACAGCGCCGCTACAATCCTCGTTGTCACGACAATTTATGATCTCCAATCAGCCACATCCCCCAACCCACCCCACTTCAATTTTGTTAAGCTGAATAGGACGAAAAGTCTTCGTCGTCATAATCACAATTGGCGAATCATCTCGTCCATGAAGGGCATCTCTGTAATAAGCTCTCAAGGAGACCTGCATGTCGTTCATGAACTGGCTGTTGGGAAGGCCCCTGCGGACTTCAGAGGAACGGGGCGAAAAGCTCGGAGCGAGCGCCGGCATTCCCATCTTCGGTCTTGACGCGCTCAGTTCGGCAGCCTACGGTCCTGAAGCCGCGCTGACGTTGCTGATTCCGCTGGGCGCCGCCGGCGATTCCTATATCATCCCCATCAGCGCCAGCATCATTGTGCTCCTCTTGATCGTTTTCTTTTCCTACCGCCAGACGATTGAGGCTTACCCCACCGGCGGCGGCTCCTACACGGTGGCGAGGGAGAATCTTGGGCTTTCGGCAGGTCTACTGGCCGCCGCCGCGCTGATGATCGACTACACCCTGACGGCCGCCGTGGGCATCTCCGCCGGCGTCGGAGCGATGGTCTCAGCCATCCCGTCGCTTCAGCCTCACACCCTCGCCTTTTGTCTGGCCATCCTGCTGGTCATCACTCTCGTCAACCTGCGCGGTGTGCGTGAAACCGGAACGGCCTTCATGATTCCCACTTATCTCTTCATCGGCACGATGCTCGCCACGCTCGGCCTGGGCCTTCTGAAGGCTCTGCTGGCCGGAGGACATCCGAAACCTGTTGTGGCGCCGCCGCCTCTGCACGGAGTCGCGGAAGCGGCAAGCGCATTTCTTTTGCTCAAAGCTTTTTCCAGCGGCTGCACGGCGATGACCGGAGTGGAGGCCGTGAGCAACGGGGTGAAAGCCTTCCGGGAGCCTGTGGTAAAGACCGCACAGCGAACACTGACCGCGATTATTGTCCTCCTTGCCGTTTTTCTGGGTGGGATCGCTTATCTGGCGCACGCCTACCATATCGGCGCGACCGAACCCGGGAAGTCGGGCTATGAAAGCGTGCTCTCCCAACTTACCGCAGCCGTTGCAGGACGGAATGCATTCTATTACGTGACGATCTCTTCCATCCTCATCGTTCTCGCCCTTTCCGCCAACACCGCTTTTGCGGATTTTCCCCGTCTCTGCCGCATGGTGGCGCAGGATGGTTATCTCCCCTTGCCCTTCGCCACGCGGGGCAGAAGGCTGGTTTATACGCAAGGTATTCTGGTCCTTGCCATCCTTTGCGGAGTTCTTCTGATCCTGTTTGGGGGCGTCACCGATCGTCTTATCCCCCTTTACGCCGTTGGGGCGTTTCTGGCTTTCACCCTTTCGCAGACCGGGATGGTGGCGCATTGGAAAAAGGTTCGAGGCCGGAAATCCCGGCACAGCATGCTGGTGAACGGCGTGGGCGCCATCGCCACGGCAACCACCGTGGTGGTGGTGACCGTGACAAAATTTACCGAAGGCGCGTGGGTTACTACGCTGCTGATCCCCGGCATCATCATTCTGATGTTCGCCGTCCGGCGCCATTACGACCGGGTTGCAACCGAAGTCGCCTGTCCCGAGCCGCTCCACTTGACCGAACTCAAGCCGCCGATTGTTTTGATGCCTGTGTTGGGCTGGAACAAGATCACGGAAAAAGGGCTTCAGTTTGCGCTTACCCTTTCTCCGGATGTCGAAGTCATTCATGTGGCCACAGATGAAAAGACTGACGCACTGCGCCGCGACTGGGCCAAGTTTGTCGAAAAGCCTGCGGGCGACGCAGGATGCCCTTGCCCGCGTCTCGTGGTGCTCCGGTCGCCGTACCGCTTCATTATCACGCCCATCGTGGATTACGTTGTGGAGTTGGAAAAGAAGAATCCTGACCGCCAGATTGCCGTGCTGGTGCCGGAGTTGGTGGAGCAGCACTGGTATCAATATTTTCTTCATAACCAACGTGCCAAATTGCTGAAGGCCATGCTGCTCCTGAAGGGAGAGCGCCGATTGGTGCTGATCAGCATCCCCTGGTATCTTGAACCGCAGGATCACCCTTAGTAACCATTTCCTGAAGTATCTCTCACCGGGCGTTTTCAACAAGCCGATCAGGCAGCAACCGTTCGAGGACTTCGTCCTTCGACCCTGGTCAATTCAGAGCAACCGTGTGCCGACCCCTGACGAACAATTTTGGGACGGGCGCATGGCATGCATCCTCTATTCGTCCATTCCATGCCATCCAATGACGAACAATTTCCCCATTTTTTAGTTAAGTCCATTCTTTTCTGTTCGTTAATGCGCAACGAACAAATTAAATTGATAAGTCATTTAGAATGTTATGGATACAAAGAATTTTGGAAATTGTTTGTAGGGGGTGACTGAATAAGAAGCCAATAACATCCCTGCCTTCAATGGGATAGATTCTTTTTTGCGCCCATCAAACCTAAACATTCTTCTTTTCCGTCGCCGATCATTGGGACTCGCCCCGGTTTCAAGGTTGGCAGCCAGCCGTTTTTCCATGACTCGGCGTTTTTCAGGATAAACCATGAAATGCTCCCTCGGCATCGAGGCGTCAGTGGCTCGCAAACTAGCCCAGCTTGTCGCTCTGAGGAGCCGCAAAAACAATGATCAGTGAGACGTTGTGAAAAAATCTCGCTGTAGCGGCGATCTGTGATCGCCGACGCCCGCGATCGATGATCGCCGGGTTTTTGTTTTTCAAAACTTCGGCGAACATAGTTCGCCGCTACAATGGCACGGATGAATTGATGCACACCTTCTCGTTTTTCACTTATCGCTGCCGTTAAGATTCATCGCGGAGCTTACTCTGAGCGAATGCCGAGATTCTTCTCTGCGCTGCGCCCCAAATGACAGACCCAGAGTAGCCCCCAAGCGCAGGGTAGCAGAGTGGGATGAGACAATGGAGACGGATGAGACAAATGAGACGGTTTTTGTGGCGCTAACTCTCGAAGCCCGCAGGTTAAGACGTTCCAATCGGAGCAGCGCATACGGCAGTCTTTTTGTGACGCCATGCCTTTAGAGCAACACGATCAATCTCATCACGTGGGTAGCAGACGCGCTGAAAAACGGCGTGTGTGAGTCATTTCAATCTAGAGAAATTAGAACTTGCTCTCAACTCGCCCCTCGCGGGGGCGGCCAGGTCGCAAGGGCCTCGAACCCGCCAGTAAAGACAATGCATCTCCTGGCCGTATGTCATATAAATAGCCGGACCGAACCCACGGGCGGGGCGCCCGCGCCAAGGTTGTGGCACTGCCATCCTGGCCATGCCACACATTATCCAGAAATGTTCGTGGCATATGACTAACGCGGGTTTGCCTGAAGGTCGGAACTGACAGGGGCGCTGGCCATCACCATGAGGCCGCGCTGGAAGGTTTGCAGATGCTCGCGCATCGCCACGCGCGCTTTTCGAGGATTGCGCCGCTTCAAGGTTTCGAGAATTTCGCGGTGCTGCGCGTAGGCGAGTTCGCGGGCGCCGGGCACTTTCTGGCTTTTCATCACCACCTCGCGCAGAAGCTCTCGAATGGTGCGCAGCAATTGGGCCAGAACCTGATTCTGCGAGGCGTCGGCAATGGCGATGTGGAACTGCACGTCCAAAGGCAGAAACGCCTCTTCTCCCTGGCTGAGAGATTCCTGCATGGCTTCAACCAGGGCCGCGATCTTCTGAAGGTCTGAATCCGACGCCCGCTGCGCGCAGAGCGCGACAAGCTCCGTCTCAAGCAGCAGCCGCGCTTCGCACAGGTCTTCGATATCCTTCTCGGTGGTCAGAAGGCCCTGCGCAAAGGCGTTCTCCAGGAACTTTGTCGAGCCATCCGCCACATAGGTGCCTTCACCGGCTTTCATGCGCACCAGCCCGATAAACGCCAGTGATTTCAAGGCTTCGCGCAATGTCGAGCGCCCCACATGAAACGTCTGGCACAGAGCCGCTTCGGAAGGGAGTTTTTCCCCAGGCTTCCATCGCCCGGCAGAGATCATGCCTGCAATTTGAGTGGCCACTTGCTGGCTCAACGTGACTCGAAAAACAGGTTTAAGCTCGGTCATGAGTTTGCATTTTCCTGGAGCGCAGAGTCCATTTCTGCGAGCGATGATCCGCTCTGAGGGTTACAAAATATATCGTAATTCGTCTGCGCGGTAAACACCAAACCGCCCTGAGAATTTTCAGCGCCCGGCTGGAAATGGCGCCCTCGCCCCCTCCCGCAAGTCCGCTGAGTGTTGACGCGCAAATTGGTATATACTGAGGCGCGAATTTATTCCGCATAAAAACATGGCAACTGCTGTTCCACGCCTGGTGGTTCGCGACGCTGCGGGTCACGAGCGCGAAGTGGAAATTACTCAAACGCCCTTTACGCTTGGCCGGCAGAGCGATAACGATCTGGTGCTGCTGGATAACCGGATTTCGCGGCAGCACGCCCGGATCGTTTATGGCGCGCAGGGGTACGTCCTGGAAGACTCATCCAGCCGCCATGGGACTTACGTCAATGGCGAGCGCATCGAGCGCTGCGCGCTGAAGGACGGCGACAGGCTCAGCCTGGGCGTCTCGGACGCTTACGGTCTCACCTTTGTTTCGGAAGAAGCCACGCTGGCGCGGCTGCTTGAAAGAATCGAAACCGCCCCGGGAAGCTCCGCCCCGAGGCTGCAACAGCTCAATTTCCTGCTCCAGTTGGGCCAGATGCTGCATCGGGCCGCCGCGCTGGAAGAGATTCTCACCGCCGTGGTGGATTCCGCCCTGCAGCTTTCCGGAGCTGACCGCGGGATTCTCTTTCTGATGGATGAATCGGACCGGCTCACCCTGCGCCTGGTGCGGCAGCGGCCAGGGGTTCGCGGAGAAACCCAGGCAACCGGCTACTCGGAGGAAATCCTCCAGCGCGTCCTTGAAACGCACCGCGAGGAAATGGCGCTTGAAAGCCTTTCCGGCGGCCACATGGCCCGTGAAACCGTCCTGATCTCAGGCCGGCAGCGAGGCATCCTGGCCATCCCGTTGCAGAAGCTCCCCGTGGCTGAGGCGGGCGGTGAAACCATTCGCCACATTGCGCCCAAACTGCTGGGCGTGCTCTATCTCGAAAGTTCAAGCCAACCCGCAGCGATGACATCGCTCGACCGCCAGGCGCTGGGCACGCTGGCGCTCGAAAGCGCGATGATCATTGAAAACGCCCGGCTGCTGCGCGTGGCCCGCGAGCAGGAGCGCAGCCGGCATGAGATGGCGTTGGCGCGAAGCATCCAGCAGGGCCTGCTGCCCCGCAGCCTGCCCCGCGCCGTACATTTTCAACTGCATGCGGTCACCAGGCCCTGCCACGCAGTGGGAGGCGATTACTATGACGTGATTCCCCTGCCGGGCGAGCGCGTGGGACTTACCGTGGCGGACATCTCAGGGAAAGGACTTCCTGCGGCCATGATGTCGATGACGCTGCAAGGCGCTTTCTCGGCGCTGGCCGCCGCCGATTTGAGCCTGGAAGAGCTTTTCACTCGCATCAACGCGTTTCTCTGCGAGCGCACGCCTCCTGAAATGTATGCCACCCTCCTTTATGGCGTTCTCGAACCTTCAGGCCGCTTCCACTTTGTGAACGCGGGGCACGCGCCGCCGCTCTATATCCGTGCCAACGGGCTGGTGGAAACGCTTGATTCTCCCAATTTCCCGCTCGGATTGTTCGCCCATGCGCATTACGAGGCCATAAGCCTGGCGCTTTCACCCGGGGAACAGGTTGTGATCTTCTCGGACGGCCTCACGGAAGCGCAAAACGAGGCGCTTGAACTCTTCGGAGAAGCGCGCTTGATCGAGATTGCAAAAGCCTCAGCCGCACAGGGGCTTCAGCCGGAAGAGTTCTGCTCTAAGCTGATTCATGAAGTCAAACGGTTTGCAGGAGCGGCGCCGCCCGTTGATGATTTAACCGTCGCCATCCTCCGTTACTCGCCAGCGGCGGGTTGATCACGAAGAAGAGTTCTGAGTGATGGGGTGCAAAAAAACCACTTGTGGCTGCTTTTCGCCTACTAACTTATAACTCAGAACTGGTCGCATGTCACTTTAATACCTGGGCTGAATCCACGGGCGGGACGCCCGTGGCACGGTCGTGGCATGGCCATCTTGGCCATGCTCCTCGAAATGACAAGCTGCGGTCCTTTCAGAAACCTTTAAGGGCATAATCAATTTGTGTATATCTCCGCTGATACTTGACGTCCTCAGAGTCATCATGTCTACTAAGCGCGAAGGTCAGTAGAGCGGTTAGCATAGCATGCTGTCGCTCACAAGAGGCGACTTACGGCTTTGCCGTCGGTTGTAGTGGAAAATAATTTCAGGAGGGGAAAGATGAAAGTTTTGCGCGCTGTTTTTGCAGGTCTAGCAGTTCTTGCCTTCGCATTCGGAGCGTCTGCCAGCACCATTCCGAGCGGCGATATTCACATCATTTTTGACCCCGCAACCACTCCCGTAAACGTTGGGGGCCTTTACGAACTTCTTCATTCCGGCACAGACTACACGGTCAGTTGGGAAGCCTGCAACGAGCCGGGTTTCCCTCCCAGCGTAACCAGCGCCGGATACGATGCCTGCCTCGGATTCCTGAATTACACCGGTTCAAGCATCACCGCTCTGGCCTTGGAGTTCACAGTGCCCAAAACCGGTCCTCTGGTGAACAACCCTGTAGACTGCACAACCCTTGGCGGCAACCTGACTGAAAACATTTGCCCGCCCGGAAATCTCTCGGTAGACGAAAACGTGTTCGTGGAATTTTTCGGCGGCGATCCTGTGCCAGTCAACGCCGCCTTCTTTATCGGAGAGATAGGGGTTCCGCTCTCAGACCTGCCAACATTCACCGTGACGGCCAATCCCGTCCCCGAACCCGGCGCGCTGCCGCTTTTCGCAACCGGGTTTGGACTCCTCGGACTCTGGACGCTGCGCCGCAAGAGAGTCGAGACCAGCGCCTAGCGCGCGCCGTGGCTGAACTGGTTCACCAGTTGCGTAAATTGCGGTTGCGTTTGCAGCGCGGCGAGCTCAGGGTCGCTAGCAGCCTGCCCGGGCGGAAAGCCCTTTCTGAAGGCATCCCGCAAAGATTGAAAGGCCTGATCGGATTTTCCAGCAAGCGCCTGAATCACCGCTTCATCGTAGAGATACTGAGGGTTACCGGCGTCCATTGAGCGCGCGCTGCGGATGAATTGTGCGGCCTGCTCCGGGCGCCCTTCGCTGGCGTAATAAATGGCGAGGTCCGCCATGGTCTCTGCATCGCGCGGATTCACCTGGAGTTGCTTATAAGCCAGGGCGATGGCCGTGTTGAACCTTTCCTGAGCTTTCTGCTTCTCTCCCGCGAAAAGATAAGCCTGCGCCAGGTTGCCAACCACCGCTTCCTGATTGGGGCTCATTTCAACCGCTTTTTCCAACGTCCTCGCCGCGTCGTTGTAGCGCTTCACATAGAAATATGCGGCCCCCAGATTGGAGTAGTGCGAAAAGGTCGGGCTGAGCCGCAACGCATTCTCAAGCGCTGGCACAGCCCGGCTGTAATTCCCTTCCTGCATATCGACGAGACCCACATTTTCATAGCCCGCGGCGTTATCGGGCTCAAGCTCGATCACGCGCTGAAACTCGCTCAGCGCTTTGTCATAATCGCCGGAGATGTCGTACACTTTTCCAAGCTCATCCGCATTGACCCAGTAATAGGGATCAATCCGGACCGCCCTTTTGAAGGCTTCAATCGCCAGGGCTGTTTTGCCATTCGCTTCATACGCCTTGCCGAGGCTGCGGAAACCCTCATCCGAATTGGGCATCAGCGCCAAAGCTCTTTTCAGCATCTCGATGGCTTCGGCATTCTTCCCGGTTGCGCTATAGACATTGCCTAAAGCCATGTAGACTTGCGCCTGGTCGCTGTTCAGCTCGCGAGCCTGCTGCGCCGCCTGAAGGGCCTTCTCAACCCAGAAACGATCCTTCTTTTCGTTGTACATTTGCAGGCTGGCGTCCGCCAGCCCGGCAAACGCCAGAGCGAAGCCAGGGTCCTGCCTCAAGGCGCCCTGATACATCCCGATCGCGTCCTGGGTGACTTTGGCATCGGGCAGCCCGCGCATCATCTGGCGGGCTTTCAGATAAAGATCGTACGCGGCGACGTTTTCCGTAGGATGCAGAACGGCGCGCGCCATCTCCTCGCCCGCCGGATGAAGCTGCAACGCATCGACGAGCCGGCTCGAAATCTGATCCTCCAGCGTCAGCAAGTCGGCGGGCACGCCCGTGAACTCCTGCGCCCAGAGCAGACGCCCGCGCGCGAGATCTTCGAGGTGTACGACAATGGCGATCTTCTCACCCGCTCCCTGCAAGGTTCCATCAACCGCGAGGTTAACCCCCAGTTCCCTGGCAACCTTTGAAAGCGATCCCTGCCTGGCCTCTCTCTGAACCGCATCGGGAGAAGCCACGTGCAGATCCTTCAGGTTGAAAAGCTTGGCAGCGAGCGCCTCATTCAGGCCCTCCGCCACATATCCCAGCCGGCTCTGATCGCCCAGCACGCGGAAAGGAAGCACGGCAAGGAATTTCCCTTCGGAAAGAGATGGCACACCGGCGACGTTTTCCGATGGGAGCGGAGCCCCTCGGCGCGAACCTCGGACTATCAGCAGGCCGGCGATCACCCCGACCGCAACCAGCAGCAGAGCGGCGGCAGCCAGCCGCGAGCGCCGGCTTTGGGGAAGTGGAACGCTGATGTGAACCATGTGCGCGCGCCGGGGCCTGGCGACAGTTTCGAGATCATGAAGGATTTCCCGCGCGGATGGGTATCGCAGCGCAGGATCTTGTTCGAGGCACTTCAGGATAATCCGCGCAAAATAGTCCGGCAACTCCGGATTCAATAATTTCGGGTTTTGCGGCTTTTGAGTGAGCCGCTGAATCATCGTCTGCGACGCCGATTCGCCCTTAAAAGGAATGTCGCCGGTCGCCATCTCGTAGAACATCAGCCCCAGGGCGTAAAGATCACTGCGATGATCCGCCGGCTCTCCCCGGACCTGTTCCGGCGACATATAGCGCGGCGTTCCCAGGATATCGCCGGTGTGGGTCATCATGGCGGAGGCTGATTCGAGCGACTTTGCCAGTCCGAAGTCTGAGACGTAAGCGTGGCCCTCACAATCGATCAGGATATTCTGCGGCTTCAAATCGCGGTGGATAATGCCTTCAGCGTGGGCGGCATCGAGCGCCCCCGTAAGCTGGCGCGCAAGATCCAAGATTCGTTCCACTGCAAGGCGGCCTTGCTTCTTCAAAAGATGACTCAGGTCCTCGCCTTCAACGTAGGCCATGGAGATGAATTTCACCCCGTCTGCGTCACCGAGGTCATGGATGCGGAGGACGTTACGATGAGAGATGCGGCTGGCAAGAAGCAACTCCTGCTTGAATCGCCCCATGGCTTGCGAATCTGTGGTGAGTTCCGGACGGAGCAACTTCAGCGCGACGACTCGGTCGAGATCCCGATCACGCGCCTTGAAGACCCATCCCATACCACCCCTGCCCAGGAGAGACTCAATCCGATAGCGAAGGCCAAAGTCCGACCCCGGCTGAAGAGACGCCATCAATCGCGAAGCCCGCAACCACGCTTCGCTTTCATCGGCCTCCTTGTGTGACGAGGATGGAGTGGGAGTGGCAACGCCTGTCGCGGCGGCAAAAGCGCGATGCTGGGGCTGGGCCGCTCCTTGCGCGGGGCTCCCCCCAGCCAAAGTCTCGGCTTCCAAAAATCCGGCCAAAAGGCCGCCGCAATGAATACAGCGCGGCTCGCCTGCGTCATTCTCAGCGTGACAGTATGGGCAATTCATGAGGGATGCCGTTCGGCCCGAGCGCCACAGGGTTGTCCTCATTATCAGCCTGTCATCCCAAAGCTGCAAGAATTATCCTCACGGAGGC
>CADDZJ010000087.1 GCA_902812415.1 Acidobacteriota bacterium
GAGAAGATGCTGCATACTCGGTTCACGGCGGAATCTCCTATCGTTGAGATTGAACATGGGAAAATCCAAACTCAACTTATAGGGGATTCCGCCCCATTTTTGAAAACCTAATTTGGACAAGCCTGGTGAGGACACCGGCGCTACAGAAAATGCTGTCACGATAATTTGTAATTCTCAGTAGTGGATGCGTTTTTGGGAAATAATGAATCGCGCGTCAAAGCCTGCGCATCAAATAAGAAGGACGCTTTTTACTTCGATGCACAATGCTTTCAAGCAACGCCTCCCTCAACTTCCCATTGAAATTGAATTCCTGATTTGAGAGAGGTAAAATTTGGGCAGGAAGATTGGGCGACCGTTCGAGGAGGTTTTGAGAAATGAAAAAGCTTGGGATTAGTGGACTCGCAACATTGGCAGCCCTGATTTTATGGGCTATTCCTTCCAGCGCTGCGATTCGAGGCAATTATGTGGAAGTCAGGACGGCGGATGTTTACACCGGCCCCTGCTTCGCCAATTCTGAAGTGGGTGTGGAGGGGCGCCGGGCTATTCTGACCTGGACCATCAACCAGGGCGAATGGCAAGGCGTCAATCTGAACGGGCTTAGCGTGATGGCGGTTGTTCGGGCCAAGGATAATCTGGGCGATCCTTACCATAATCCTTATCCCGCAAAAGCCATCGTGATTGTTGACCAGCATGCGAATGCCGCCCAGCGACGGGCGCTGGTGAATTTTGTTCAAACCGCCGGCGGGCCGCTGGTGGAGCACATTGTCCGGGTCGACCGAGCCCCGATCAAGGTTGACTTTGGCAGCGGCGTGCACCATGGCGTGGTTACGGTGGTTGCCGGCAATCTGGCCCGCATCCAAACACGGAGCCTCTGCGCCGGGGACAGCATCTGCGGCAACGAGGAACTCTACTATCCTCCGCTGACAAAGGTTTCGCATGCCATGCCGGCTTATACGATTGAAGAAGCCTTTAACGGGGCGGGATTAGGCGCGGTATGGAACCAGAAGGGCGATCGCAGCGCCTACATTGGCACTTTTCAATTGTAAAGCCTGCAACCCGGCAAGGTTGAAGCATCAGGGGGAGCAAGGAGTCCGCTCCCCTTTTTGTTTTTGGACAACTTAACCATCGACGAGGGCGAATCTGATGAGACGAAGGTTTACCGTTGCATTCTCGTTTGCCAGCCTTTTTTTAGTTGCGGCTCTGGGTTGGAGTCAAGGGTCTTATAAAGCGGTTGTGGGAAGCGCGCCCAATGCGTCGCAGATCCCCCCGGCGATTCAATCGACCTTGGAATCGCAAGGGGTGCAATTTGAGAACGCCCAGGGCGCGCCGCTCTGTGAGATCTGGTGGAGAAAGGGGATTCCGACTCAAAAAAGCCCGGCGGCTTCCTCGGATGTTCTCTACGGCGGCCTCAGCATGGGTGAATTCGTGGGAGTGATCCACTTTCCGAGCGCCAGTAAAGACTACCGAGGGCAGGCCATCAAACCCGGTTACTATACGTTGCGCTATGGTTTGATTCCGCAGGATGGCAACCATATGGGCGTAAGCTCCTATCGCGACTTTCTGCTGCTCATTCCCATCGCCAGTGACAGCAATCCCACGCAGGATCTGAGTTTCAATGATTTGGTGAAAGCCAGCCGTCTGACAACCGGGACCGGCCATCCGGCAGTGATGATGCTCGACCCGGCCAGCCAGAACGCAGGTTCCAAGCTGCCTGCGGCCGTGCAGGACGATCAGGGCAATTGGGCGTTGGACGTTAATCTGGAGACAAAACCTGCCGGAGGAGCGGAACAGCCGTTGCCATTTGCGATGGTGTTGGTGGGGCAATACCAGGGATAGTATTGGGACTGGAGAGACTAAGCGCTGCATCCCATGAGTTCGCTTAGATGTTTTACCCCCCTCGATCATCGCTTCGCGCTCCCCCGTTCCCTGGGAAGCGGAGCAGAAAGAATCGCCAGATTGCCACGCTCCCTCCTCAGGCGGGGAGAAGGACAGGGGGTGAGGGGATCGGCCAATCGGAGCGTGTACACCATGCTCACCCATCAAAATAAACGACAATCAAAATTCGCTTTCGGGCGTGGTACGGCAAGCCGCTTTGTGCAGCCGCTCCTGGTGATTTTAGTTTGCTTTCTAGGGTTGGGGGTTGGGTCGGTTTTCTGCTTGGGCGCTGCTGGCCCGGTGCCCAGACCGCAAAACGCCCCCATCGTATTGCGCGGCACGCTCAGCGCGCTGCCCGGAAAGGGTCCCGCTTTGAAAGTGGGGGCTAAAGATTACATCCTGCAAGGTCAGTCCGCCTACATCCTGCACACTCTGGAAGATAAGCGGCTGCTGAATCATGAACTCCAACTGGTCGGGACGATGGGACCGGGCGGCGACTTTGTGGTCCAGCGGATGTATGACGTTCACAACGGAAAGCTTTATAAAATCGAATACTACTGCGAAGTCTGTAATATCACTTACGTGCAACCCGGACATTGTTTCTGCTGTGGACGCGAAACAGCGCTTCACGAAGTCCCGGCGGACCAAGCCAATTAAAGACCGTGCTTTAACGTGCTACGAAAACCCAACACTCGCACAATCTCGACGGTTAGCGACCTCCTCATAGCGGTGTTCAGCCACTCGGCTTGATAAACAAAAAGCGGGCCTCCAGGATAAGAAGCCCGCTCTCTGAATTGCTCCACTTTAAACGTGAGCTTACTGAGCAGCCTGAGTTTGCGCCGGTTGAGTCTGTGAAGAAGCCATCTCCTGCAGAGCGCCCTTCGGAGTGCTGATGTAGCCTACAACTCTGTGAGGTGCGATCTGGTAGACAACCATCTCATAGAACTGGTGCGTGTATTTGGGCGCAAAGAAGATCGGCTGATCAATCGCCAGGTTCTTGCGCGTGATCTTCATATCGTTGTAGAACATGTCGACGTTATAGGTGTGGTGGCGAGTGCTGGTGTGTCGCAGGTCCAAGCTGATTCCCGCAACCGTCTTCTTCTGATTCTGGTCGAGGGAGAACTCAAAATAGTCTCGCTGGCCCAGCTTCTGGAGCGCCACAATATCCTGATGGTTGGTTGCAATCAAGGTTCCGAGGTTACTGCGCGCCATGCCAAGGTCTTTGGCCAGCGTGTCCATGGTCTTTTTGGTGCTCGCGAGATCGGTCTTGGTGCTCGACACATCCTGAGTCAGCGAACCTACTTGCTGTTGGTCGGCCTTCTGCGCCAGGGCTTGGCGAAGCTCCTGAGCGTTCTGGTTCTGTTCGCGCTCGAGTTTTTTCACTAAATACCCTGCGTAGTGCGCGCGGGCCAGAGCCGTCTTCTGCGATTTGCTCATCTGGGTGATGGTGCTGTCAAGCTCGCTGCGCAGTTCGTCCAGCGACTGGGCATTGGCATTCTGCAAATCCTGAATTTTGTTGGAGAGTTCCGCGCTCATTCGCTTGTTTAACAACGTTTGCTGCGACTGAAGATCGGAGCGCAGAGACGAGAAACGTGTAAACGAGTAGATCTCGCCGATAATCAGCAAGGCGAGGATCACAAAGATAGCCGCGAATCGCCCTGAATGGTCCGATTTTCCGCTCTGGACGACGCTGGGCTTCGGGTCTGGAACATCATCGATGGCCATATCGTTTCTCCCTTCGGTGCCTTTCAGATAACCATTTGAAATGGGATGCGGTAACCACTATGCATATATAGCAAAGCAGATGCCAATCTAGATCTACGAAAATCTCCTTGAGACGCTTGGGTATACCACCCTAAGTTAAGAACCTACACCCACTTGCGCCGCAATTCTTTACCTTGATGGTGTAAATTTTTCTGCATTTTAGGCGGGGGGTAGGCAAATCAATAGGCTAGTTCCTGGGCGTTAATAACCAGTGCTAATGCAACTGACGTTGGAGGGCGGATTGTCCTACGCCTGTGGGCTTTCGCCATGGCTAACCTTCCCGGGCCAACCCTGATTTACCCATTTAACGACGCTTGCCAGCCGGCTCTTCATCGGTGAGCAATCTCGAGCCTGGGTCGCTTTCTTTTCGCTTGGCATGCTCCCGGACCCAGCCTTCCTTATTCACCTGACGAGCGCGTCCCAAGGCAAGAGATTCGGGAGGAACGTCTTCCGTCAGGGTCGATCCGGCTCCGACGTAAGATCCCTGGCCTACCCGGATGGGCGCCACGAGCATCGACCCGCTGCCGATGAAGACTCCATCCTCGATGACGGTGGGATGCTTGTTTTCTCCATCGTAATTGCACGTCACCGTGCCGGCTCCCACATTGACACGCTCGCCGAGGGTTGCATCGCCAAGATAGGTTAGATGCAATGATTTACTGCCGCGCCCGATTCGAGACTTTTTAACCTCGACGAAATTGCCAATGCGCGCCTCCGGTCCAATCACGGCGCCGTCCCGAAGGTGGGCGAGCGGGCCAATAACCGCGTCAGACGCCACTTCGCAATCCTGAATAATCGAAAAGGGCCGGATGGTGACCCGGTCACCCAGAACTGAGTTCTTGATGAGTGAATACGGCTGGATGAGGCAATCGCGGCCCACGATGGTGCGCCCCAGCAGGTGGGCTCCAGCCTCAATGCGAGTGTCTCTCCCAGCTTCTACCGCATCATCAATCACGGTAATCTCCGGATTCACCAGCGTAACCCCGCCGCGCATCAGCGCTTCCGCCTTGCGCATTCGGACGATCTTTTCCACTTGCGCCAGTTCCGCTCGATCGTTTACGCCCAGCACTTCCCGCGAGTTGGAGACGGGAAAGGCCATGACTTTCAGCTTTCGGTGATTGAAGATGCGCACCATATCGGTGAGCAGAAATTCCCTCTGCGCGTTGGCGTCCGTCAAGTCGTCCAGATGCTCAAGCAGTTCGGCTCGGGAAAAGCAGATGATACCAGAATTGATCTCGCGAATCTTTTTCTCAGTGGGGTTGCAATCCTTTTCTTCCACGATGGCTCGGATGCGGGCGCCAGCCGCGCGCAGAATGCGGCCATAGCCCCGAGGATCTTTAAGCTTGGTCGTCAGTACGGTTGCGGCTGCTCCCGATTCAGCGTGGAATTGCACCAGGCCGCAAAGCGTTTCGGAGCTTAACAGCGGCGCATCCCCTACCAGAACCACAACCGAAGGGCTGGGGCACTTTTCAAGCTCCGATCGCGCTGCTCTTACGGCATCGCCTGTTCCTCGCCGCTCGCGCTGAGTGATGAACGTAAGTCCCGGTCTGGAAAACGCCTCCTGCACCTGATGAGCTCCATGCCCTATCACCATATAGACCCGCTCGGGACGGCAGGCCAGCGCCATTTCAAGCACATACTCCCCCAACAAGCGGCCCGCTAGAGGGTGGAGCACCTTCGTGCGCTCCGATTTGAAGCGTGTTGCGTTGCCAGCAGCCAGAATCAGAACTGAGAATCGGGTATTTTTCATGGAATACTCCTCGGTGGGCGTTTTCTACCATTTGAGGGATTATCCTGCGATTTGAATGTACCAGCCAAATGGCAGATCTGCAAAAGCGGCTTTAAGCTGTAATCAGACTACCTTGCCTGCAAGGGCTGAGAATCGTTCCAGGGAATGCTAATGGCGAGCGGGCGGCGGGCCAGGCAACGACTCAACCCTCCTCTTGATGCTCTCAAATTCCGGCGTATCCGTTATCCATTTCCGAGGGGGGCCCAGCAAGGGTATCTCTTGATCCACGGCCTTGACGCGATTACCGGGATTGGGATGGTCCGAAAAGAACTGAATTGTCTGCTGCGGATACTTCTGCTGAAGGATTTGGAAAAACTGCGCCATGGCATGTGGATCGTAGCCTGCGTGATAGAGAATATAAGTTCCCACTTCATCCGCCTGTGCCTCAATTCCTCGTGAATTGTGGAGGAAGATGGAATTCACACCAAAGCCCAGACCGATTTGGGCCAGATTGCCAGCGACCGAACCGCTCGATCCCAGAATGCCGCTCAGGATGGAAAGCGGCGCGCGCGCTATCGCCATTTCTGAAGCCTGATGAGTGCCATGCCGCATCACCACGTGCCCGGTTTCGTGAGCAATCACTCCGGCAAGCTGAGCCTCGTCCTGCGCGGCCACGATCGTGCCGCGGTTCACGAAAATATATCCGCCCGGCAACGCAAAAGCGTTGATATCGTTCGTGTTGACCACGTGATATTGCCAAACGTAGACCGGGAGGTTATCAGGGGCATAGGATGCAAGCTTGCGCCCAAGTTTGGTGATGTACCCCTCCACGGCGGCGTCGCGCAGCATCGGCATCTGTTTCTCGATCTGGGCGGCGTTTTGACCCCCCAATTGGACGTCTTGTTGGGGCGTGTAGAGGTTAAATCCAGGCTTGAAACTGATTTCCTGAATGGCAAAGGCTGCAATGGGAATGGCAACCAGGCAAATTGAAACCCAGAGCAGCTTTCTTCGGCGGGACAATCTCATTGAGAAATAGATACTCACTGGAGTGCTCCCTTTACCCTGCGCTTCCAGGCGCTCCCTTCAGTGCTTTGGATTCCTGGCGCGGCAAGGTCGTTGCACATTTCCCTTAAACCTTAACCGGCGCCGGCCCACGCGATCCATTTGTCAGCAACGCCTCGCGACAATAAGCGTAGCACTTTTTCATCTCTGCGATGGTATCGAGGCCGGGCTTGGGTCCATATTCATACTCGATATTCGCAGGGATTTTCCATTGATGATCCCGAAGAAGGCGCAGGACGGCCACAATGGGGGTGTCACCCTGGCCGAATGGAACCGCCGGGCCGTGGTTCTTTTTCCGATCCTTGATATGCAATGTGACAATGCGGGCATGATGCTCGCGGATAAAGGAGACCGGATCGCAGTTGGCGGCCGTGAAATGGCCGATATCCAAATTGATGGCAAGATATTTCGACGCTCCCTTGAGCGCCCTGGCGAACGTTTCCGGCGTCGAGAACTCATCCGGGTTTGCAGTATCGTCGTGATTGTGGAAACCGACAGTGATTTTATATTTTTGAGCGTAAGTGTCAACTCGCGGAGCGACGCTGACATTGGAAGAGGCCGTAATATACTTCACACCCAGAGCCTGCGCCATCTGAAAACCGCGCTCGATTTCCGGATCGGTAAAATCTTTACGGAAGCTGTAATTGTAAGCATAAAGCAGCACCCCGGCGCGATCAAACTGCCCGCGAATAGCCCGAAATCGGCTCAGGGGAACGGTCAGCCGCCACTTTCGCAACTGCCCGCGTGAGACGCGCTCAGGCTCCACATGGCCCTGCCAGAGCTCACATTCACCCAGACCTACCGTTTGGTAACCCTTAATCGCCGCCGGTAGGTCGCGGTCGCGAAACGAATAACTCTGAGCGCCGATCTGCACTCCACGCACGACGGAATTGATCCATCTGGCTCCAAAAAGATCTCTGCCGCTCAGCCACAGCGCAGCCGCAGCCCCGACAATCGCAATCTCTTTGCTACCCATTTGAGAAGTTGAATCCACATGGCCTCCTGAAGACATTTAAAGATGTTAGCTGGCGCTCTGCTCTCTCGATTTCACTAAGCTTTGGATGCTCTGTAGCGTCGGTGTCCTCATCGGCGTTTTTCGGCGAGGGGGACAGCACCGCTTGTTTTCGTTGTCGCCATAATTTGTAACCCTCAGCAGGTTAACCACGCCACGCTCAGCATTCACGCGACTTCCCACCCGCAACCCAAAAGCAGGCAAGGGCACAGCCAGTATACGCAAGCGAATGCCTTGGGGCAACATGGCGTTTTCGCTAAAGAATAATTCGCTCGTTGCCCGAGCGGCGCGTCACTCGCTCGCGATCCAGAAATTCCAGAAGAGGAATCGCATACTTGCGGCTGACTCCGGTCAGCTCCTTGAACTGAGGCACGCTGAGGCGGTCGCTGTGCAGCTTATGCTCCGCAAGCAGTTTGCGGAGATGTTCAAGCGCCGACTGATGAAAGATAAGTTCGTCAGAAATCTTATTGAGCACCTTTTCCTTGATCAGGATTTGCAGAATTTTCTGCGCTCTTACCCGATCGATGCCAAGAGAATCCAGAACTTCGGCGGCGGAGGGCGCCTTCAGGCCGGCCTTCTCAAATGCATGGCTGATCTGTTCCTTGGCTTCGAGTTCTTCCGCGGTGAGCCGAACCCCGCGCCCGGCCAATGAGACAATCTCATCTCGAATCTCAATTTTCCGGGCTGAACTTGCAACCTCAAGGGCTGCGTGGAATGCGGTCAGAGAAGGCTTCTGCTTCCTGAAACGAGCCTGACCACGCAATTCCTCCTTGGCCATGCCCTGCACCAGCGGATTGCGCGCATGGAACTGGGCGAGGATTTCCAAGATGCTTTGCATCACTTCCTGCAGGGCCTTCGAGTGGATTAATTGGCCAGGGGGCTGGCCTAAAATGATGCATTGCTGACTTTCTGCCAGCGCCTGGGCCTGTCGCAATATCTCGGCTTCGGTCCAGCCGGTGCGCGCAACGAGCTTGGAAATGCTGGCTTCGCCTGAATCGCGAAGGATACACTCCAGGCGATCCTGGGGCGAGCTCTGTTCCAGAGACTTGAGAAATTGAAGCGGGTCGGGGTCGCCCCCGCGATGCCGGGCGGGGAAATTATCCAGCACCTTGCCACCGCCAATCGTCACGACCGGAGAAAATTGCCGGATAATGAAATGATCTCCAGGGAGGAAAAGGCCGGGTTCTGCGAGCCGCAATTGAGCGTAGGTGCGCTCGCCCGGCTTAAGTTCTTTCCCTTCAAGCAACAAGACTTCGGCCACCGTTTCGGCTGTCCAGCAATGGAAATGCACGCGAGCGCGAGTTTTCAGAGGATGAGCCGTAGGAAGCAGCGTGAGAATGCAATCCATCTGCCGGGTAGCCTGGAGCTCTCCCGGCTGCGAAAGGACCATCCCGCGACGGATCTCCTTTACTTCAATTCCCGCCAGGTTCAACGCAGCGCGCTGGCCCGCTGCTGCTGCATCCACAGGCTCGTTGTGCACCTCAATGCCGCGCACACGCGCGCGCAGGCCGAGGGGAATAATTTCAACTTCCGCCTCCCGCTCCACTTTGCCGGCAATGAGAGTTCCGGTGACAACGGTTCCGAATCCTTTCATTGTGAAAGCGCGATCGATTGGCAGCCGGAACGGCAAGTGAGCAGGCTTGGCAGCCAATTCAAGACTCAAATTCCGCAGTTCGGATTTGAGCGTTTCCAGGCCAGAGCCGTTTCGAGCGCTTACAGCGAGAATCGGCGCGCCTTCCAGGAAGGAGCCTTTAACGAGGTCCTGCACTTCGAGACGCACAAGGTCGAGGATATCGCGATCGACCAGATCAGACTTGGTGATCACCACCAGGCCGCGCTGAACGTTGAGCAGGCGGCAAATCTCAAAATGCTCGCGCGTCTGCGGCTTGACGGATTCGTCCGCCGCCACCACCAGCAAAACGGCGTCAATCCCGGTGGCCCCGGCCAGCATGTTCTTGATGAAGCGCTCATGACCGGGGACGTCAATAAAGGCGGCCCGCAGGCCATCCCCCAGATCAAGGTGAGCAAATCCCAGGTCGATTGTGATTCCCCGTCGTTTTTCCTCTTCCAGCCGATCGGGGTCAATGCCGGTCAGCGCCGCGACCAGCGCAGACTTGCCGTGGTCAATGTGCCCGGCGGTTCCGAAGATGACATATTTCATGGCAAGGCCTGAGTTTTAGGGGAGGCTTAAACTTCGTTCCGATGATGGCATTCAAGGCGCGCCGCCCAAGCCCGTCCTCTCCTCCTCCCTGCCCAACCACACGCTGGCCAGGGTCCAATCGCCGTATCGTTTCTGCAACACGATCTTATAATGCGCAATCGCGCCAGGTTCTTTGAAGACCACGTGAACGAGCGCGCGGTTTTTATCCGGGCTGAACACCAGGCGCTCGATTTCGATATTTGCCTGCGGGGCGGAGGGATGGATCGCATTGGCTTGCAGCTTTGAATTAGAGGTTGTCGCGTGCTCGGACGCGGGTTCAATTCCTGAGTCTCCTTCGAGAGCCGGCATAAAGTAAGCTCTCACTGCTTGCAGGATTGAGCCTCCTGCGCTCTTCCCGGCCGAAGTCGCCAGATAGCGCGCCCGGCTTTGAATAATCGAAAGAGCGTTTTCAAGATCATCCTGAATCACCGGATCGGTGAGTCGGGCTTCCGTCTGTTTGAGGGACGGCGCGAGGCCCGTGTTCGAGTGAACCGTCAAGGCAATGATGGCGGCTTCCGTTACGGTTCGGTCAGGCTCGTGATTGGCGTTGCGGATGACGTTAACCAATATCTGGTTGGCCTGCGGCGTATCGAATTCGCCCAGCGCGCCATAGTAAAATCGTCGCAGGTTCAAGTCACGCGGGTCATTCACCAGTTTGGAAAGCGCTGTCAGCGCTTCTTCGCCCCCCAGAAAAGCCAGCGCTTGAGCCGCGAATTCCGCCGTGCGATCGTCTTTCAGCGCGTCAACAAGCTGCGGCGTCATCGAGGGGCCGGCGGCAAAGACAGAATCATAGAGGTAATTCAGCGCATCGGGGTTATGTGAACTGATCATGTCGTAAAGTAGTGCGGGAGCCCAGGCGTAATTGGGAGTTGGCTCTTCCCCGGCCTCAGGGCCGGTCACTTCCTGGAGCGGTTCAAAAGGCTTGGATGCAGAACGGAATGGAGCAACCAGAAGGGGAATTGTCAGGACGAGGAAAAAACTGAGCCATTTGAGGGCGGAGTTTTTTCTCCAGTGATCTGGTTGCAACTTACGCCAGCGCTCAGCGCCGCGCTTTGTATCCCGTTCGCTTTTCATGAACGGCAACGCAGCGGAGTTCCTTAAACAGCGACGGAGTGAAGCGAAATGTTTCATGGTTGGCTTCATCTGGATGCTTTATACTCTGATGGCTGGTGGATGGAAAAGGGAAGCTTGGTAAATAAAAAACGGAGAAGCGGGAGCCAGGGATTTCCGCTTCCCGCCTGCGCGGGAACAAGCTTCGCGGAAATGATCGGCCGGGTGACTTCCAAGAGAGGTAAAAGTTCTCTGCCTGCAACAAGGATTTCGTGGCATCAGGCTGCCGGTATAGGTTTTTGCGGGTCCCTGCCGGTATGCGCTCCTGCCTTACGCCTCGTCGTGGATCGTCACCATGGATCGAACTTCAAACTCCCGAGCGCCATTAGGCGTATGAATCGTGACCGTATCCCCCAGTTTTCTCCCCATCAGACCCCGGCCAATCGGCGAAGTCGTTGAGATAAGCCCCTTGCTCACATCCGCCTCTTCGCTCGTGACAAGCTTATATTCCACTTCGGTATCGCGGTCAACGTCATAAAGAACCACCCGTGTGCCAAAAGCGATGCGATCCTTGGGAATATTGCCCAGGTTAATCAGTGAGAGGTCAGCCAGCCGTTTCTTGAGTTGGGCCAGGCGCGCCGCGACATATTCCTGCCGCTGCTTGGCCATAATATATTCGGCGTTTTCGCTGAGATCGCCCAGCGCCCTGGCCCGCTTGAGTTCGTTCGGCAATTCGTGGTTAAGCTCGCGCTCCAGGGTCTGAATCTCCTCCTCAAGCTTCTTTTTGATAGGTATAGACATCGCAACAGTCCTGTCTCAAGGATGGAATTTATTATAAAGGAACACCTCTTTGGAAGTCGAATGGCGGGTGCGAACGATGCGAATGAGTGAAACGCATCGCTGTGGACGTGTCGGAGTATGGGCGGGGATGTGTTTTTGACCTGCCCTAATTGGTGGTGATGAGGCGGTCGAGTTGTCGCTCTCAATCCCGGCACCAGGCCCCCCCTCCTGCGTGAACAACTACGCGAGTTTGCTGGCGAACGGCGACGGTTCGGGTATCGGCGCTTGACGGTGATACTCCGACGGGAGGAGAGTGAATGCCAAGCGGGTTTACCAGCTTTACCGCGAAGAAGGGTTAGCCGTGCAGCACTGGTGACTCAGACTCAAATGCTATTGATCTGGTTTGCTGTGCGTACCGCATCTTCGACTGTTCCCTGAAGCAGAAAAAAGCGCCATTGATACAGACGTCCTTCCAGTATCCCTTCTACCGCAAATGTCACCCAAGGTTCGTGCTTCAAAAGACGTGCTGCAACTGCTGCCGAGCAATTATCCCGGATCAGATGTAAATCGTGGTGCAGGCTGATAAATCCATTAGTTAGAGGCAAATAGAATTCGGACTGTTGAAATTCGTCTAAGGCTATGGCGACCGGTTGCTGCTCGGAACCGCTAGGGCAATATATCGTTGAACCTAAATTACGCTTAAATCGAATACCGCAAGCCCTTTGCACAGCCCGGAACCTAGCCTCACACAAGTATAAGCTCTTAGAGATCTGAAACCACTCGGCATTTCCTTCCGCGCCAATCAGTTCGGTGGCGACCAGCGGAGTGGCTATGCGAGTGCCCATTCGCTTCTCAATTTGTGCGACGACTCGCGGTAAACGACTCATCGATGCGGCGCACGTTTTAAGAACACGCTCACCCTGTTGGCGGCCAAAATTGACCTCACAGGGCAGTGGCGCCCAACCCAGCGGGTCGCTGGATTCTGCCAGAATCTGCTGTTTCCAAATCTCGTCGATTTCTCCCTGCAACTCCTGCCGCATACTCAAGTCTGGAACGCCGTTGAGTGCCAATTCAGCTTGTCGTAAAGTTGTGCGTGCTCGCCATGCAAGCATCAGAATCGCTAGCGCCCGCTGCCAACGGTGCTGCTGCCGACCCATCCATACATAAACGCCGCCGCTGCGCTTTGGATTCCAACTGCCTTCAAGCATTCTTGGTAGCGGCTCAAGCGGCAATTTCTTCAAACAACGTGCAAATTCACGAATGAAACCGAGTCGGTAGCCTTCGGTCAAGAGTTGGTCGAAAACCCCTACGCTTAGTGCCATCCAACCCGGATCGTAAAAGAACGTTTCCCAGTTCTGTGGAGATGCTGGTGTGGTGAAATGATGTGCGCTGCCTAGATGATACCAGTGCCATTGCATACCAGCGGTGTTCCCATCAATGCACTCTGCGGCGGAGTGTGAAGCGGTGTTAACCGCTTCCCGAATATGCGCTTCGTAAAACGAGCTGCATTCCATCGCTCTTACCTTTTGGCTTGCCCGGATAATGCTTCCAAGCAATTCGTTCAGCAAATGATTGGCGCCGACTATGACGGTAAGCTTACCCAGTTGGTAGAAGGGACGGACCTCCGCGGCACCCCCAAGCATACGTAGAGTGTCATCTTTACAAACTGCGATATCGAACCAATCACTCACTACCTTCAGGCCAGAACCAAAAAAGCCCTCCTGCGCAAAGAATATCCGACTTACGGGAAGATTGAGCCGCTCCAAGACTTTTCGATTCAATTTAATTGACTGCTCTAAATCACGCCATGGGAAAGCAACCCAAAGAGTTGGGGTAGAGGTGGAAGAGACAAGTTCGATTTTGTTGTCGGCAATCAGGCTATGAAGCAAGTCGATAGCGGCTGGATAATTTTCCGCCAGAAACTCCAGCCCGTTCCCTGACATCTCGAACGTAACGCGAAATTCATTGCACGAAGCAATTGCATGAAGGAATGGCAGCACTACCTGGGTGCAGTAGCGATGATAGGCAGCAGGATCACCTGCGACGTATTGGACGTTAAAATGAAATAGACCTAGGGCAATCTTCATCAGGGCGGGACTCAACAGGATTCCAGCCATCCGGGTATAGTGATGCTGTCGATGCGATCACCCTAAGTAACCGTGTAACAGGATCGTGCCTTCCAACGGTTTCGTTACGCGCTTCGGGCCGTCCAGCGCATAAGCTTGACTCGTTTCGTGCACGAGAAGGTGGTTGAAAGGCAACTGAAGGTTAGCAATGCGATTCAGAGAAATTCCGAAGTGCTTCTTCTTCGCACCATCTTCCTCCAGAAGCCGAACGGTGGGCGCCACGCTGCGCGTCAGCGAATAAAGGTAGTGCCACTGAATTCGAACCGCGTCCGGTGCTAATTCGCGCCAGCACCCTTCCACATAGATGTGAATCTGCGGTGTTGACGCGCGCCGTGCATCGAGCTTCTCTTTTCCCCACCGGCGCAGGCGATTCAAAAATGCAAGAACCAAGTCATGGGTGAAGATTTGATCGGCTGTCGCCAGCAGGAAACTATAAGCGCCCTCGGAGCGCACATGGTGCAGCGGGCCTGTGCCGTTCCCCCCTTCCGCTCCCAGTGCACGCCCCATCTGCTCCCACAGAGCGTCAGCTTGCTCGAAGAATTCGGATTTCAAAAAGCGGCTCTCAACTGCAGCCTCTGTCTTCATCATTCCCTGCATCGCCTACGGCGCCGAGCCTGCGGCCTGGGTTTGCACTGATCCGGGCGAAGACCTGTTCAGCATCGTTTCAATCTCTTGTTGAAAAAAAGAAAAAGGCCGTGCGCCTTGCATCGCAAGCCCTCCAATCCAACCGCTCTTGGCGCGGCCAATCACAAACGCTGGAGTGCCCCGAAGGCCGAGCGCCGCTGCATCATCCTCATTGGCCTGAATGACATGCTTATACTTGCCGCTGTTCAGGCAGGCTTGAAATTGTTGTAAGTTGAGCTTGAGCTGTCGGGCGTGCTTCAACAAGACATCAGAGGTTAGGAGCGCCTGGTCATCAAGGACGGCAGCACGGAACTGCCAGAACTTGCCCTGATCGCCAGCGCACCGCGCCGCCTCTGCTGCCTCCAGCGCGTAAGGGTGCATCGGCAGGGGTAGATCGCGCGTGATAAAGCGCAGCTTTCCAGTGTCAATATAGTCCTTCTTAAGTTCGGCAAAGGTAGTCATTTCGAACCGGCGACAGAAGGGGCACTGCAGGTCGGTGAATTCAACCATCGTCACCGGTGCGCTGGCGCGCCCGAGCCGGTACCAGCTGGGCTTGATCCGCATTTTGACAGGCTGGGGAATAAAAGATCGACGGGCACGGGCTTCCGCTGTCGCGCCGTTTTGCAGCAACAGCCGAATGGTACGGAGCTCACGGAGAATCGCCGCACCTTGCGCCGCAGTCATGGGAGTGTTGGCCGCCTCTGCGGCGGGACTCTGGGTGCTCATGCATTTGGTTTCTGCCGACGATGGTTGCGCATTCGGTCGCGATTCTCCATAGAGCCTCACCGCAGTTATAGCTATTACCAGTGCGGCCACAGCCCACATCGGACGCGATACCAGATTCGCTTCTTGTTTCATGCGTTTCATAGCACCAACTCCTTACATTCACGCCCGGCCATGGCGCCCAGGTCCACTTCGTCCGATTCCAGCTCTTTCTGAATCGTTGCCGCCCATTCCATGGCGCGGTCAGCATCCCCGCCACAGCGTATTTCCCAATCGGCACGGTCGTTCTGTCGCGTCGCCGCATCATAGGTTTTGGCAGGAAACTTCGCGTGGTGGCTCAGCACCGGATGAGTCAAAATCTCTCTTACCCGGCTTTCTTCAAGCGGAAGTCCAAAAAAACCAGCGACCTTCCTGAGGGCACTGCCTGGATTTTCTGAGACTTCCTCGGCCTCCATCAGCAGCAAACGGTCCGGCTCAACCTGCTTGCGGAATCGATCCCATAACGCTGCAGTCACTAGCCAGACGTAGGCAGCATTCTGGGCATCATCGAGCTCCGGAACACTTACTTTGTTCAGGGTCGGGAAGAGCGTCAGAGTTTTGTGCCAGAAAGTTGCCCGCTTCCGCGTCCACTTTTTTCGGTCTTCCTGCTTCAGTACCGAGAGAATTGACGTTCTCAGACTCGCCGACAAGAGCACGGCCTTTGAGAATGGATCGTTGGCCAGGATCACGTCGCCCATCGTGTTGCAGACGTCGGCGGCCTTCACAATCACCGTCTGGCCCGGCTCGAAAGTGCGCGTCATCAACCGCGTGGCGAGTGCCGCCCAAGTCTGCCAGTTTTCTTCCCATTCTGCGGCATGACCGGATCTTCTTGGCGCCGGCGTCTCACCGGCGGGCTGCGGCGGTGAGGGCATCGCCGCTACAGGCCAGTAGCGCAGCATGGCAAGCTGACCTAAGATGCTCGGCTCCTTCAGCACCAGGCAACCAGGCACTTCGTCGAGCAGCCGAGCCAGTAGCGTTGAACAACAGAAAGCAGAAATAAAAATGTAATGGGACGGCGCGCCGCCGATGGGAAGACTCAGATCATGAAGAAGCACATCATCCAGATTGAAGACGTAGCGCTCCTCGCTCATGCGCGCGTGCTTGGGTGTCAGAAATCCTGCATGGCGGTAGGTTTCACACTTGAGCTCAGCAAACCAGATCAGGCGACGGCACAGGTCAAACTGCACAGGGTAATAATTGCAAGAGGCTAAAGCTGATCGCAAGTTAAGGGACGCCATAATAATGTCGGGGCGGTTAATGTTTGCGCTGCAAACCATCCTCCATACGCATGGGCCGGACGGAGGTCGAAGTTTGGCACGGCGCTTAGTGGCCTTCGTCTCCCAGTTTAACAATATGTGCAGTATGCATTGCAGGTGCCGTGACCGCACGTGTAGCACATGTGCTCCGTCCCCTGGAACTGCGAGTAGCAGTAGACGGTCCAACAATTATCGCCGCCCGTCGTGGTGGTGCCACCATCACTGCTGCAACATGAGCCGGCGCAGTCGGGTGAAATCTGCGCTGCTGCTCCAGCCGAAGCTCCATTTCCTGCAGGTGTGGCAGCAGTTCCCAGCACACCCGCCATGGCAACATAGGCGCCTGTGGTAAGTGGAAGCGATACGGGCGTGCGCGCCACACGGGTTAGGCGTACATAGGGCCTGCGCGCCATTAGCTCAACCCCGAAAGTCGGTTTCTGGTTCATCGCGGTCACTAAACGTGAATAAACTGGATAGTTATGGCTGGCTGTTTTGTACGTCCCCAGCGGCCACGCCTGCACAAGCGAGAAGAATAATGTGGCGCACGCGAGCATCAACTTTTCTTGCCATTTTCGAATCCGGGCCATGATTCGCCTCCTCGGTATTTTTTCAGATAGCAGCCTGAGATGATCCACTCACCTTCTGTGAGTCTTCGCTTTTCCGCCGCAGCGTCGGGATTCGATCAGCGGCTCGTTGGCGGCCGCGTAGCTGAAGACGATTCGACCGCGCCCTCCGACCAGAAGGCCCAATGGATTTCGGGCACGTCGTCATCTTTCACGACCAACGTGGGCGCAGACAAGTTGTCGCCTTCGATTTGTGCCGAGTAAATGGAATCGTTCACGCGGTAGAGAACCAAGCCGTCGCTACGAACGTCCAGGATTTCGCTGTCTTCCTGGCCGGTGTGGATTTCGATTCTCCTTCTGTCGATGAGATTGTCCAAAGTCAACGCGCCTGGAATGTAAACGTCAGTTGTTTGCCCACAAGCGTACGCTTCTCTTACGTTGGGCATTAGCCTAGTTCCCCAGTTTCTCTCGTTGTCGCATCCTGGGCTCTCGGCGTTTGCGGGGTCTCCTGGTCGCCAGCGTTCGACAATAGTCGCAAGCCACGGCCCGAAAACCCGGCGGGCGTACGGAACTGTTGCATCAGTATGTAATTCGGTCCACTTATTTAGTACTCGATCATGGATATAAACAGATAAATGCCCAGGTGTAGAAGCGATTACGAAGAACCGGTTGCTAGCAGCCACTATGTAAAATGGCCCAGACGATTCGCCGATAGGAATATCAGGAGGGCGGTTGTCGAGTTCGACTTCGCTTTCCTGAGGCGCATTTCGGAACGGCCTGCCCGGTGGGGAGACTTGTATAAATACGTAGTTCCCTTTTATATAGGCGAGCGGAGCAAATCCCGCTCCCATCGGCCCACCAGGTGCTCCTTCGTAGCGAAATCTGTGATATAGCGACCAATCTCCCCGTTCAGCTCTTTGTCCCCGTGTGTGTGGCCCTCCAGCCACCGCAACGAGGGACACCATCACCGAGCGACCCTCCCCCTGTCCAGCTTCTTGCAGCATC
>CADDZJ010000088.1 GCA_902812415.1 Acidobacteriota bacterium
TTCATAGCGACGACCGTTCATAGCGACGACCGTTGCTGTAGCGCCGGTGTCCTCACCGGCGGCTTTCTACGACGAGACCGGTGGTGGGAACACCGCCGCTACAGCAAGCTGGGCTGAGAGCCTGCCCTGAACGAAATAAAGGGACAGCGCCGCTTCAGAAGTTTGTAAAGGTCGGTAAGGTTGCAGCATTCACCTCTGCTGTAAAATTCCGACCTTTACGGCAAGGTCGCCGGCGCAGGGCACGGATTGTTGGAAAGAATCCGACGAAAATCTTCGTCAAGCGAGACGCTGCCGCCCTTGCTGGTCGCGTAATCGAGAGCCACCAGGCTGCCAAAAGCGGCTTGCGGGCTGCCGCCGAAATTGTTTGTCGTGCCCGGAATATAATCCCCGCCAAGCTGCCAGAAACAAAAGCCGCCCAGGGTTGTGGTTGAGTAAAACGGGTAGAAGCTGGCGCGCGGAGGCGGATTGACGCAGTTCTCGCCCGTGCGCTGGTTGCATGCCGGGTGGGTGGCGTATTCGATCCCGGGCAGATCCGTCTCAAATCCCACCTGGCTGTAGTTCTCAAGACCGTTTGGGCCGCGGAAGAGGGGACTCATCAGACGAATGGGCGTAGGGTGAACCAGAAAATCCTCCTGCGCGTTCCGAAATGTTCCAGGCCAGTTGTTCTGATACGACACTCCATCAAAATCAGCCTCGGTGGCAGTGCAGCCGCCAATCTGGGCGAAGGGAGGAGGCGGGAAACCCTGAAGCGAGGGAGTGAGGCAAAGCGCGTCATCGGCGTCCAGGCCATCGCCATTAGCTGTGTCGTCCACGCCGGCCCTGGTGCAATTCAGGGTCTGGGGATCGGCCTGGTCGCAATACTCAAAATGCCCGATCTCGTCGGAGAACGCCGTATTGTAGGAATGCGCAGCCCAGGGCACGCGCGTATGCACCGTGGAAGTGCTGTACATCGGGTGAAAGCTGTAGGGCCTCACCGAGCAGGTTTTGGCGCTCGGATCAAAAACCACCTGCCCGAACCCGTTCTGGGCGGATGCGGTCATCGCGCCGGAAGCGCCGGTGGTCAAGTCATTCACCGTCACGCGCAATCCCTGGGGAGTGTCCCGCAGGATGACCACCACAACGTCGCCCGGATTCAGGGTCAGCACCTGATTGAGATCGTACCTGGACACGGCGGAGGGAAAAGAGACGCCCAGGGGATTCGGTGGAAACAGGGGAATGCCGTCATGCGTGATGAAAGCGAAATTCACGCTCTCCGGGCTGCCCCCAAAGTCGTTCAGGCAGTCCTGGTTGTTTTCCTGAGTGAGGCTTTCGCCGTCGCTATCGATATTGACCGCAACGAGCCACTGCGAGGCGTCAATCAAATAGGGCGTATCCACCCAACCGGGAGGGTAGAACTGCAATTCCAGGAAAGCCGAGCCGGGATGATGGCCGATGTAATGCGGGTCGGTCGCCTCGGGGCTGTCGTAAATATTGCTGTCGCTGTCGGGCGCGCAGACGCGGGTGTAGTTCGGATAAGATTGCGTGTCACAAAGCGCCATGCCAACCCAGAAGGCTGGATGAAGCTGAAAGTTAAAGGTCCCTCCGGTTCCGTCCTGTTGAGGGGGCGTGGGAGGGTCAGTGGGCAAAATGATCCGGTAAACGCCGGTGTTGCCCGCTCCCGGCACGCTCGAGTAGAAAATCAGAGACGGTTCGTCGTGACCGGAATACCTCCATCCGGAAATATAGCGCTGCCTGAGCTCGGTGCAGAGGCCGGTATTCAAAGCGCAGTTGAGAGACTTTGACCCCAGCGGCGAGGTCTGCACGTTCGCGCGGGATGCGTTTGCCCGGCCAGCCTGCGCCAAGGCCGCCTCTCCTCCAAGCAACGCGGCCGCAGCCAACAAAAGCCACGCTGTCTTGCCCATGTTTTTCCCCTCGCTGGCAGATGTGGAGGCTAACAAAACCTGCCCGTTGTTGGAATGCACATCGAGTGGGAAATTAATCGTAGTTGTCATCAAAGTCAAGTGCTTTTTGCCGCTGACCGTTTCCCCCAGTTTCAGATCTGCCGCCTATCGGCAAATCTCGAATGCTGTCGCTCTTGGCCGCGCACGGCCTCAGAATACAAGTGAAGGGTGAGAAGGTGTCAATCAATGAATCCGCGCCGTTGTAGCGGCGAACTATGTTCGCCGAAGTTTTTGAAAATCAAAACCTGGCGATCTGTGATCGCGGGCGTCGGCGATCACAGATCGCCGCTACGGCAGCGGGATTTTTTCGCAGCGCGGCAGGGCCGCAACTAATGTGGCGCGGCCGTCTCGACCGTGGACACGTGCGGGACGCTCGTGCCACACAAGGAAAGTTTGTGCCAGCCACAAACATTTTGACCCTTAGTAGTACAACTTCTGATCCTCCCTTTTTCTTCGTTTCGGCTGCCCAATTTGGCGTGATTCCATGTCACCAAATGACGAACAATTTCCCTGTTTTTCAGTTAAGTCATTTCTTTTCTGTAGGATTGTGTGAAACGAACAAATTAAATTCATAAGCCTTTTATTATCTTTAAGATACATTGTGCCTTGGAAATTGTTCGTAAGGCCTGATCGAACAAGAAGCCAATAACATCTCTGTTTTTCAATAAAGTAGCTTCTTTTTCACGCTCATCAGACCTAAACATTCTCTTTTTCCATCGAGAATGACTTCACCCCAACTTCGTTGTTTCCCTCTCCACGCAGAGGAGGGGATAGGAGTGAGGGGTTGCGCGACCCGCTGCATGTTTCTCCGTTTCCGATTTCACTTTGGCTTCCGGCGCCTCCCTCCCAGCGGCCGCCGAGGCGTCTCCCTGGATAAAAGGGGCAGGGCGCTCCCGGGAAGCGCTTTCACATATTAGGCTATTACAATAGCCTAACCGAGGTCAAGCCTGACCGCGATGGGTTGGCGGATTCCCCGATCGACGAAGAGAAAAACAATAGCCTCCCGCAAAGCGCCAGGACGAAAAGAGTGAGCAGATTGCGCGATTTCGCTTTTCCACGAACTCTGCGGCGGTTCATTGCCCCAGGACACAAGCTCACCGCTGTAGGGCCGCGGTCTCCTCACCGGCCCCTTCCGGCGTTCAGGCCAGCGCCGCTACAGCCCCAGGTGGCGCAAATGTTGCGTCTTTTGTGATGCCTGCGACCAGAGTAGCCACAGCGGGTCGCAGACATGCCGAAGGACGGCGTGTCTGCGCCTCCCTGAAGATGGCCGGTGAAAAACCCCAGGCCATTTTTCTTCTTGACAAGGCCGCGCAAGTCGATTAATGTCCCATCGTAAACGTTTACGATAAACGTCTGACAGGTTGCAAGAGGCGCGGCGCGGCATTCCGGGAAGGCAGAAGGCGTCAAAAGCATTCCGGATGAGCAACCCGCCATCCGTGTTCAGCTTTTTGGCTCCCGGGGCTTTCTCGCCGATGGCTGAGCGCCATTTATTGAAAGCTACAAAGGATGCTGCGCAGAGTTTAAAGCTGAAATACTAGGGATTCTTCGCTCTCGCTCAGAGTGACATGCGAAGGTTTCGGCGCGGCAAAAACCACTTTGTCTGGCAATCGCCAAAAGGAGAGGACCATGCGACAGCCTGAAAGGATTCTCCGTGACGTTATTTGGGTTTTCGGAACCATCCTGCTGGCCTCTGCGGCGCTATGGGCGCAGGTGGATACCGGCTCGATCGGGGGCGTGGTAAAAGACCAGAGCGGCGCTGTGATTCCTCATGCGCGAGTGACGCTGACGAATGAAGGAACGTCGTTTTCCATCAGCACCGTCACCAATGCGGATGGCAGCTATACGTTCACTCCCATCAAGATCGGGGAGTATACCGTTTCGGCGGAGTTTCGCGGCTTCCAGAAGGCCACGCACGTCCACATTCGCGTCAACGTGCAACAGCAGGTGGTTGTCAATTTCACACTCCAACCCGGCCAGGTGACACAGACCATCATGGTGACGGCTGCGCCTCCGCAGCTTCAGACTCAAAATGCTTCAACCGGACAGGTGGTGGGCCAGCAGGAAGTGAATAATCTCCCCTTGAATGGCCGCAATTATACGTTCCTTGCCCAACTGGCCGCAGGAGTGAATGCCCAGAATCCGAGCGGGCGCGGGCTGGAGGGCAATGGAAGTTTTGTGGCGAATGGAGTTCCGCCGACGGAGAACAATTACATTCTCGACGGCATCGACAACAACAACGACTCGGTGGATTTTCTGAATGGCGCCGCTTATGCCATCAAGCCGCCGGTGGATGCAATTGCGGAGTTCAAAATTCAGACCAGCGATTTCAGCGCGGAGTTTGGCCGGGCCGGCGGGGCCGTGCTGAACGCAACCACAAAATCTGGCACCAATCAACTGCATGGCGATGCCTGGGAGTTTTTGCGTAATAGCGGTCTTGATGCGGCCAACTTCTTTGAAAACGCTTCGAACGAACAGAAAGGGGCCTTCCGCCAGAACCAGTTTGGGTTTACTTTGGGCGGCCCGATCGTGATTCCGAAAGTCTATAATGGCCGCGACAAGACGTTTTTCTTTGTGGACTATGAGGGCACTCGCATTCGCCAGGCCGAGCCGCAGTTGGTTTCCGTGCCTACGGCTACTGAGCGCTCAAGCGGCTACACCAATTTGCAGGACCTGATCACCGGCCAAAGCGGCACGCGCTCTGATCTGTTGGGTCGAACGTTTCCGCTGGGCACGGTGTTTGACCCGGCGACCACCCGCCAGGTGACGGCAGGGCAGGTCGACCCCGTGACGGGGCTTGCGGCGCAGGGCAGCGGCTACGTCCGCGATCCCTTCTATCAAGGCAGCCTGGTGGGCGTCACGAATTTCACCTCGCCAGCGCAGGAGGCGCTGCTCAATCTTCTTCCCGCTGGACGATTTGATCCGAACGCGGTCAAGTTGCTGAATCTCTATCCCAATCCTGACCTTCCCGGGTTGTTCAGTAACTACGCCACTGACCCTTCCATTCGCAACGATACGAACCAATTTGATGCGCGCGTCGATCACAACTTCAGCAGTAAGGATCAGATTTTTGGCCGCGTGAGCTATGCCAATAATCCCGATTTTGTTCCCGGACCGTTTCGCAACATTGCCGACGGCAGCAGCTTTTCACAAGATGACTTCCTGAACATCAGCATCAATACAGTTTTGAGCGAGACGCACACATTCAATCCCACGACGATTAACGAGTTTCGGCTGGGCTTCAGCCGTCTAACCACCGATCAGCTTCAGCCCTTTGCGAACACCATGGGCATTCCGGCGCAGTTTGGGATTCAGGGCATCCCACAGATTCCGAAGAACGGCGGCTTACCCAAAATTGACATCTCCGGTCTTGCCTCGATGGGGCCTGCTGCCTTTGTTCCTGGAAAACGCGTCAGCGACACTTCTCAACTGACTGAGAATCTCACCAAAATTTATGGCGCTCACACCTTCAAAGGCGGCTTTGAGATGCAGCACTTGCGCTTTCCCTGGTTTGCCCCGGCCTGGCCGCGCGGCGAATTTGACTTCGGCGGAACATACACCGAAGTGCCTTCCGCTGGAGGCGGCAGCACCGGTTTGGCGCAATTGCTCCTCACTCCCGCAACTTCAACTGTGCCTGATGGATTTAATAATGTGGGCGGAGCCGATACCGTGTTTGCCTCGAACTTTACCGGCCCCGATGATCTGCGCCACTATTACGGCGCGTATTTCCAGGATGACTGGAAAGTTACGCCGAAGTTAACTTTGAACCTGGGCCTGAGATGGGAATTCTTTGGCCAGGTTGTTGAGCGCTATGGCGCGCAGGCCAATATGATTCCGGGAATTCCGGGAAGTGGCGCCGAATATCTCATCACTACGCGGCGTCAGAACACACCACTTTCACCCTCGTTTCCAGCCACGCTTGCCAAGGACGGCATCAAGCTGGCTTACAGCAGCACGCCGGGGTTGACCAATACACCGCTGAACAACTTTGGGCCGCGCTTTGGTTTTGCCTATCAACCCACCCACAAGCTCGTGGTGCGCGGCGGCTACGGGCTGTTCTACGCTGGATTTACGGATATTGGCGGTTCACCGGATATTGGCTCTAATTATCCCTTCCTGTTCAACTTCTCATTCTTTGCCCCGGATCCGGCCCACCCGATCACTTATCCCGGCGGTGAACTGGGGATATTGGAAAATGGGCTCGTGGGAATTCCTTTGAGTCCTGCTTTCGTAAACGCTGAAGGCCTGGGCCTTGAAGGTTTGCAGACGAATTATAAGACCCCTTATACTCAGGAATACAATTTTGCTGTGCAATACCAGTTGACACCCAACCAGACATTTCAGATCGGGTATGTGGGCAACAACTCCAGGCACCTTGAAACTGATGTGGGTTTGAACTCAACAAGCGAAATTCTGCCTCCCAGCATTAACCCGCAACTCTATGTTCCTTTCTTTGATTTTGCGCGCGGCGCCAGCTATGTGACGACACAAGGAAATGATTATTACAATTCCCTGCAGGTTAACTTTGAGCGGAGATTCAGCGGGGGTTTGACGCTTCTGACAAACTACACGTGGTCCAAGTGCCTGTCGGATATGCACGATCTGCTGGGCCTCAATAGCAATCAGGGCGGCTATCGAGCGCCTTACCTTCCCCATTTCGGCATTCAGGCGGATTATGGTCTGTGCGGTTTTGATGTGCCCAACGTGTTTCACCTGAGTGGTTCGTACCAGCTTCCTATCGGAAACGGCCAGCGATTCCTTCGCAGCCGCGGCGGTGTCGTCAACCAGGTGTTAGGCGGGTGGACCATGAACTGGATTTTGACGTTGGAGGATGGCTATCCGGGCACCATCGGGTGCCCCATCAGCACGACGGCGAATTTCGGTTGCAACGCGCTGCTCGTGCCCGGAAAGAACGTCTACAGCGGTCCCCATGACGTGAACCAATGGCTGAATCCCGCTGCTTTTGCGAGCCCACCCGTAGCTACGGCCATTGGTCAAACGGACTATGCGCCTCTTGGAGGCAGGCCAACGCAGTATCTTGGGCCCGGCTTCCACCGTCTGGACTTCTCGTTGTTCAAAGAAATCCGGACGTCGGATACAACGCACCTGGAGTTTCGCACTGAAGTTTTTAACATCACGAATACGCCGCAGTTCGGATTCCCGTCGTTTGGAGATTTTACGAACACATCCACTTTTGGCCGAATCACATCCTTGAGAGACGGCGCGAACGATCCGCGACAGATCCAGTTTGCGTTGAAATTCTATTGGTAGGTTTAAATGCAACGATTCCTGGCCTGCGGGTTCTTACTGCTCAGCATCTTTTGCTTCACAGTGTGCCATCGAAAACAACAGAAAGGGACGGACTTCATCAGGATTGACGGGCGTGGCAGCGGCCGGGTTTTTCAAGGCATCGGCGGCGTCAGCGCGGGAGCTTCCTCCCGCCTGCTGATTGACTACCCCGAGCCTTATCGCAGCCAGATTCTGGATTATCTTTTCAAGCCGAACTATGGCGCTTCGCTTCAGCACCTTAAGGTCGAAATCGGCAGCGACGTGAACTCGACCGATGGCTCGGAGCCAAGCCACATGCGTAATCCGGAAGATCAGAACTACAAGCGCGGCTATGAATGGTGGCTGATGGAACAGGCCAGGAAGCGGAATCCGAATATCATTCTTGATTGCCTGGCCTGGGGCGCGCCAGCGTGGATTGGCCATGGGCATTTCTTTTCGCAGGACATGGCGAACTACGAGGTTCGTTTCATCCAGGGCGGGCAGAAAGCGCATCATCTGGATATTCAGTACGCCGGCGTCTGGAATGAAAAGAAACCGGAGTTCAGTTACGTCAACCTGCTGAAAATGGACTTCCAGAGCGCCGGGCTCTCAACCAAGCTGGTTTGCTGCGACTTATATCCTGCCGAAGACCAATGGCAGATGATTGGCGCCATGAAGAACGACGCCACGTTGCGCGATTCCATCGATATCGTCAGCGTCCATTATCCTCGCGTCAAAGGTAAAATGACCGCGCCCGAGGCGGCGAAACGGATTGGCAAACCTCTCTGGTCAAGCGAAGATGGGCCCTGGCGCGGCGATTGGAAAGGCGCTGAGGAGCTGGCAAAGATTTACAACCGAAACTATATCGATGGCCGGTTGACAGCGACCGAAATCTGGAGTCCGGTCACATCCTACTACGACATTCTTCCCGTGCCAGGCTCAGGGTTGATGTACGCCAATACGCCGTGGTCCGGCCACTATGAGGTGCAACCCGCCATTTGGGCGACGGCGCAAACCACCCAGTTCGCGCAGCCGGGCTGGCGATATATCGATAGCGCGTGCGGCTATCTGAAGGGCAAAGGCTCGTTTGTGACGCTGCGCTCGCCTGGTTCGGGCGATTACAGCGTGATCCTCGAAACGGTGGATGCGACCCAGCCGCAGTCCCTAACTTTCCAGGTGACGGGAGGGCTTTCAGAAGGCATTGTCCACGTCTGGGAGACAAGTTCCACGAAGATGTTCGAGCATGTCACGGATATCGCGCCGCAGAATGGGTCATTTCGCATGACACTCGACCCCGACGCCATTTATTCGCTGACAACAACCACGGGGCAGGGAAAAGGTGACGCCCGACCGCCGCGGGCGCGGCTCTTTCCATTTCCTTACAGTGAAAATTTTGAGCGCACCGAAGAAGGCCAGGCGCCGCGATATTTTTCCGATCAGGACGGAGCTTTTGAAGTGTGGCATTGTACCGGAAGATCAGGCCGCTGCCTTTTTCAGGTGATTGATAAGATGCCGATTCCCTGGAGCGGAACGCCTGATCCCTACACCCTGCTGGGTGACGTGAATTGGACGGACTACGAAGTGAGCGCGGACGTTCTGATGGAGGAACCCGGGCGTGCCGACATTCTGGGCCGCATCGACTCCGCCGACAATTTCAAAGACGCCAAAGCCTTGTGGCCGAGCGCTTATATTCTGAGCGTTGCGCAAAACGGACAATGGCAGCTTCTGAACGCCAAATATAAAGCGCCCACCGCCACGCTGGCTTCCGGCTCGGCCTCGTTTCCGCTCAACACCTGGCATCATCTGGCGCTGAGTTTTAAGGGCTCTGAGATTACCGCCTCAATGGATGGCAAGACCGTGGCCCATGTGAGCGACTCAACTCACGCGCATGGCATGGCGGGAATAGGCTCAGGATGGAACCGAACGGAATTCGATAACTTTCAGGTGCGGCCTGAACGGCCGTGAAGGGTGACGAGTGAAGAGTGAAGATTGCTCTTGGCGCTTGGGTCTTTTCCACTTCACTTATCACTCGCCACTCGTCAGAAGGTATGAAAATATCGAATCTGTCATGCTGAACGCAGTGAAGCATCTCGGTATTTTGCTGAAAACAAAATACGGGGATCCTTCGCTATCGCTCAGGGTGACAGCCGCACCTGATTTTTTCACACCTTCTCACTCGTCACTCATTTCTGTTGTTCCCTGACTTCCATCTGTAACATGCAAACCGTCTCGCTCGCGGAACTCAACTCCAGGTCCCACACCGGCATGATCCGCGAGCCCTGGTAAACTCGTTCAAAGCCCGACTCCGATTGTGAAATCGTCTCGATGGGCGCAATCCACCAGCATCTCGCCGAAGGAGCGTCGAGATCGATTTCCAGGCGCGCCCATTCATCCACCAGAGAGATCTGTGATCCGGGAATCTCGCCTTTGAATCCCAATAGGTGGCGCAAATCGCCAGCCTTAAAGTATCGATCCGGGCTGTCGGGCGCAAGCAGATTAATCACCATCTCCATGCCCAGCGCGCAGCGCGCCGGCTCCGAAGTTTGAGAAGCGAGGCTCAGAGCGCATTGAGCGCTCCAGGTGGAATCCTGAGCGCTGGTTTCAAAAATCTTCCTCGCGCAAAGATTCAATTCGCGCTGATTGAGCCACGCGGTTCCCGCATACTGCAATTCAATTCTTGTCGGAACCTTGATCCATTGAGTCAATTGCCACGGATCGCGAGCAAGCCCCGCGCACTCATCCAGACTGAGATTGTCAAAATCCTGCCAATTCCTTTCGCTCGGAAAGAGATAGGCGCGAAACGCGTGACGGGCATCGCGATCGTAGCGAAGCAGCGCAGCCAGGTTCGATTCTTTGTTCCGGATCTGATCGTGAATTGAAGCCGGCGCGCCGCCCGATCGGTTCTGCTCGCTAGCCTGTTCATGAACGAGCCGATGATAAGCTTCGGGGCGCCGCGCGAGCGAGTTGATTAACTCCATGCTTCGAGGCTTGAAGCGCAGGCTTGAGACTACGGCCCCATCTCCCGGGCGAACGACCAGTCCAAAGGCTGGATGGTCAACCAGGACTTCTTCCTGGCCGTCCACGTCAAAGTCTTTCACTTCGATCTGAGCGCCGGAGTTAAATCCTTCGATCCGGTCGAGAATGCTCTCGGCTTGAATCAGATGATGGAGCACGGCGCTGCGCAAGTGTGGGGCGTAGAGTCCGCCGAAAATGCCGTGCCAATAAGCGTCATTGCACTGGGACGCCAGCAGGTGACTGTATGCTTTGGTTAACAGTTTGCGTTCAGAAGTCCCGGGCGCCACGATGCGATTGACCTGATGCCAGCGGCGGCAGGTTCGCAGCATCAACTTGTGATTCTGATTCGACTCCGGATACTTGCTCAGAAAGTTGAGCCACTGTCCGCCGCGAAGGAAGCGAAGAAACCGCTGGCCGTCAGGCATGTGGCGCAACTGGTGAAAACACTCTTCAAGCGCAGTAGAGGCTGCGGGCGGCAAGGCCCAGGTCATCATTTCCGCGTAACAAGCCGTCGGCAGATAGACTCTGCGGGTTGGCTTCTGTCGCTTGAGGTAGTCTGAGAGCGTGATCACTTCAAGCCAGTCGCTGGCTTCTTCGAGAGTGTGAAAGAAACGGTCAAGCCAACCGTGGGTGTAGCAGTGGTCGAAGGTGCCGGGCCACACACCGAATTTCTCGCAGTCATCCCCCACTGCAAAGAGCGCCGGCGCTCTGTGGAGACCTTCGCGCAGGATCGCCAGCGTCTCCTGCGGATCACGAAACGGAATGGTGTAGCGAAGCGACTGAAGGCTGGGGATCAGCTTCAGAGGCAGCCCGGCTTCCTCCGTTAGATAGGCCTGGTGAAGTTCGCCGGGCTCAAGGCCGGCAGCCAGAAAATGCGTGTCATCCAGAATCGTATACTCCATTCCGGCCTCAACCAGCGGTGGAATCAAATCCTGCTGCCAGACGCGCTCCGTGATCCAGGCTCCGCGCGGCGCCTGGCCGAAGCGCTCGCGTAGAAAATCAGATTGCCGCTGAATTTGCGCCACTTTCTCTGCATGGGGGATTCCCGCAAGGATCGGTTCAAAGAAGCCGCCGCCGATGTGTTCGACCTGGCCCTTTTGGGTCAATTCCTGCAGGCGCTGGATGAACTCCGGACGGCGTTCCTCAAGCCACTCCAGCAGAACCCCCGAATAATGTAAACTGAGCCGGATGCGCGGGTGGCGCTCCAAAACGTCGATGAAAGGCTTATAAGACTTTTGGAACGCCTCGTTGATAACTTGATCGAAATTCCCCACGGGCTGGTGGGAATGAATGACCATTGAGAGAGAAATTTTGTTTGGCATGAGGCGTTCGCTGCGGGTGTGTCCGCGATTTTTCAGACCTGAAATTCCATTGTAACAGGTCGGGGAGAAACTCCCGCATCCTGGCATTCTGATCCCTTCGCCTGTCATTCTGACGCCAACCCTTCAGCTTCGCTCAGGGTAAACTTCGCGAAGTGGAAGAATCCCTGTATTTCGGCCACTCAAAGTGACAGTCTGGAGGAATTTTTCAGCAACCCGGCAGAAATTGAAAAGGAGAAGAACTTGGATCCTCGGCCACTGCTTTTCTACTGTGAAGCTCAACTCGACGAGATGCTGGAATGCCTGCGCCGGGCTGTTGAGATTGAATCTCCCAGTTATTCCCGGCCTGGCGTAAATAAAGCGGCGGCATTTTTTGCGCGTGAACTGCGGCAGCTTGGGGGAAAAGTCGCTGTGCATCGTCATGCGCGCTCGGGATCCGCCGTGATAGCGGAATTCCGGGGTGCTGGCCGGAGGCTAAAGCCCATTTTGTTATTGGGCCACTACGATACCGTCTGGGAATGCGGTACGCTTGCGCGCATGCCGTTTTGCATTCAAAAAGGGCGCGCGTACGGTCCCGGCATTCTGGATATGAAATCCGGCCTTGTGTGCGGCCTTTGGGCTCTCCGCGCACTTCGCGCCCTGGAGATAACGCCGCGCAGCCCGGTGCGATTCTTCCTCAATCCTGATGAAGAAGTGGGCTCTGCGGCCTTTCGCTCTCAAATCCTGGCGGAAGCCCGCCGGGCGCGCGCCTGCCTGGTTCTGGAACCGGCGGCTGCAGGCGGGGCTTTGAAGACTTCTCGAAAGGGCGTGGGTGAATTCCGAATCGCCGTCCAGGGACGTTCCGCGCATGCGGGCATCGACCCGATGTCAGGCGTGAACGCCATCAGCGAGCTTGTGCGACAGGTTTTGCGCATCGAGAAATTTGCCCGGCCGAAGACGGGTCTCACCATCAATGTGGGCGTCATTGAAGGAGGCACGCGTCCGAACGTGGTGCCCGAATCAGCCTCTGCGCGGTTGGATGTTCGCATCCCCCGTCTGAGCGACGGCGAGCGGATCGAGCGCAACCTGCGTGGGCTGAAGCCCTTTCTGCGCGGCGCAAAGCTCCAGGTGAGCGGCGGCATCAATCGCCCGCCCATGGAGCGTCGCGCGGCTGAAGGACTTTTTCGGCAGGCGCGAGAGCTGGCTTTGCAACTAGGCTTTCATCTTCATGAGGCCTCGACCGGCGGGGGTTCGGATGGAAATTTCACCGCAGCGCTCGGTGTCCCGACTCTTGATGGATTAGGCGGGGTGGGCGGCGGAGCGCATGCCCTGAATGAACATATCGTCATTCGGGAATTACCTCGCCGGGCGGCCCTGTTGGCTGCGTTGCTGGCTGCGATCTGACAACCTGATGGTTTGTTGAATCGAAAACGTCATTCATCAAGCCGTGGGATAGAACAATTTTCCGCCACGCACGGTGACAACCGGCTCAAGCTTATGTGTTCCCGCGCGGCTTTTGCCGTCGGAATCCGTGAAGGTGAAATTTCCTTCCTGCAATCTGAGGATGCTCACATCACCTTCAGCTCCGGGCTTCAGAGTTCCAATTTCCGCGCCAAAATTGAAAACCCGCGCAGCGTTCTCAGTTGTCCTGCGGACAACTTCCGGAAGGCTGAGACCCAGCAGGAGGAATTTGGACATGGTGGTGGGCATGTCGTAAACCGGGCCGTTGACATTGGCTGTATAGAGGTCGGTTGAAATCGTATCGGGCAGGAAGCCCTGCTCAATGCATTTCTGCGCCACCTGCCAGGAAAAACTTCCCGCGCCATGGCCTACATCAAAAAGCACGCCGCGCCGTCGCGCGTCCAGCACTTCCTCTCGTATCTTGCCCGCATCATCCAAAAGTCCATGAGGATGGCTATTGAAGGAGTGAGTCACAATATCTCCCTTTTTCATGAGGGACAGGAAATCTTTGAGGGGTGAGTAAGACCCTCCGATATGGATCATGAGCGGCAAGTGAGCTTCGTCGGCGGCCTCGCGGGCGCGTTTCATGCCTTCCACATCGTTCGGTCCGGTATATTGTCTGGAGAAGCGAATTTTGAAACCCACGATCACGTCCTTATTTTCCTGAGCGCGTTGGACGGCGAGTTGCGGAACGCAATAACGAAGGTCTTCCAGCTCGCCCATGTTGGGCGTGCTTCCGGCTACCATGCCGATGGAAACCACGTGGAGCAGGGCGCGAATCCGCGTCGCGTCGCGTTCGATGTTGTAACGGCGAAAAGCCGGGAAAGTAAAAGCGCCCGAAGTTCCGGCGTCGATCACTGTCGTAACGCCTTTCCGCAGGCAGTGCGGATCGGCTTCGATGCCGTAAGGTCCGACAAAAGGAAAAACGTGGGTATGAAGATCGATCAGTCCGGGTGTGACAATATGGCCTTCGGCGCGGATCACCCGGCGCGCGTGCCCCACCGGGATGTTCGTTTCAAGACGAGCGATCTTGCCGGAATGAATCGCCACGTCTCTCGTTCCGTCAATTTGCTGGGAGGGGTCAATGACTCTTCCGCCTTTGATCAGCAGATCGTATAAAATCACGCCGTTATTTCTCTGCGAAGAATAAGGCGCCGGATCAGCCCCCAGAGGCGCTGAACCTGCCAGCAGAGAACTTCCCACGGTCATGAGCGCATCTCGTCTTGTCATCATTGCCAATTAATCTTGATTCCTGGGTGAAAACTCAACCCGCCTGTCATTCCGAGGAGCCGCAGGCGATGAGAAATCTCGCAACTGCCCCATTTTTCAGAGTGAGATTCCTCGCTGTGCTCGAAATGACGCGATTTTGAAGCGTGTTTGGGCAACCCACCCTGAGTGGCGTAGTTCCTGCTGAGCTACGGTCTGGAATTATAAGGCAACCCTATCAACTTTCAAATTCCAGGAGCGCGACGCCGCTGGGGGCGAGCGTGACGGAAACTTCCGTCGAGTGGCCTCCGGCCACCAGGCTTTTGTCCGACGGTGGAAGCTCCGCCGCCTGCTGCAATTCCTGGATTTGCTTCAGCGAGGGATACTGGGGGTTGCCCATCGACTGATAGGCTGTGAACGCTGAGCCGCGATGGTCGTCGATGGAAGTGACTGAAAGTTTGTTGCGATGTCCGAGGTTTTGAATGACCAGCCGCAACGAAAGCGGCTGGCCGGCCTTCGGCTTGCCTTTCTGATCGCGGCGCGTCAAATTCCACACCATCACAGCGACGGAACCGTCGGCGCGGCGGGTAGCGATCAGGGGGCCGTCGCTCGCCGCGAGGCGCTCATGCCCGAGGCGGTGGAGAAGCGTAAAGGCATGAAAAGAGGGCTTGGGGATGCGACGCATGGCGATCATCCCATAACCTCCATAAAAAATGTTTTGGGCGACGCCTTGTTCCTCAAAAACATCGCTGAAGCACCAGTACGACATTGCGTCTACCAGCCCTGAACAACGCTGAAGCGTGTGTGCGATGAAGGCGGCGTTGAACGATGTGTCGGTGAGGGTAGGATCATTCATGAACGTTGAATTCCATTCCGTAATGTAGATGGGAAGGTGAGGCATATCGGAGGATCGCACCTGGTTCTTCACTTTTTGAAGCGCTAGGGGGATTACGTCTTCCAGCGCGTAGTGGGCATCGCGACCAAAGACCTTGTTCTGTGGATCGTTGGCGTAAATATGCGTGCTGAAAAAGTCGAGTGGGACATCATTTTTGGAGCAGTATTCGATGAAGTCCGGCGCCCACGCCGCCTCTGCTGTTGCGGGCCCTCCCACGCGCAGTCGCTTATCGACCGCCTTTAGAGCCGTGACGGTATGGCGGTAGAAATCGAAATACTGCTCCTGCGTTCCAGCCCAGAAATCAATGTTCGGCTCATTCCAAACCTCAAAAAGCCAGTGGCTGAGTTCCGAGCCGCCGTAGCGCAGAAAGAGGTGGCGCGCGAATGCAGTGACCATTTCCAACCAGGCCTGAATATCTTTGGGCGGGGTCACGTTGGCCTTGTACCAGAAGATGGTTTTGCTGCCGCTTGCCAGGGCTTGCGGCATAAAGCTAAGCTCGACGAAAGGCCGCGCGCCAGCTTCCAACAAGCTGTCATAAATCTGATCGACGTATTGAAAGTTATAAGTGACGTCGCCGCGCGGCGTGAGGCGGCAAACGCCCACGTCGTCATCGAAGATGCCATGGAAGCGCACCGAATCCATGCCAGTTTTTTGATGGACTATCTTGAGATCGTCCTGATAGTCGGCACGCAGCGCCAGAACCGCGCGGCCCGATCCGACCAAGGTTTCCCAATAGTGCGGAAAGGGCCCTATCATGCGGTGGGCATCAATGGTGAGTAAGGAGGAACTCTCCTGCTGGGGCCTTTGCGGGGCCGGGGAGGGTTCTTGACTTTCCTGCCCGGCAAGAACCTTCCCGCCCGAAGCGGCCAGCGCGGCGCTCATGGAAGACATAAATTGTCGGCGATTTAGCACGGCAGTAACCCTCCCTGATTTGATCCGGCTTGGGTCATTGCTGATTCATCTCGATGTGAAAACGATTCTCATCCGTCAGTTCAGAAGCGCTTGATTGCGGCTTGGGATCGCCGGCGGGCAATTCCAGGTGGAAAATGCCATTATAAGTGCAATTTTGACAACCCCCAATCCCGCGCCGCTCGATAACGCCCCATCGCCCCCTGGAAGTTATGCTCCCGGTTGAGGTGCACTAAATCCAAGGCGTGTTGGATGCTGCGATTGCGCATAAACCAGCGCCAAACGCCGCCTGTAGCGAGATTTTCGGCGCTGAGAAGTGTAATGCCGGTATCGATGGCGATCACATCGGGGTCCACCCACCCGATGGTGGGATTAAAGGCATCTACAAACCCATACCGGCTGTAGATCTTATTTCCAAAACGCGCTTGCATGGTTTCAAGTGCCGTCAGGCAGATTCGAGGCAGAAACATAAGTGATCCGCCGGGAGCGCAAGGCACTACGGTGCCATCAACCATGAAGGGCTCTGTGGGCGCCCCCCAGACCATGTAGCCATGAGGTCCGTCCGAAGCCGTGATGCCCCAGATGTTCTCGGAGTAGCTCTGAGGGAAAGCGCGATGGAGTGAGATACAAAAGGCGCGATTGGCTTCAGTGGCAGTCATGGAGTTTTGGAAAAAATCTACATTCGAAGGCGGCTGATCGCGTCGCCCGCGAAAATCAACCCAAGCCTGGGCGTATTGTTGTGTAAACAGCGGTCCTTCGCCGACGTAGGCATAGCCCGCAAAATGCACGAGAGGTCGGCGCCACGCATACCAGGAGTTGGCGGGTATCGGATGAGTAGGAGAACCGATAGCCAGCAGATAAAGCAACATCAGTTCACTGTAGGAGTCCCATCGCTGGTGAAGGAATCCATGCTCGGGCGTCCAGCCGTGTGAGAGCAGATCGGGATTGCCGTTGAGCATCCACGGGAAATCCACCCGCTCATAGATAAGTTGGGCCAGGCGCACGATTTCGCGGTCGCGGGGAAAAGCCTGATGCGCAGTCAGTATGCCCGCTAGGAGCACTGAGGTATCAATAGAAGAAATCTCGCTGCGCAGAATCCGCTGCCCGGTGGTTTTATCCATCCAGTGGTAATACCACCCATGCACCACAGGAGCTCGGTAAGCTAAAAACTCGAGCGTGGTTCGGATTCGCTCTCGCGCCTGACTCTTGGTGATCCAATGCCGCTCAGCGCCGATGCAAACGGCAGTCAATCCGAAACCGGTCGCAGCGACGTTGGCGATATTGCGCAGATGTCCTTTTTCCGGCAACCCGACTACTAACGCGCGGTCAGGCTCAAGGCCCGTATGGGGATCTGCCTGCTCCCAGAAAAAAAGAAAGCATCGATAGGTCAAATTTTCGAGAAAGGCTTTGTCTCGCCATTTCGGCCATTTCGGAAACGCCAGAGTGTTGGCAGGAAGGGAGACAAGAAAAGCAGCGCAAGAGAGCAGGCAGATGATCGATTGGATTCTAGGATGGTCCTTCCTTTTGATTGAATTCACCCCGATTGAGCCCCCGGGAAACAGAGAGTTCTAGCCTCGATAATTCACGTTTTTGGAGACAAGAAAAGCCTCCTGTGGTACAAACACGGTGTTGATGCGGGTTTGAACCAGACGAGGAGGCTTTTGCTTGACCGAGAATAGCACAACCCGGTGTTTGTTGT
>CADDZJ010000089.1 GCA_902812415.1 Acidobacteriota bacterium
AGCGGCGAAAGCATCCAAAGTTTATTTTGGCCCTTGGTCTTGCGCTGTGGAAATGACGCGCTATGGAAAGCGTGGAAAACCGAAAGGCAAGTTTTCCCACTCTTTCCACCGCGCTTGGAAATCCGGCGAAAAGCACGCCGGATTCCCACATTCCCACAGCGGCGGCGACGGCTGTTATATAGACACAACTTTCAAATTACTCTCCTCGGTGCAACCGAGCAATGATTGTGCGACGGAAAGGAGCTTTTGAGAATTAAACCGGCGGGACAAACCCAATTTTTTTGAAATTGTCAAGAGGCATCTGACGGATTCGGAATTTGAAATTGCATCTCAATGTGATACGTCGTTGACTTTGCGGTTTTGTTTCAACAAAATGAAAACATATGTTATCCACAGAAAATATGATTAATCATGTCAAGTCTTGCGCAGTATGCCGAGTGGTGGTTCGAAAAGATGAAAAGCTGACTCAGATTTCTCAATTTGTGGTGGAAGGATTGCAAATCGGCCAGCAGGTTGTCGCCATGGCGGGGCCGAAGTTTCTGCGCGAGTTGGCGCAGGAACTTGGCGAATGCGGGTTGCGCTCAGAAGCCTTGCTGCGCAACGGACGGCTGGTTTTTCTGACCGCGCCCAACTGCCTCTCTTCCTTGATCAAGCCGGATGAGACTCTCCAGCGCGGCCCGGTGCGCCCCAACGCCCCCTTATTGCGCTGGGTCTCGGATTGGTCCTGGGCGTACGGGAAGACCGCCGAGCCAACGGCGGTCTCAGAGTATCAGCGCCGCGTTCATGATTTCATTCGCTCTCTGGATGCGCTCTCGCTGTGCACCTTTCACGACCATCTGGACCGGAATTCGATGCTGGCGCTGCTGGCCGACCACCGGCGCGCTTCTCGCGCGAGCGATCATCCGCCTCGAATTGCCCCGGCGGTCTTCACGGAAAGCATCCCGCATTAGCAAATATTTTCAAACGGGCCGAGGCGCAGGGCAGCGTTCCTATTCGTACGCCTTCGCAACCTCCTTAAGGGATGCTTCTGCGAAATTGTGAAACACCCAATCCGCGTGCCGAAGCTGTTCAATCGGTCGGCTATGCGCCAGGGCCATACACTTCATCCCTGCGGCATGAGCGGCCTTGACACCGAGCGGCGCATCCTCAATAGCCAGACATTCGTCGGCTTTTAAGCCGCGTTCCTTGAATGTGTCCAGCTTGCCCATCCTTTCAAGCGCAATTCGATAGATGGTCGGATCAGGCTTGGAGCGTTCGCAGTCATCCGCCGTCGCCAGCACGCTGAACTCTTTCCGCAGCCCAAGTTTCTTCAAAAGAGGTTCCACTTCCTCACGCAGACTGCCGCTGGCAATCGCCAGAGGATACCGGCGGGCGCATTCGCGGACAAATTCGACGGCCCCCGGCATGGCGGGCAGGCCGTTGCCGATCGCTTCCTGATACGCCTGCGCTTTCCAGCGCACCAGTTCATTGCGGCGCGCGACGTTCACGGGCTGCCCGTGACTCTGGAACAAGCGCTCGACGATGCCCCGATCGTCCAGCGCCAGGTAGTCCCGATAGTACTCCTCCGCCGTAACAGTCCATCCTTCGCGCGCTGCCATCTGCTGAGTCAACTTCATGATCAGCGGCTCGCTATCGACAATGACTCCGTCAAAATCAAAAATGATGGCTCGCAACAAATCAGATGCTCCGTTTGTCGTGACAAAATATGCTGTAGCGCTGTTCCTTCACTTCGTTTGGGAAAGGCCCGCAACGCCACCAAAAACCGCCGAGTAGTCGGCGTCACAAACTCAGGTTTCCTGATTTCCACTCTAACGAAAGTCGGTCTCTTCTCTCCCGCGCCGTACGCCCGCTCCACCTGCCTGTTCGATGCCGAGTTCAGCGTTGTGATAGACTGAAAGCCGGGTTCAGGCAAGGCCGTTAACTCCCTGACTCAGACCAGAAACTGCCGAATCCTGAACATCATAACAGATCGTCGGAGTGATCAGGTTTCCCTCAACGTGAACAAATACAGTCTTTGCAGCAGGATAGGCTTGAAACGCATCCTGGCAGGATGCATCCAACAAAGAGAGTGTGATCGATCCAGCAGAGGGAAGCGCCGATGAGTCATCAATTGAGCTTACCGATTGCCCTGGTAGCGGGAGTGGTTTCATTTCTTTCCCCTTGCGTGCTCCCTTTGGTTCCCGGATACGTTTCGATGCTTTCGGGGGCCTCGATGGAGGAGTTGCGGGCAAGCGGGGACGGCGCGCTTATGGCGCGCGTTTTAAGGAATGCTGTCGCTTTTGTGATTGGCTTTTCGGTGGTGTTCATCGCCCTGGGCGCTTCGGCAACGGAAGTGGGAGCGTTCCTGGCTTCGCGCCGCACGATTTTTAATGTGGTGGCGGGAATCATCATCATCGTTTTCGGGTTGCACCTGACGGGACTTATAAAAATCCCCTTCCTTTATCGCGATGCCCGGTTGAACACCGGCGCCCCTCGTCGTGGGTTGTTCGGAGCGTTTATTCTGGGATTCGCTTTCGCGTTTGGGTGGACGCCCTGCATCGGGCCGATTCTCGCGGGCATTCTGGCGCTGGCGGCGACGCGCAATACGGTGTTTCAGGGAATGTTTCTGCTCGCCATCTATTCCGCCGGGCTGGCGATTCCCTTCTTGCTCACCAGCCTCGGGCTCGGCAAATTCCTGAAGTTCTATGGCCGGTTCAAGAGACACCTCCAGGCTGTTGAAATAGGCTCTGGTGCTTTGCTGATTCTGATTGGCATTTTGATTGCGCTCAACCGATTTACAATCCTTTCGGGCTACCTGGGCTTCTTGAATCGTTTTACGCTCTGATGTAGCGCTGCTGAGACAGAGCGGCGCCTGACCGCGGTTATGCATCCAATTCTCTTTCGTATCGGCTCCCTTCAGCTTCCCACCTACGGCTTTCTCTTGGCGCTCGCCTTGCTTGCCGGCCTCTATGTGGCGGTTCGCCTGGGCCGCAGAGAGGGGTTGGAATCCTCACAACTGGTGGACTTCAGCGCCTGGCTGATTGTCATGGGCCTGATCGGCGCCAAGATCTACATGATTCTGACCGGGTGGTCATTCTATGTGGCGCATCCGGGGGAAATTTTCAGTCTGGATACACTCGAAGCAGGCGGCGGTTTTTATGGAGGTTTCATCGGGGCGACGTTGTTTGCCATCTGGTATGTGAAGTCGAAGCGGCTGCCTCTTCTGAAAGTGTTCGACGCCTACGCCCCGGCCGTAGCGATTGGGCAGTGCATTGGCCGGGTGGGCTGCTTTGCAGCCGGAGACGATTACGGCAAAGCCGCTCATCACTCGCCTTTGGCCGTTGTTTTTACGAACCCCTATAGTCATCAAATGACCGGCGTGCCGTTGGGCATTCCCCTTTATCCCGTGCAGTTGTTCGAGTCGGCGGCCACGCTGATCATTTTCCTGGCCTTGCTCTGGTTCTATCGTCATAAGAAACATGATGGCCAGGTCTTTGTCATGTATCTTATGCTTTATGCGGTGGCGCGATTCTTTCTGGAGTTCTATCGCGGCGATCCGGACCGGGGCTTCTTCTTTCATGGCCTGCTTTCCACCGCGCAAGTGGTGGCTATCGTGGCCTTCATCACCGGCGTTATCCTGATGTTCATCCTGCGCGGCCATCCGCCCGCGCGCGAAGCGCCCGGCGGGACGCTTGTGGAAGCCAACCGCGCCCGGCCTTAACTTTCCCAACTTTTCGAGGGCTTCGTGAGGGCGTAAAATGATGGTGAGGGAGACCAGTAAACGGTGGCATCTTCCTTAAGGAGAGTTTGTGATGTCCAAACAGAATAAGATCATTTTAGTCCTGGTTGTGATCGCAGTCGTGATCGGGGGACTTTACCTGGTCAACCGCTATTGGATTGCCCCCGTGACGGCTGCCAGACCGCAAGCCTCCAGTGGGAAGTATCCTGCCGCTCCGGACTTCTCCGTGACCGATATCTTCGGTCAGAAGCTGAGCCTGGCGGACTACCGAGGCAAAGTGGTGCTGCTCGATTTTTGGGCTACGTGGTGCGGTCCCTGCCGGGTGGAGATCCCCGGCTTTATTCAGTTGCAGAAAGAATATGGACCTCAGGGTTTCCAGATCATCGGCATTTCCATGGATGACGACGTTCAGCCCGTGCGCGAATTCTACAAGCAGTTTGGCATGAATTATCCCGTTGCGATGGGCAGCGATACCCGGATCAGCGAGCTTTACGGCGGCATTATCGGGTTGCCGACCACGTTTCTGATCGGGCGTGACGGCCGGATTTACGATAAAGTGCCGGGTGCGGTCGATGCCGAGCGGTTTGCCGCCGAGATTAAGACGCTTCTCGCGGCTTCGCCTGCCGAGGCCGTGAAAAACTTCCAGCCCGCGGGCGCTTCCGGCAATATTGAGGTGGAAACGCCTGCCGAAGCGAATTCTCCGGTTCCAGGAGTTGACGTCAGCAAGCTCAGTAAAGTCGAGCTTCAGCGTTACAAGGATCAGTTGAGCAAACAAAATTGCGACTGCGGATGCAAGTTCAACGTGCTTCAATGCCGCACAAATGACCCCAGTTGCGGCGTCAGCCGTGAGTTAGCCAAGTCGCAGTTGGAGAAGTTCCAGAAGGCTAATCCGCGAATTTGATATACCCTCCGTAGAAGTGATGCGCCGACCTCCGTATTGCGATCGGAGAGCGGATGTTCCTCGATGCAATACCGGCTAGCGGATGCCCACAAATCATGCTTTCCAGGACTCAAATCAAGCTTGTGCCTTCGATCCTCCGGATGGCCCTTGCTGCGGGTACGGGGTTATTGCTGATTTTCGCTTTTGTCTGGCAAAGTTCCGCGCAGACGCAACCGGCGATTGTCCAGGCGCATTTAACTCTCGTGACTCCGATTGTCCATCCAGGATCAACCATCCGGGCCTCGGTGATGGCTGATATCGCTTCCGGCTATCACATTAACGATCATCATCCCAGCCTGGATTATCTGATTCCGACTAACCTTAAATTTGCGCCCATTGACGGATTCGCCGTGGCCAGCATTTTGTATCCGAAAGGCCGGGTTGAAAAGCTCGCCTTTTCCAACACCGGACTTTCAGTTTACGAAGGCAAAATTGAAATTAACGCCCAGTTGAAAGTTGCGCCCGAAACGCCGCCGGGCGAATACCTGCTGCGTGGCAGGTTGGAATATCAGGCCTGCAATGACCGTGCATGTTTCCCTCCCTCGAGCGTCCCCTTGGCTGCCAAGGTCAAAGTAGTGAGCCGCAAGGCTTCCCTCCTGCCGGCGCGCTTTGCCGCTTTCGGAACTGCCGCTGTCGCAGAGCTATAACGACTGCGTGAAAAGGCCGGAAAAACGCGTTGTAGTGGAGATGTCCCCAACCACCCCGCTGGGCGGCTCCCCTCCCTGGCAAGGAGGGGGCTAAGGGATGGTTCGGCGGTCGGGACACCGCCGCTACAACGCGGGGCGCCATCGTCTGCGGTCAATGTCGGACGCCTGCCTTCTCATGAAGATTGGTCTTATCTCGGATACGCACGGATACTTCGATCCGCGCATTCCCGAACTGCTCGCGGGCGCAGACGTCATCCTGCACGCAGGCGATGTAGGGACAATGAACGTCCTGGAGGAACTGGCGCTCGTCGCGCCTATCCGGGCTGTGAAAGGCAACGTCGATCCGGATGCGCTGGGCCTGCCGCTTTCACTGCATCTCGCTCTGAGCGGGGTGCATTTTGAGGTGCAGCACATCCTCCCTGCGCCTCAAAGCCAGATTGAAAAGTGGAGCTGCTTGGAACGACTTTCAGAGGCGGAATCTCGCGCGCAGAAGAGATTTCTGGGGTGCTTTGAACCCCCAACGCAGGTTGTCATTTTCGGCCACACTCATAAACCCTGCCTGGCGCAGCTGGGCGAAAAGCTTTTTGTCAATCCAGGCAGCGCCGGCAAAAAGCGGTTCGCCCTGCCGCGCTGCTGCGGTGAAGTCACCATTTGGAATGGCGAAGCGAGAGTGAAAATTCTGCCGCTGGAGGATTATAATCAAGGTGTACCGGAATCCATCACATTCAAGCTGGGAGGATCCGCGTCATGTTTACACTAAAGACGGTCAAGCGCGCCCTGCAGATTGCAGCAACTATCATTACCGTGGCGCTCGTGGTGATCGAGAAGTTGGAAAAAGTCTGACAAAAGCTGCGCTCTTCATTCATAAAGCGCCTTTCCCTCGCACATCTGATTTGCCCCGTTCTTCCACAAGGCGTATTTCAACTGGAACTGCGGGTTCATGCAGGCTGCGCCGACTTCTCCGCGGGGATTCAGGGCGATCACGGCGGCCTGCGCGGAGCGGTTGCGCGAATCGGTTTTCACCATGCGGCGAAGAATTTCTTCGCAGGCTTCCTGCGGCGAAGCGCCGCGCGCCATGAACTGCACGATGGAAATGCTGGTGCAGTAATTGGTCATCAGGTCGCCGTCACCGGTGGCTGAGGCGCCGCCCACGTTATCGTCCGCATAAACTCCGCAACCCACCAGCGATGAATCCGCAACTCGCCCGGGAATCTTGAAGGCCAAGCCGGAAGTGGAGCATCCGGCCACCATGCGCCCCTGGCCGTCGAGCGCCACCATGCCAATCGTGTCATGGTTCCTGCCAGGCTTCAGCCAGAATGTCTGGCGGTCAGGATTCGCTTTCCATTCCATCCACTTTTTAAGGCTTTCCGGGGTCAATAATTGCTGCGGCTGGAATCCCAGTTTGATCGCGAATTGCAACGCGCCCTGGCCCGCCAGGGTGGTGTGCCTGGTGCGCTCAATAACCTGCCGCGCCACCGAGATCGGGTTTTTGATCATGTGCAAGTTGCAGACGGAGCCTGCGCGATGTCGCGTGCCGTCCATCAGCGCAGCATCAAGCTCAACCACACCTTCGGCGTTGGGTAGCCCGCCATAGCCAACAGTCGTAACCGAAGGGTCGTCCTCCACCACGTTGATGCCTTTCTCGACGGCATCCAGCAAGCTTCCACCGCTTCGGAAGACCTCCGCCGCCCGCTCATTGGCGTTCCTGCCCCATTCCCAGGTGGTTAGAAACACGGGGCCGGGTGACGAAGCCGCCGCGCTCGGAAAATCCGCGGCCGCCAGCGCCGCCGTGCCTGCCATGGACTTCATGAACTCCCGGCGATCCACAGGTTCCATCGTGTCAGCTCCTCAAGTATGAAATTCATGCGCCCGTTACAGACTGACCAGCTCCACTTGAGCCTTATGGCCTGGAGATGAGGCCAGGGCACGGTCGCACGTTACAAGCGGCGCGTCAAGGGTCTCAGCCAGGGCCAGGTAAACGGCATCGTAGGCGGTAACGTTGCTTCGTAATTCCCAGATGCGTCTCAAAAAAAACTCGTGGGCATAGCGCGTGATGGGGAAATCCTCCAGGTCGTCCAACGCTTCAAGGCTTCGCTCGGCGGATAACTCTCCCATCGCGCAATAGCGGCGCAGGACCTGGGCGACTTCAAGATCAAGGAGATGAGGCGCGTGCAGGGTTTCCCGGCTGTCAAAAATGCGATGACTGACCGGATCGGCAAGGGGCGCGCGAAGCAGCACTTCCAGCACGGCAGATGCGTCAACCACAATCACCGCTGATCTCTTTCAGCCCTTACCATCTCGGCTGGAGGCAGATGAGGCGACAGGGGCGAGCGACGGGCAAGGCGTTCGCGGAGTTCGTCCAGGGTGGGCCGTTCAACGACCTGCCGTATTTCCCGCAGGAGGTATTCCGATAGTGACATGCCTTCCGTGGCAGCCCGCGCCTTAAGCTTGCGATGCAGCGGCTCAGGCACGTGTCGAATCTGAATCATCCTGGCCATGCTTATAACATAATTGCATGCGCATCACATGTCAATCAGAATCCCGATCGACGTTTTTCACACAGACCTATCAGCCACGGGTTGCGGCGGGTTCATGGTGAGCGACGCCAAGAGGGAAAGAGGCATGAGCGGTGAGCGAAAGATCAGCGCGCTCGCCCGCCAGGAGTTTGAAATAACCCGCAGCCGCGATCATGGCGGCATTATCGGTCGAAAGCAACGGCGAAGGGAAAAAGACGCTCAGCCCTGCCGCTTTTACGGCCTCTCGAAAGCGTTCACGAAGCCGTGAATTGCAGGCAACGCCGCCCGCCACGAACACGGAGCTTATCTGCGTGCTTTTTGCGGCGGCCAGCGTACGCTCCACCAGGTCTGTGACCACGGCTTCCTGAAAACTGGCGATTAAATCCAGCGTTGCCTCGGAGCACTGCGATCGGATCTCTTCAGAAGTCACGCGGCCCGCTCGGTTCCGCCACTCACGGCGCTTGGCAGCTTCCACTCCAAGCTCGCTTCCGCGCAGGCGATAGAGAACGGCTGTCTTGAGACCGGAAAAGCTGAAATCCAGCGCATTGCCCTTCATGCGAATGGGGCCGAATGGAACTGCGTGAGGGTTGCCGAATCGGGCGAGCTTGTCGATCACCGGCCCTCCGGGATAGCCCAGGGCCAGCAGCTTCGCCACCTTGTCAAAAGCCTCGCCTGCCGCGTCATCCCGTGTCTGGCCTAGCTGGCGGTAAAAGAAGATAGGGGTGTGTGTATGCGGATGATTTTCCGTCCACACCCGAAACAGGCTGGTGTGCCCCCCGGAAACCACCAGTGAGACATTGGGAAACCGCGCTTCTCCCAAGCTTGGTGTGGCGCGTCGGGCCATCTTATTTTCAAGCCACGCTGAATGGATGTGGCCTTCCAGATGGTTGACACCCACCAGAGGCTTATGAAGCGCCTGCGCCAACGCCTTGCCGTAGACCAAGCCGACCAGAAGCGAACCAATCAAGCCCGGACCTTCGGTAACGGCCAGCGCGTCAATTTCCTGCAGGCGCACTCCTGCCTGGCGGCAGGCCTCATCCACCACCAGAGCAATCTTCTTCAGGTGCTCGCGGCTGGCGAGCTCAGGCACCACGCCGCCATACTTCTCGTGGGTCAGAGCCTGCGAGGCGATGATGTTGGAGAGAATGCCTTCGCCGTCTTCCACCACCGCAGCGGCCGTCTCATCGCAACTGGATTCAATCCCAAGGATCAGCATTTTAAATACTCTCAGGAGAGTATGTTAGCATACACACGAGAAGGTTCGTGACGTTGCCTTCACGCGCGCGAGTCTTTGCGAGAGGCGCAAACATCAGAAGAAATAATACTCTTCGCGAGGTGAAAATGGAGATTCGCAAAGCCGTCTTGCCAGTGGCCGGACTGGGTACCCGCTTTCTGCCCGCCACCAAGGCGCAACCGAAGGAAATGCTGCCAATTGTCGATAAGCCTCTGGTGCAATATGCCGTGGAAGAAGTAGAATCCTCGGGAATTCCGATTGCGGTTTTTGTGACCGGACGCGGCAAGGATGCCATCGAAGACCACTTTGACGTTTCCTTCGAGCTTGAGCACATGCTGGCGGGCCGCGGCAAAGAACAGATGCTCAACCAGGTTCGCTCGATCTCGAAACTGGTTCAGATGATCTATGTGAGGCAGAAGAATCCGCTGGGTCTTGGCCATGCGATTCTGGTGGCAAAGGATCTGGTAGGCGATGAGCCTTTTGCCGTGTTGCTCTCTGACGATATCATCGACGCCCAGGTTCCGTGCCTGAAGCAGATGATGAATGTTTTCGCGCAATATCGCGGAAGCGTTGTAGCCATCCAGCGCGTTGAGAGGAAGGCCGTTTCGAGTTATGGCATCATTAAGGGCCAGCCGGTGAAAGACCACAGGGCGGGCAACCGGCTCTTCCGAATTACGGATATGGTCGAGAAGCCCCAGCCCGGCGAGGCGCCCTCTAATCTGGCCATTATTGGGCGCTACATCCTGACGCCTGCCATCTTTAAAGAACTTGCCTCCACCCCGCGCGGGGCCGGCTCCGAAATCCAACTGACGGATGCATTGCGCCGCTTGCTTCAGAAAGAGCCTGTTTACGGGTATCTTTTTGAAGGAAAGCGCTATGACGCGGGAGATAAGCTGGGCTTTCTACAGGCTACCGTGGAGATGGCCTTAAAAAGGCCGGAACTGGGAGCGCCCTTTCGGAAGTACCTCAAGAGCTTAAAGATTTAATGGGGGTAGCCGCTACTTCGTGACCGAGGAAGTTTCGGGTTTTGAGGATTCGGTTTTGGAGGTTTCACCCGCTTTGGCCTCGCCTGATTTGCTCTCTGAAGATTTTGCTTCGGTGGGCTTTTCAGACGCGCCCTTCCCGTCACCGCCAGTGGACTTGCGGGCATAGTCCGTGATGTACCAACCCGAGCCTTTAAACTGGATGGCAGGGGAAGAAAGGAGGCGTTCCAATTTGCCTCCGCATTGCTCACATTTCGTCAGAGGCGGATCTGAAAACTTCTGGATCTTCTCAAACTGAGCTTTGCATTGCTGGCACTGATATTCGTAAAGTGGCAAATCTGACCTCCTTAACCTCTTTTAAATTCAAGTATATCCATCAGCTGCGCAATCGTCAAAATGCAGCCATGCCTTATGAGGCTATGGGGTCAAGGTGTTTAAGGAATGTCTTCTGAAAGTTGAATCTCTTTTCCGCGACCGAGTTCCAAAGCCCGCTTATAGATGACGCTCGCAGCGGCGACATCCCACAGCGCAATTCCAGCCGACTTGAAGAGCGTGATTTCGTCCGGCGACTGACGGCCAGGCCGACGACCTGTAATAATTTCCTGAAGCTCAGCCACCTGCTTCCAACGCTCGGGATTATTGGTAAAGCCTTGAATGAGGTCCCCCGATTCCATCTGCGCCTGTTCCAGAGAATCCACCGCAATTACCGCCGCGCGTTGCAGAAGTTCGTCATCCACTTCACGGCGGTTGGGCATGTTCGCGCCAATGGCATTGACGTGCGCGCCGGGCTTAAGCCAACTGCCCAGAAGCACTGGCTCGCTCGACGTGGTCGCCGTGATGAGGATTTCACCGAACCGCGCCGCAGCCTCCGCGCTCGCCACCGGCTTAACCTCGATCCCGAGTTGCTCGCTCATTTCCCGACAAAAGGTTTCGCGGCGTTTTTCATTGCGACTGAAGACGCGCGCCGATTTGACCGGCCTCACCCGGCTGACAGCTTGCAGTTGGGTGCGCGCCTGGCGACCTGAGCCGATTACGCCGACGGTCGAAGCCTCCGGACGACCGAGATAGTTGGTCGCTACTCCGCTTGCCGCGCCGGTGCGGATGCGGCCCAGATGATCAGCTTCAATCATCGCCAGCAACTCGCCGCGTTCCGCTTCGTAAAGCAGCACAATGAAGCGGAGCTTCTCACGCGAGACGGTATAAATCTTCATTCCCAGCCACCCCTCGCGCGGGAGGGCTGCCGCCATATAATGCAGCGAAACGTGAGGCAGAAAAATCCGGCGGCGAGGATGGTTGGGAGCGCCGTTTCCCTGCGCGATGAAACTGGCCTCGATGGATTTCAGGGCTGTCTCCATCGGAAACAGGTCCAGCACGTTGGCTTCAGAAAGGAAGAGCATTTGGGATCACCGCACCCTGCCATAGTTGCTGAAAAACGTCTGCTGCTTGTCATTCTGAGGAGCCGAAAAAAAACCATGACCAGTGATGAGTGAAAAGTGAGAAGGTGTGAATCAATTCATCCGCGCCGTTGTAGCGGCGAACTATGTTCGCCGAAGCTTTTGAAAACAAAAGCCCGGCGATCACAGATCGCCGCTACAGTGAGATTTTTTCACAACTTCTCACTATTGAGGTTTGCAAATATAGTGACACCGTTTTCTGTAGCGCCGGTGTCCTCACCGGCGTTTTTCGGCGCTGGGGACAGCGCTGCTACAGTTTTCGTTGTCACGATAATTTGTAAACCTCACTAATCACTCGTCACTGCCATTCAGATTCATTCGTTCCGCTCAGCGTTAGAATGACAAGCGAAGAACAGCGAGCGGGGTTTTTTAAGATCGGCGCCAGCGTGAAATCCCCCAAAGCAGCGCGCCAAAACCCAGCGCGCCAGCGCCGACTATTCCCGCTGCAACAATTCCCGCGCCCACGGCGTAAGGCAGCGCCTTCTTCGCCTGCGCCAGCCGCTGAAACAGTGAGCGGGGTTGCCAATTTTCATTCTGAGCGTCCAGCGCCGGCGCCACGAATTCCCAGGCTGCATCCAGCAAAAGCTGGCGCGCGGCTTCGCCCCACGAAGCGTTGGCAGCCGCGGGGTTGCCGATATAGCCTTTGCGATTTCCGAGCCACAGCGGGTAGTTGGGTATCACGGCGCTCACCAGCGGGAATCGTTGCGGTGTGAGCGATCGATATTCGCCGTTCACCAGTTCCGGCCGGGCGCGCAGCAGAAGAGAAGTTTCCCACAGGCCGGCATGCGCATCGCCTCGCATCGCCTCGCGCTCATCGAGCGTCAGACTTCGGCCAATCAGGTCTTCCAGCCGCTTCATGTATTTCCCGCGCAGAAATCGCCACAAGATGGGGCCGCTCAGGGAAACCATCCGCACATTATAGCGGCTGGAAACCGCTGCCGAGGCCTGCTCCAGCGCGAGGACGTGCCGGGGGCCGGCGTGCGCGTTCATCAGCAAAATGTATTTGAAGCCATGGCGCGCCAGGGCCGCTCCGTAATCCTGCGTCGTGCGGCGCAGAGTGCGCGCCCGGACGCGCAGCGTGCCTGCCCGCTCGAAAACCGAAGCGCCCACGGGCAGCGAGGGCCCAATCAGCACGGTCCAGCCCGGCATCCGGTCTGTAATGCGCCGGGCCAGTTCCCGGCTGAAGAACTCGGCCTCAAGCAGGTCTGTGCCCACCGGAAGGTGGGTTCCGTGTTCTTCCAGCGGGCTGACAGCAAAGATGACAACCGCGCGGTTCCGATCGAATTCATCCAGCCGCTGGTAGCTGAGTTCCGCAAGCTGGAAGATCCGCTCACCCTGAGAATCCGGGGGAGGGATGAGGTCGTTGGGGGAATGGAGATCGCTCATGGCGTTGAGTTCAGTGGACGAGTTTCCAAAGCGTCGCATAGCGGTCCTGATCCCGCTTGAGCTCTTCGATCAGGGTTTTGCGCATCCGCCGCAACCTGGAGATTCGCCGCTCCTTGCCGACGGTTTGAAACAGAATATGAGATCGATGCTCCACAAGCCAAAGGTATCGCAATAAATATCCGCCCGCAATGAACACGCTCGGCGCGTAATAACCCGCTTCAGACCGCGGAAGGAAGTGCGCGGCCAGGGCGATCTGCCCGGCATAGCAAATCACGGCAACGATCACGCGCTTTACCCACTCGCCTGCCGTCGCCTCCCAGAGCCCTTTGCGCAGCGAGCCGATGAGATGAAGCACGAACCAGGCGATCAACGAATTTAGAAGCCCGTAGCAGGCAATCGGAAACCCGACAATGGTCTCAAGCCAGGCGCCCCAACGCTGCCCGGCGTTCCTGACCCAGGCGCCGGCGGTTTCTATTTTGAACCTGCCGAGGGCCTCCCTGCGCCTGGCTTCATGGTAAGACTGGAGCGCTTCATTTAAGGCGACAAGGCGGCCCGGGTGTCCATAGTTAAGCTGGCTCACCAGGCGGACGAGGAAAGGGCTGAGTTCAAATTCCTCAACCCGCTGCTTCCAATTTTCGCGCCGCGCCCAGCGCTCCGCAAAATCTTCGCGCATGACTCCCTCAAGACCGGCGATGAGTTGATCCATCTCCTCTGGCCGGAGGCGAAAGGGATTCTGGCGGCAAATGCGCTCCAGTTCCTCATCCAGGGCCTTGATTTTCTGCTCCGGATCAACCCCCGGCTTTGAGACGATCTCTGGAAATGCCAGCGGAGCCCCGACGGAGATCAGCAACTCGTCTGACTGCGAAGGCGGCACGGGCAGGAATAAATTCACCGGATGAATTGGCAGCGGAGCTTCCCTTTCAAGATACGTCTGCGCCTCAAGGGCAATCTCCGCAGCTTCCGGAGCAAAGCCCGCAGGTTCTTCGGAGCCGACAGTCTGCTGCCGGGCGAAAACCAGCGCGAGACCGCCCCGTGCAAAGACCTCGCAGCAATTTCCGAGAGCAGCGGGCCAATCCTCGCCTCCAAATTCGTAGGGGATCATATCCAGAGCCCGCGCGCACCCGCGCGCCAGTACGCCTTTCATGTATCGATGTTCCAGCAGACAGTGTACGGGGCGATCGAATGCGGCGTTCAGAATGAGAGCGCCGGCAAATCCGGGAGGATGGTTCGCCACCAGCAGGGCAGGCCCGGTGCGGGTGAGCGCCTCCACATTCAGAAGCCTGATCCGGCGGAAAAACAACCCGAACCAGAATCTCAAGACGCTGCGCAGAAATTCCGCGAAAGCGTCCTCGCTCGCGCGGGGTTGCAAGGCAAAGCTTCCGGTATTCACCGCCGTTTCCATAACTCAGTTTGGCGCCGGCCGCTATCGGCGCCTATGCGCTCTTCTCCGCCTGACGCGCGAAGTCGGAGGAGCAGGCATCGCTTCACTGGTCCAGCCCTCCACCGTGCCAATCGGGCGCACGATAGTATCAAAGAGCCCGTAAACCTTCTGATATTTTTCGCCCTGATCGCCGATCAGGCGCAAGCGGAAATAGGGCACGTTGCCCTCGTGGGTGACGGTGATCGGGAAGTATCCATTCAGGTGGCTTTCCACATAAGCCGTCACATACTTATGATGCTTGATCCACCAGGTAAAGACTCGGATATGGTTAAAGTCCAGGTCGCGCTCTCCGATGCGGTCAGCCGCCAGATACTGCGGCACCTCGCGGTCTCCGTCATTTACCGTGTCTAATACGAGCCATGCCACCATGTTAATCCCCTGCGCGTAATTGGCAAGGCCGGGCGGCACGTCGAGATCAACAAAGCGCCCCAAAATCCATCCCGCATATGGGCCGCTGCGCACCAGATACCAGACATCCTGAGACGGCTTTTTCCCGTTGGCAGGCGCCAATTGCGAAGAGCGGGCCACCAGGCGGCGGTTATAGACGTCCACACGCTGGCCTGCCGGGAACTCCGCAAGCTTGAGCGCATCCCGCGAGGGTTCGAGATGGAGATTCACCGCGCCATCCGTGTGCCCTTCCGCCTGCACCTGGCTGCGGGTTAAGTCTTTCAGGAGCGCTTGCCCGCGCTCGTAGGTCGCACGGTCAATCAGGCTTTCCTGCGGCACCCATCCGCTCCGGCCATGGGGCAACTGCAACTTGGCCCATTCGCCGATCCGCGCGCTGACAATCACTTGCTCACCGCCATGCAGTGTGGCGATCACCTGATGAATGATGGCCGTTGTATCCAGCACAGGGAGCTTTTCAGGCAGAACGTAAGCCACCTCGCCGCTTGCCTGAGACTTCCGGCGAGCGCGCACAAACTGATAATAAGTCGCGCCGCCAATCACGATGAGCAGAAAAATCAGAAGCTTCTTCAAGGCCAGAAATCCCTGGAATGTTACTGATGAAGCTTACGCGTGCAAAACGCCTTCTCATCCCATGAGCTTGCATTCTACACTATCCGTGTAGTGAAAAGAGGGGTGTCACTTCATCCGTAATCCTCGAAAGAAAGTGCTGGAATCGTACCGCCGAAGGAGGTCTCTACGAGAATCGAGCGATTTTTTATCCCAGGCCCAGCGGGGAGGCTAGAAGCTCTCCTTGAATATGACCATCCCGTTTCGACCCGAGTGACCGCGTTAGTTTGTCATCCGCATCCGCTTTATGGCGGCACCATGCACACCAAAGTGGTGTTCCGCGCGGCGAAGGCAGCCCTCTTCGAGGGAATCCCGACGCTGCGCTTCAATTTCCGAGGGGTTGGGCGAAGTGAGGGAACTTTTGACAAGGGCATTGGGGAAATGGATGATGTTCGCGCCGGGCTGGATTACCTTTCCACGAGGTTCCCCCAAGCGCCCATTATCCTGATGGGCTTCTCATTTGGTTCGGGAGTGGGGTTGCGCGTGGGCGCTGAGGATAACCGCGTCGTGGCATTAGTTGGCCTGGGGCTGCCAGTTGAATCTTACGATTATTCTTATCTCAGCCAATCGCCGAAGCCCAAACTCTTTATCGAGGGAACGAATGACGTCTATGGCCCCAGAACAAAGGTTGAGAAACTGGTTTCAACCTTTGCGCCGCCCAAAACCCTCCGCTGGGTTGAAGGCGCAGACCATTTCTTTACTGGGCATCTTGATGAAGTTCAGGAGACAATCCAATCCTTTCTTCGCCCATTGATAGCCGCTGACATTCCATCGAGAATGCATCAGGCAAAACCATGACGATGGATTTTCCCGAAGAACTCGAAGGGAAGGGCGAGGAGGTTCTTTATTGCCCCGTGTGCCAGGAATCGGTTGCGGACCCCCTCGTTTGCGGGGATTGTGCCGCCGTCATCTGCCGGCGCTGCGGAACGCCTCTGGAAAGAGTGGACGAATTAGGGATTGGGTAGGAATTTTGCGGCGTTATTGATGAGTGGTTTCAGCTTCAGCGAAGGTGAAAGAATGATCGGCGGGGCGGGGCGCTTGTTGCATACGATAAAGGTGATGCAAAGGAAGGCGGCCCGGGCCGATGGCGAACGCTTTGCGGATGGCCTCGGTGACGTAGACTTTCGCCAGCACAATCGCATCTCGGAGTTGCCGCCCCAGCGCAAGATTTGAGGCGATTGCCGAGGAGAAAGTACACCCTGTGCCGTGCGTGTTGTCCGGTTTCACCTTCTCTCCGATAAAGGTTTCAAAAGAAGCGCCGTCATAATAGACATCAATCGCTTTTTCGAGATGCCCGCCGGTTACGACCACCGCTTTGGCTCCCATTTCTACCAGCCGCTTGGCCGCCGCTTTCATTTCCTCGACGGTTTCCACTTTGAATCCCGTGAGCGATGCCGCTTCCTGAAGATTGGGCGTCACAATCGTGGCCAGTTTCAGCAGATCTTCTCGCAGCACGCTGATCCCTTCCTGATCCAGCAGGTTGCGCCCCGTGGCAGAGCGCAGCACCGGGTCAATAACCGTAGGAACGGAAGCGTTTGCTGAGAGGAAATCCTTCACCACCTCAGCATTGGCGCGGTCGCTAAGCATCCCCACCTTGATCGCTGCAATGCGGCCATCCTCCCATAAGGCTTGAATGCTTTCGCGGAGTTTCCCGCTTTCGACAGGATAGACTTCGTTCACGCTCCGCGTATTCTGCACTGTCAGCGCCGTAATAGCGGCCACTCCGTAACAATTGTGGGCGGCAAAGGTCTTGAGGTCAGCGGCGATGCCCGCGCCGCCGGAAGGGTCAAATCCGGCAATCGTTAGAACCACGGGCGCTGCCGGAACGGATGCATGATTATCTGCGCTCGTTGCCACTCGCCGCTGGCTGCTCCTTCACAAGAGGGCTTCTTTAGCGATTATAAAATCGCTCCCGTGAATGTCAATAAAAGAATCAAGTCTGCTGTTAGCGGCTCCTAAAGCAAGACACAGGAAGAGATCGCCGAGATTGTTAAATACCATCCCTCACGACGCCTCATACCCTGCCGCTATTTCGTCGCCTTCGCGGGGCTCTTCCTGAAAGAAG
>CADDZJ010000090.1 GCA_902812415.1 Acidobacteriota bacterium
GCTTGGATTGCGGTTCTGCCGCGCTGAAGTGAAATGCAAAAAGGCTTACCACGGAGAACACAGAGGCCACGGAGATAAAAACCTCTGCGCTCTCCGTGTTCTCTGTGGTGAAAACAGTTTATGGTGGCTGGTGAGAGTACGATATGCAGGAATTTGAAATTTAGCTTGGATTGTGGTTCTGCCGCGCTGAAGTGAAATGCAAAAAGGCTCACCACGGAGAACACAGAGGCCACGGAGATAAAAACCTCTGCGCTCTCCGTGTTCTCTGTGGTGAAAACAGTATTTAAGGTGTACGGTGGCGGGTGACCGGCTGCGGGAAATGTCGGCTGAAGAAAATCAATGACTTAGGGTTGCTATTTTACTCGGCCTTAAAAGACCGTTCCTGCATTTCTCAGGGAAATCAGGAAAAACGCCATGGCGTTTTCTACTGCAATGCCTGCCTCCTGTGCGCACAATCATTGACAGACAAGAGCAGGTTAGCAGGTTTAAAAAGCCCAGTGGGTGTATATTTTGTATATTTTGTTTCATACGTATAAAACGTATTGACGGTATAGAGGCGCTGCGCTCCACCGGAAAGGGCTTATACCCGTTGCCCCTCAGCGCGGTCAAAAAGTTTACAAAAGTCCCTCTTGACTCCCTAGAAGCAAAAGTAGTATAAGGCTTCGCAGGGGGTTAAGCGTTTTTGGTGACTCGATAGTATATTTTGATTATTTAAACGCTTAGGGGCAGAGCACACCGAAGCGGCCACGCAGTCCGCAACGGCGGGTGGCGCAGGTGAACAAGGGAGGAGAATTCGATGCGTCAGCATCAGGGGTATTTGCGAGTTCTGGGGTTATTGGTTTTAGCTATCAGTGTTTTCGGCGTCTCAGGGCTCTGGGCGCAGGTGGATACCGGAAGCATCACCGGAACAGTTACAGACCCTAGCGGCGCCATTATTCCGGGAGCGACCATTACCCTGGTTAACCAGGGAACGGGTCTCAAGCTCACGACGGTGACGAACGCGAATGGGAACTACACGTTTACTCCCATCCATATCGGAACGTACACGGTCCAAGCGTCATTCAAAGGCTTCCAGCAGGCTGTGCACAAAGATGTCGTCGTTCAGGTGACGCAGCAGGTGGCCGTGAATTTCACGCTTCAGCCCGGCGCGGTCACGCAAACCATCCAGGTGACGGCGGCGCCGCCGCTGCTTCAAACCAGCAGCGCTTCCACGGGCCAGATTGTGGGCCAGCGCAGCATTAATAATCTTCCTTTGAACGGCCGAAACTATACCTTCCTGGCTCAATTGGCAGCTGGCGTCAGCGTGGGACAGCAGGAAGGGCGTGGGTTAAATGACCATGGCGACTTTGCCGCCAACGGCACGCGCCCCGCGCAGAACAACTATCTGCTTGACGGCATGGATGACAACTCCGACCTGGTGGACTTCCTGAACAGCACTGCGTACGTTATTTTACCGCCTGTCGATGCGATCCAGGAATTTAAAGTTCAGACCAGCGACTATAGCGCGCAGTTTGGCCGCGCGGGTGGCGCGATTCTGAACGCCACGACGAAATCCGGCACGAACCAGATTCATGGCGATGCATGGGAGTTTCTCCGCAACAGCGGTCTGGATGCGAAGAATTATTTTGAGGCGACCAAGGGTGAGTTCCGCCAGAACCAGTTTGGCGCTACGCTCGGCGGGCCGATCGTGATACCTCACGTTTACAACGGCAAGAACAAGACTTTCTTCTTTTTCGATTATGAGGGCACGCGCATCCGGCAGGCTTCGCCATATGTAACAAGCGTGCCGACGGCTTTGGAGCGTTCCAGCGGGTTTACGGATTTCTCAGAGCTGATCGCTGACCAGAGCGGCACCCGCACTGACTTGTTAGGCCGGACTTTCCCGCTCGGCGCCATCTTTGATCCAGCGACCTCGCGGCCGGTGACGGCGGGCCAGATAGACCCCGTGACAGGTCTGAAGGCTACCGGCACGGGGTTTGTGCGCGATCCGTTCTACACCGGGGGCAGCCTGATGGGGATAACAGATTTCACATCGGCGGCGCAGATTGCATTTCTGAACCACTTGCCGCCGGGCCGGCTTGACCCCACCGCCATGAAACTGCTTCAGATCTATCCCATGCCGACAGGTCCGGGTATCTTCAATAACTTCGTCAGCGATCCGGTCATCCGAGATACGCTCGATAATGGCGGCGCGCGCATTGACCACAATTTCAGTGACCGCGATCAGATGTTCGGGCGTGTCAATTTCACCAGCGAGCCGACCTTCAAGCCCGGCCCCTTCACCGGCATCGCGGATGGCGGGGGCTTTAATCAGGGCTTTCAGACGGCGGCGACCACCAGCGATGTGTTAAGCTGGACGCACTCGGTTTCTGCCACCACCGTGAATGAAGCGCGCATCGGTTTCACACGCATTGGCACTTCGCGCCTGCAACCTTTTGCCAACGATCTCACTGACATCCCAGGCAAAAACGGCATCCAAGGCATTCCTCAAGTTCCTCTCAACGGAGGATTGCCGGCCATTGGAATTTCCGGCTTGAATACGCTGGGCAGCAATGCCTTTCTGCCCTCAGTGGAATATAACTCCACCCTTCAGGCGACCGAAAATCTCACCAAGATTTACGGCGGCCACACCTTTAAAGGCGGCTTTGAATTCCAGCACGTGAAGTTCTCCACTCTTCAGCCACCTTGGTCGCGCGGGCAGTTCAATTATGACGGGGTTTATACGGAAGTTCCCAACAACGGTGGCGGCAGCACCGGAATGGCTCAACTTCTGCTCACGCCGATCCCGACCACTGTTCCCGGCGGCGTTGACAACGTGGGCGGAGCGAACAATGTCTTTGCCTCCAACATCGCCAATACCGACGACGGGAAGCAATATTACGGCCTCTATTTACAGGACGACTGGAAAACAACCCCGAAGCTGACGCTCAACCTCGGCGTGCGCTGGGATTATTTTGGCCAGGTCTACGAAATGTTCGGCGCCCAGGCCAATTTTATTCCCGGAGCGCCTGGAAACGGGGCTCAATATCTGATTCCCTGGCAGCGCTGCAACCGGGGAGATATCTCCCAGTCCTTCAAAAACTTAACGGCAAAGGATGGCATTCTCGTCCAGTGTTCAGGAAATCAGTCACTCGGCAATTCTCAGTTGACGAATTTTTCGCCTCGCATTGGGCTGGCTTATCAATTGAAGCCAAAATTAGTGATCCGGGCGGGGTACGGCTGGTTCTATGATGGTTTTGAAAACCGAGGATATTCGCCCAATATCGGGGAGAACTATCCCTTCCAGTTCCAATTCCACTTCTTTAACGTGGACCCCGTGACCCCGGTGATCTATCCGTCCAATGGGTCACTTGGGACCGTTGAGAACGGGTTTTCCGCAATTCCTCTGACGCCTATCCTGGTCAATGCAGGCGGGCTGAATCTGGAAGGCATCCAATACAACTACATTACTCCCTACACCATGGGTTACAACTTTACAGTTCAGTATCAGATAACCCCGAACCAGATGATCGATCTGGGTTACGTCGGCAATCAGACCCGGCATCTGGAAACATTCGTAGGGTCGAACGAAGTCAGCATCATTTTGCCTCCGTCCCTCAGCCATGTACCTTACCTTCCATACCCCGATTTTGGCGAGGGTCAGAGCTACGCGACCACGCAGGGGAACAGCCAGTACAACTCGTTCCAAACCACGTTTGAGCGCAGGTTCAGTGGTGGGTTGAACATGCTGGCGGACTACACCTATTCGAAGTGCCGCACCGACGCCCGCGATTTGCTGAATGGCGACGTCGGCGGCTACCGGGCGCCCTATCTGGCAAACTTCGGCATTCAGGGTGACTATTCGCTCTGCGATTTCGACGTGCGGAATATGGTCCACTTCAGCGGCGGATGGGAACTGCCCATTGGCCGGGACCACCGCTTCCTGCATAATGCCACGGGGATTACGAACGCCGTTCTTGGCGGCTGGACGACCAACTGGATCCTGACTCTCCAGGATGGCCAGCCGTTCACCGTCGGCTGCGTGGGCAGTTTCTCAAACTTCGGGTGCAATGCGCTGCTTGTGCCTGGCCAGAATGTGATCGGCGGTCCGCATGACGTGAATCATTGGCTGAATGCCGCTGCCTTCACAAACCCTGCGGCGGCGGCCACGGTGGTGGGCTCCAAGGACTACTCCGTGCTGGGCGGCGCGGCCACGCAGGCCGCCGGGCCTGGCTTCCATCGGCTGGATTTTTCGCTGTTTAAGAAAATTCAGACTTCTGAAAGCACATACCTGGAATTTCGCACCGAGGTCTTCAACGTCACGAATACGCCGCAATTCGCGTTGCCTGGTTTTCTGGATTTTACGAATACCACAAACTTCTCGCAGATAACCAGCGTGCGCGACGGGGCGCTTGATCAGCGTGAAATTCAATTCGCGCTGAAGTTTTACTGGTAGCTCCCTGTAGCGCTGGTGTCCTCACCGGCGCGCGCTGTAAGGGCCGGGCCGGCGTTCTCGCATGGACCTCTTTCGGCGCTGGGGACAGGCCGCTACAACTTCGGTAATCTTTGGTAAGGGCGCTTCCTAATGGGAAGCGCCCTTTTTTGTTGCTATGAATCTTTGTGAGAACACCCGCGCATTAATGGATGGTGCAGACATCGCGCTTTTTGTGATGTCTGCGGTCAGAAGCGTTTTCTTCGGCGTTGGGGGCAGCGATGAAGGATCAGCAGTGAATCGCAAACATGCCCGAGGATGGCATGGATGCGCCACCCCTGAATATGTCATGCTGAACGCAACGAAGCCTCCCGGTATTTGACTGAGAATAAAATGCCGGGATCCTTTGCTGTCGCTCAGGATGACAGCCATTCCTGTATCGTAGCGGGTACAATACGAGGATTATGGAAAAAAAGCCTGGCGCGCCCCGCAAATCATCGCGGCCGGTCGGCATGAAGGATCTTGCCGAGGCGCTTGGCGTCTCCATCGGCACCATCGATCGGGCCTTGCACAACAAGCCGGGAATCAATCCCGAGACGCGGAAGAAGGTGTTGCGGATCGCGCAGATTCTGGGCTATCGCCCGAATATGGCCGCGCGCTATCTTTCATCCAGACGCAGTCTCACCATTGGCGTGAGCATCCCGCTCGAAATCGCATACTTCTATGACGACATCCGCGACGGCATTTTTGAGGCGGCCAGCGCCTTTGAGCCTTTAGGCGTCAGGCTGCTTTACCGGCCTTTCATGGTGCTGGGGCAGGAGGAAGTGGAAGCCTTCGAGGATATCCTCCGCGAAGACATCCAGGGCGTGGTAATTTCTCCGGGCTACCCTGCGCTGCTGAAATCTCGAATCGAAAAGGCGGTCCGGCGGGGAGTGCCCGTGGTCTGCGTGGCTACGGACGCTCCCGGCACCCGGAGGCTCACCTCAATTTCCGTCGATCCCTATGCCAATGGCTCAATTGCCGGAGAACTGATGGGTCAGTTTCTGCCCGCGCGAAGCAAAGTGATGATCGTGACGGGGATGCAGGCGACGGTGGATCATGGGCAAAAGGTTCAGGGATTTCGGCAAAACTTCCCTCGATTCTGTTCGCAGGGAGAAGTGGTGAGCGTCATCGAAGCGCATGACGAGGAATCAGAAGCCTACGAGAAATGCCGTCACATCCTGCGCAGGAACCCTTCCATCGCTGGAATCTACGTGAGCACGGCTAATTCCCTGCCGGTGATTCGCGCCATGGAAGACCTGGGCCTGGTTGGGAAGATCAAGGTGATCAGCACGGATTTCTTTCCCGCCATGGTGCCGCTGATTGAGTCCGGCAAGATTGCGGCCACCATCTATCAGCGACCGCGCGAGCAGGGTCGCATCGCTTTCCAGACCATCTATCGCTTCCTGATTGAAGGTATACGCCCGCCCGCCCATATTCAATTGGACCCTGCCATTATTATGCGCAGCAATCTGGAATTCTTTCTGGTGAAGTCGGGACGCCGCGAGGACTCACAGAGTGGCTGGGGAAAGTAGGGAAAGCAGAAGGCGGAAAGCGGAAGGCAGAAGGCAGTAGGCAGCAAGCAGCAAGCAAGGGGGAAGACAATGCCAGTTTTACGTGGACACAGAGACTTCAGGGTGTATCAGCGGGCACATCAGCTCGCCATGGACATCTTTGCCGAATCCAAGAAGTTTCCGCCGGATGAACGTTACTCTCTAACAAGCCAAATCCGTCGCTCCTCACGGAGCGTCGCCGCAAATATTGCCGAAGGCTTTCGGAAAAGGCAATATCCCAATATGTTTCTGAGTAAGTTGGCGGATTCAGATGCCGAGGCGACGGAAACCCAGGTCTGGTTAGATTTTGCGCATGAGTGTGGCTATCTCTCTTTCGAGACTCACAAAAGGTTGATTAATGGATGCGAGGAACTGGGAAGAATGTTGAGCCGCATGATGTCCGACCCCGAAAAGTTTTCACCCTCTTAGGGTCTTGTCTTCTGTCTTCTGTCTTCTGCTTTCCGCCTTCTGCTTTCCGCCTACTGCCTTCTGCCTTCCGCTTTCTGCCTTCCGCCTTCTATGGATTGCGGTCTGCCAGCGCCAGCGCCATTCCAAGGAACTGTGAACGGGCTTGTGCGGGCAGCGAGGCGAGTTGGGTGGGCTTTTCGCGGGCGGCGTTTGCCAGCAGGCGCCGGAGCCCGTTTACGTTAAGGTCTCCGTGCGGAAAAAGGCGAGCGTAGCGGTCGAGGGTCTCCTGGGCTTTGGAAATCTGGCCGGTATCGAAATAGAAAGTCCCGAGGGCAGAGTAACTGTTTTCCCATTCCGGCATCAAGTCCAAGGCGCGCTGAAGGTCTGCTTCCGCCTGGGAGTTATTCCCCTGAACGACCGAGAGCACGCCCAAGCCCCAAAGGATTCTGCCTGAATCTGGGATGCGGGCCTGTCCCTGCGCCAAGGTCTTTTGGGCGCCGGACAAATCTCCGGCGCGAACCTGGACCAGCGCCAGAGAAAGGTAGTAGCGGTCATCATCCGGGCTCTTCTGAAGCACTTTCTGGAAGATCGACTCCGCCTGCTCGAGGCGGCCCAGGTGGGCCTGGGTATCGGCCAGGAGCGCCATTGTGGCCGGGTCGTTTTGCCCTTGCGGTGAAATACGCTGAAGCCATTCAAGGGCGCGCGCGTAATCCTGCGTTCCAAAATAGGCGTTGGCGAGGTCATACTTGGCGTCGTCTGAGTTCGGGTCCACGGCGAGAGCCGACTGAAAGAACTGAATGGCGTCCGGATAGAGTTTGTATCGCGCCAGCAACACTCCTGCTCCGATCAGAGTGCGAAGATCGCCGCCGCTTAGTTGTCGAAGCCGCGTTAACGCCTGGAGGGCCTGCGGCGTCTGACCCAGTTTGAGATAAGTTTGAGCCAGCAGGTATAGATTGCGTGGACGGTCGGGATGCGCCTTGATTTCCTGCTGAAGTTCTCGGAGATCAAGCTGGGCTTGCTCTTCAGGCGGCAGGCTGACCTTCTGGCTGACGCTTTCAAGGAAATTTCCAAATGGCATGGGGCCGGGAGAAGGATTTTTGGCCAGAGTTTCAAAAATCTTGAAATCCTCCGCTGCCGCCCGGCGCTGGCCCAGGCTGCGCTCCGCGACGGCGAGCTTGTAATACGCTTTGGATTGGTTGGGATCAAGTTCGATCGCGCGACGCAGCAGCGGGATCGCGTCTGCAAACTTTTTCTCTTCCACCTTTACGGTGGCCAGCTCAAAAAGGGCTCCTTCATGCTTCGGATCGCTTTGCAGGGCCTGGTCGAGATATCGCTCGGCCTCAAGATAATTCCCCTGCTTGTCCGCGATCAAGCCCAGGTTGTATAGACAATCGGCGTTATGCGGGTCTTTTTGCAAGCCTGCAGCAAAATATTTTTTTGCCGGGTCAAACTGCCCCTGGTGCCGGTAATAGAGGCCCATGAAGATGTCCGACCGCGCGGAAGGGTCCAATTGGAGAAGCGTCTGGAACTCATGGTAGGCCTGCTGGATTTTTCCGGCGCTGAAATAGCTTTCGCCCAGCGCCGCGTGCAGATCGGGACGTCGGGGAGCGAGCTTGATGCCCTCCTCCAGCAGGGGGATGGCATCCTCATAGTAGGACTGCTGCATGCTGAGGCGGGCTAAAAGAAAGATCACGTCGGTATTTCGAGGCGCAAGCTTCCGCGCGCGAAACAGCAACTGAAACGCTTGCAGGGTTTTCTTCTCATGCTCGAAAGTCTGAGCTTCCAGGTAGAGCGCGCTCACAGAATCGGGTTGCAAATCCAGCGCGTGTTGCAGCGTCGCATCAGCTTTCGCGTAATTGCCATTGCGCAGGTAGGCTTCGCCAAGGTTGTAGAGGATTTCAAACGTGCCAGGCCGCAGCGCGTCCGCAAGCTCGAGTTCGTGAATTGCTGCCGGATATTGCCGGGCGGAGGCCAGGAGAACTCCCAGCGAAAAATGAAGGCGAAGATCATTGGGGGATTGGCTCGAAAGCGAACGAGCGAGGCTCAGGGCCTTTTCTGCTTGGCGGGTTTCGAGATACGCCTGAACCAGATTGAACTCGGTTGCGGTATCCGCGGGCTGCACGCGCAGCAGGTAGCGCAACGCCCCTGAAGGATCATGTTGGGAGAGCAGAATGGCTCCCAGATTATAATTGGCCGTATGGTCATCCGGATTCAAACGCAGCGTGGCCTGAAATTCCTTTTCAGCAAGGTCCGGCTTTCCGGCGCTGACGTAAAAATCACCCAGATTATTATGGGTTGCAGTTGAGCGCGGATTAATTTGGAGCGCCTGCTTAAAAGCTTGCAGAGCCTGGTCGGCATGGCCTTGCCGGGCCAGCGTAATGCCCAGCAGATTTAAGCCTTCAAGACTGTGAGGGGCGATGGCCAATCCCTGTTTTACGAAGGCAAGAGCGGCGCTCAGATCATTTCGAGCCAATGATGTTTGCGCCTGCGCGAAATAAGCTTTGGCAGATTTCTGCGAAAGCGAAGCGCGCTGCGATAATCCGGGCGTCGCCAGGGTGATTCCAGCCATCATGATCATCAGAAACAGCGCCGTAGATGGCCCAAAAGCGGCTACTCGTGCGGCTCTTATTCGTCGGGTCGAAAGGAATTTAACCATGGTGGAAACGCTCGGGTGTCGTCGCGCGGCCTTGTGGCTGCAACCAAAGGAGCCTGTCATTCTGAGGGAGTCCTTCGGCTTCACTCAGGATAAACTCCGCGTAGCGAAGAATCCCAGCATTTGTAAAGCGAAATCGGGGATCCTTCGCGCTCCGCTCAGGATGACAAGCGAAGGACTCAGAATGACAGGTTTCAAAGCGTTTGCTCAAAAAATCATCATCTTGCAATGCGTACATTTGTCGTTTGGGAAGTATGCGGCTATCTTCATCGACGATGACGAAGCCCTTCGTAGATTTCAATTTCAGTTTCGGCCTCCTGCTTGCGGCCCGTGCGAAGATAATCCTGGGCCAGCCGGTAGTGGGCGGTTGCAAGGTCTGGACTCAAATGAATAGCTTGCTGATACTCTTTAATGGCGGCGTCCGGCTTGGCTTGCTGGTCGAAAAGAAGCCCAAGACGGAAATGCGCATCGGCAAAATTGGGATCGAGCGCCGTAGCGGCTTTGAACTCTGATTCGGCCCGGTCGAGCAGAGAGGGTTCGCGACGGGCCTCATAGTCTTTCCATAAGCACAGCCCGTAATCGTATCGCGCCTGCGGATTCTGCGGATGCGTCGCTGCAAAGCGCCTGAGCAGTTCTTCTGCCTGAGCATCAGGATGCTTGGAAACGCGGGCGGCCTCCGCGAGGAACGTGTAGGGACGAGGATCGTCGGGCCGCAATTGGGCGGCCTGGGAAAATGCCTTCAGAGCTTTGTCGTATCGACCCTGAGAATAAAGCGAAATTCCCAACCCGATGAAGAGGTCGGCTGACGCGGGATAGCGACTGACGGCATGCTGAAATACCTGGCTGGCAGCTATGAAATTTCTTGCTGCAAGCAAGGACGATCCCCAGGCCTTGAAATTGGCTTCCGCGGGATCTTTTTCGACTGCCTGCGCCCAGTCATGCGCAGTTGTGGATTTTGAACCCTGTTTCTGAAGAACGTCAGAGGGCCTGGTCGATGTGAGGTATTCATTCACCATTCTGGCGCTCTGGCGCGCAGCCGAATTGCTGTAACCGCCGCCTGCTGACGGGTCTTCCAATTCGCCGGCCTGGAAGTCTGAGTTTTGATAAAAGCGGACCTTGCCCAAGGCGTCAGCGTGCAGGGCGGATTCAGGGCTCGGTGTGAGGCGGAAATCTATCTTTTGCTGAGAAGCGGCGCGCAGCGTCACTCCTGATCGGCTTGCATTGGCGTAGCCATCGCGCTGCACTTCGATCTCGTAAACGCCTTCCGCGACCAAAGCAATGCGATACGTCCCTCTGGAGTCAGTCGTGGTGGAAGCGATGACCTCACCTTTTTGATTTCGAACCGTGATGGAGGCTCCGGGCAAGGGAACCCCCTCCGCATTTTGCACCACGCCTTCGACGGATGCGTTTGCCGTCTGAGCCGAAGGCTCGGCGGAGCAGGCCGACGCCAGCGCGAAGATGGCGATCAGCGCGCCAACCATCACTCTTGCGAACCTGTGATGCACAGGTATAAGACTTTTGCAAGGCCAGTATTTGCTGCGCACACTCGTATTTTCGCAGAAAAACTCACATTGGGTAAGGCCGTATTGCGGACTCATGACTATTTCGTTCCGTACCGGCGGTTCAATTCCTGCAAGTACTTGCGCGCCAGCGGATGGTCGGGAACCTCCTTCAAAAGCTCGCGCAGAACGGATTCCGCTTCTCGCGGTTTATCGAGTTGAATGTAAACGCGCGCCAGATTTAAATACGCCTGATCGAATCGGGGAGACTGGCGAATACACTCTGCGAATTCGGTGGTCGCCTCTTCAGGCTTGCCCATCAGAAGATCAAGTACTCCCAGGTTATTGAGCGCTTCGGCGTAATCGGGGCGAAGCCGTATGGCTTTTTCGAGATAAATCCTGGCTTGATCGTTCTGTCTGGCGTTGGCAAACACCATTCCCAATTTGTAGTTCAGTTCAGCGTTGTAAGGCTCGACGGCCAGCGCCCGCTCGAGCAAATCCTGGGCTTCCGAGTAACGCCTCTGAGTGCGCAGAAGATCCGCCAGATTTTCAAGCGCCAGCGCGTTATGAGGGTCCGAGCGCAGGACGCGGTTGAAATAGCCTGTAGCCTCCTGAACCTGTCCCTGCCGGGCGGCGATTACACCCAGATTGTTCAGAGTCAAGGAGTCATCGGGTTTGAGTTCGGCGGCGCGAAGCAGTTGCTTACGAGCCAGGTTCCACTTTTGCTGGCGGATGTAGAGAGTGCCCAGATCGTAGTAAGCGTCGGCTGAATCAGGCTCTTCGCGGGTTGCGCGTAGAAAGGCTGCCTCCGCAGCATCCTGATATCCATGCTCGGCGAAGGTGACGCCGTAGGTGAAATAGTTGCGGGAAAAGGCGCCTCCGTAAAAAGCGCCCGGGAAGGGGAGGGCCAGCGCCTGGCGCTCACGCGGCGTCTGCGGAAGATGTTGCAGATCACGTGAGAGATGCTCAGGGTTCAGAGGCCCCTGGTAGAGTTTCACGATCATTCCCTCATCATCGCAAAGGAAGGAAGTTGGCAGGCTCAGATTCCGCCGTCGGTCGAAAATGTAGCGATAAAGCAGGTTGTAAAGCGCAGTGACTTCAGGAGTGGCCAGCAGGATGGGGAAAGTCAGATTCATTCGACGGGCCCGAGCGCGAACGTCTGCCCATTGCTTTGAATCATCCACATTGATGGAAAGAAGAGAGACTCCCTGATTGCGCCATGCGGCAACATGGTTCTGCAATTTGCGAAGCTCCTCTGAATAACGTGGCATCTGCATGGTCCAGAAGCTTAACAGCGCCGGTTTGCCACGATAGCTGACAAGTGAATGAATATGACCTGAGAGATCGGGGAGCGAGAAATCAACGGGCGCCAATGGCTTGATGAGCCAGGTCTCAAGAGAGGCAGGGGTGTGCCATGACGCTTCCCTGGCGTCTCCCGCGGCGGGAGCCGTTGCCTCATGGTTGGCCAGCGATTGCGGGAGACTGGCAGCCTGCGACAGGCTCCGAAACGGCGTTGCCTTGAAATGCTCAAGGCCTTCTTCAATCTCAATGCGATGATTTACAGGCAGTTCTTTAAACTGCTGTACCAGTCCGCTGGGCCATTGGACAGTTGCCTGAACAGGCGCTTTGGACTGACCGAGACCGAAGAACACTTCTTTGCTGTGCTGCGCGAGAAACCCGGAGCCTGCTTGAAGGAACTTCACCTGCCTGCCGATTCCTGACTCCACGGTAATGAATGTTCCAATCGCATCACGATTGCTGCGATGACCACGAAGCCGGAAAGCGATGGCATGACTCAGTTGGGGCATGACGTTGCGAAAGACGCGAACCTGGGGCCCAGTTCGATTCTTCAAGATCAGCTCGAGGCAGCCGTCGTGATCGAGGTCGGTCAGGGCGAACGACCGGCTGTCATCGATCAGGTCCAGTTCCACGGCGCCTGAAACGTCGGAAAAGCTCCCGTCGCGATTGTTGGCATAAAACACGTTTCGCTCGTAGCCGTTCCAGGTTCGATCCGACCGGATCAATTCGTTGATCGCGTTCCACCCCTGTTCGTAATCGTGAGTGGGAACCTGGCCAACGGGCGAGCGGGCTACAACCTGCCGCCAGAAGAAGCTTGAAAGGTCCTGCTTCTTCGGCCCTGAGATCATTCCATTGGCGATATAAAGATCAGGGTAGCCATCCTGATCGAAATCCCAGGCGTCGCTCGACCAGGCCCATCGGCCCATGCCCACCCCCGCCGCGGCGGTGCGATCCCTGAATCCGTTGCGACCTTCATTCTGAAACAGGGAGTTTCCCATGGCGTGTTTGCGGTAAAGAGCGCGGATTTCCTCCGGCGTATCCGGCATGAAGCTCTTGAGCGGGGTGACCCGCAACCCTGCGGCAGTCCACATATCCGCCACGTAGAGATCTTGACGGCCATCGTTGTTGTAGTCCAGCCAGCACACGCTCATGCCCGCGCCCGTATCGAGCACGCCAGCTTCGCGGGCCACGTCGGTAAAAGTTCCATTTCCGTTGTTGCGATAAAGATTCTTCTGTCCAAAATCGTTGGCCACGTAGAGATCGGGCCAGCCGTCCTGATTGTAGTCACACCAGCCGCAGGCAAAGCTGAAGCGGTTGTTGTTTTGATTGAGACCCGCCGCTGCGGTGACATCCCGGAAAGTCCCATCGCGATTATTGCGGAACAGAAAGTTAGGCGGGCCATTTTGAGCATCGTAATAAGGCGCCGGGTAACGATAGCGGTCCGGCCCCTGATAGTAAGAGTAGAGGCAGAAGTAGATGTCCAGCCACCCGTCACGATCATAGTCTGCCAGCGCCGCGCCGGTGAACGTGCCCTGCGGGGCCTGCTCGAAACGGAAAGCATTCTCTTTCAGGCGATACTTCCCGCCACCCTGGTTTAAAAAAAGCAAGGGGCCTGTGCCGCGCACCACGATCAGATCCTGATGACCATCGTTATTGATATCCGCAAAAAGGGCGGAAGGGCTGCTATCGATCACTCCAACGCCAGCCCTTTCGGTAATGTCCTCGAACGTGCCATTGCCGCGGTTGCGATAGAGGCGATTGGGCAAGCCCGACGGTTGGCAAATATAAAGATCATCGAAGCCGTCGTTATCGATATCGCCGACGGCAACTCCATAATTGCCGTAGATATCGATTCCGCAAGCTCCATCCAGAACTGTTCGCCAATAATCCGTTCCTTTTGCTAATTGCTGATGGTACGAATCATTCGCGCCGAGAACCTGTTCGGTGATCTCCGCGAAAATGGGGTATCGAGAGCGGCTGCAAGTTTCTTCCAGGGGTAGCCAGCGGATGAGTTTCAAAGCGCCGGAAGCATTTCGGGTCCACTCCATCTCCCAAAACCCTATGCGCTGCTGGCGGCGATATGCCGGGGCTGTATCCACCAGGTCATATCGAACGCGGGTGCGAACGGACACGGGTGAAGTGGAGGAAAGATCAATGTCCACGATCTTGAATTCAGCAGTCAGAAATTTTCCAGGGCCCAGATAGTTCTGGAGGGCTGGAATAAAATCAGTCGAATTCAGTGTGGAATGCAAGTTGAAACGGCGCTTCCAAATCCCCAGCGCAGCATCCGAACGGGGGATGGTTTCCTCAGTGAACTGAAATGAAGACCCAATGAAGTTGGAGATTAACGACTTGTGGATTTCGTCCACATCAGGGCTTTTTGCCGTGAGCGATTCGCTCCAACGGAGAAGAACGCGGTTGATTTCAAAGGCTGCGGTTTCGGTGGGAAAGATATCTTTGGCGGGGTCAACCTTTTCCAGAATCTCGTCGAGAGACGATCGGGAGCGATAGTGAGGCACAAGCTGAATCGTTTGGGTAAACCCTGGCAGAGAATCCAAAGGAGGCTTGGGGAGAGGATGCGGCGGCTCTCCAACAAGAAGATGAGGGAAGAAAGCTGCGTATGAGCACCCGCACCAGGTTAAAAACCGGCGGCGAGTCAGCGTGCTTCCTTTGGCTACGTCATCACCCTGTTTCAATGACTGTTTCCTTCCGTTCACAATGGCTCCATTCGGCAAATGCAAATGACTCAAAGCCGTTTCAAAATCCTTCAGCCAATCAATAAGCCTGGTGGAAACTCGCCAACTGTCGTCCTGAGGAGCCCAAGGCGACGAAGGATCACTGTATTTGAGCGCCGTTTTCTGGGTTTCGTAACTCGCCATTTTGTAATAGCGTCGATCCCCAATGGCTTTCCGGCAGCCAGCTAACGAAAAATTAATCCAGCCTTAAGATTTCCCAACGCCATCTCAGTGATAGAATCAGCCGCATGGATCGATACCTAGCAGCCAGTCTTGCGCTTCCGATAATCTATCTTCTAACAGTGCCCAACATGATCGGCGCCGGGGGCAAGGGCTATGTTGGCTCGCAAGCCTGCAAACCCTGCCATCTTTCCATTTACAACCGATGGAAAGACACGCGGATGGCGAACGTGGTCCAGGACCCTCGCTCTCATCCCCAAGCCTTCCTGTGCGATTTTTCCAAGCCCAATCCCTATTATAAATTTCGCAAGCAGGATATTGCCTTCGTCTACGGCAGTCATTGGAAGCAGCGTTACTTCGTCAAGCGCGGCGACAATTATTATGCACTGCCGGTGCAATGGGACATTGTTCACCGCGTGTGGTTAAAGTACCATCCCGGGCCGGGTGAAGACTGGTGGGTTCCGTACTACCCTGACGATCCCATGAAACGGCCCACCGGCCCGCTCTGTGACGGCTGCCATTCCGTGAATTACGACATCGCCACCCGAACTGTAACGGAATGGAATGTGGGTTGCGAGCGCTGTCATGGACCGGGGAGCGAGCATATCGAGACTCCCTGGAAGCAGGGCAGTATTGTGAATCCGGCCAAGCTCGACTTTGTGCGCGCAAATGATGTTTGCATCCAATGCCATTCACAGTTGCGTCCGCTGGCAAACCCTATTCATGGGAGCTATTACGATTGGGCGGTAGATTATCAACCGGGAGATCGCTTGAGCGATTACGTCCGGCTGGAAGACCACCAACTGGGAGTGAACAACTTTTTCTACTGGCCAGATGGCTCAGCGCATAAGAATCGCGAACAGGGCAACGATTTCGTGACCAGTGTCATGTGCGCGCATGGCGTCACCTGCTTCAGTTGCCATGACCCGCATGGGAGCGAAAATGACAACCTTCTGATCAAGCCAGGCAGCGCCATGTGCCTGGAGTGTCACGGGCCGCGTTCGCCCAATGGCCCGCGGGGCGATACCCTGGAGGCGCATACGCATCATCCGCCCGGAAGCCCTGGGAGCGATTGCATTGCCTGCCATATGCCGCGGATTGCGACGGAAATCGGGACTTTCAGAGTTCATAGCCACACCTTTCGCTTCATCTCGCCGGCGCTGACGATGAAATATGGCATTCCCAATCCTTGCACTTCCTGCCACAAAGACAAGAGTAATCAGTGGGCGTTAGAACAGCTCGATAAATGGCAGAATGAATCACCCTGGAGATTTGAGCGGCGAAATTGACTTGCCTGCATGGGATCGATATATTTTTGCTACTCGCTCGCTTGGCCTTGCGGATCATAAGCATATTCGGTGTAACAAGACCGAAGGTAGGCCGTTCATTTGGGACTATGGCAAGCCACAGGGTTAAAAGACCACTCTCCGCTATCCCGCTTCTGGTCTTCCATTTTCGCCTTTCCGGGCTGCTCAATTTGGCCTGATTCCATGTCACAAAATGACGAACAATTTCTCTGTTTTTCAATTAAGTCCATTCTTTTCTGTAGGATTGTGTGCAACGAACAAATTGAATCCATAAGTCATTTTGTTTCTTTTAGATACAACGAATTTCGGAAATTGTTCGTAAAGGCTGATCGAACAAGAAGCCAATAACATCCATTTTTCCAATGCGATAGATTGTTTTTCGCGCTCGCTAGACCTAAACATTTTTTTCCGGAGCAGTCGGTGGTTTTGGCCGGCGCGATGGGCGGCCAGCCGCTGGCCACTGACTTGGCGTTTTTCAGGAAATGCCATCGAAATGCTCGTTTAGGTTTCGAGCCGTAGCTGCTCGAAAACTCTTCCACTCTGTCATCCTGAGGAGCCGGAGGCGGTTCCTTCGCTTCGCTCAGGACAGGTTCTGAGTGAAACGAAGGAAGAATCCCTATATTGGCTTGTTCCATAAAATACGGGGATTCTTCGCTTCGCTGCGCTCGCTCAGAATGACAGCGTGGGAGAGCCCGCGCAGAATGAGGGAGAGAGCCTCCGAACGACAGGTATAGAGCTTCAGTCAGGGCGCCCCCCGGATGCAGCGTAACAGATTGGGATGAAACGAGGGAGACGGATGAGACAAATGAGACGGTTTTTTAGAAGCTGTTTGGCTCTGTTGACATCCTTATCTCAAGTATGGAGAATTCAAGTGCGCCAGCCCCCAGCAGGGGTCCGTTTGCTTGGAGGCAGCAGCAGGCGCGATGGCAGAGGTTGGACTGTTGAC
>CADDZJ010000091.1 GCA_902812415.1 Acidobacteriota bacterium
GCGCAACTGGTCTGCGGCCTGCGTTTTGCGGCGTAATTGGTTGGAACGCGCGAGCGCCTGCTCGGCCAGGGCCTTATCCCCGAGCTGCTGATAAGCGCGGTAGAGCAGATAGTGGATGTCGCCGTAATAGTCGATCGAACTTGCCACCTTCAATTCAGCGGCGGCGCGGGCAGCATCCCCGGCGCGAAGATAAGCTTCGCCCAGGCTGGCATGAGCGTTAATTAACCCGGGATCATATTGCAGGGCCTTCTTCAGATAGGAGATGGCGCTTTGCGGCTGGCCGGTTGCGATGGAAAGCCGCCCAAGTTGATAGAACGTTGACCCGGACGTGGGGTCCAAGGCGAGCGCACGATCCAGTTCCTGCTTCGCATCCTTGATTGCGTGCTTCTTCAAATAAAGCGCCCCGAGTTCCTCATGAATGGAAGGTTCATCAGGTTGCAGGCGCTCCGCTTGTTGATATTGGCGGATGGCCGCTTCGTCGGCGCCTTGCAACTGATCAAGCTCGGCCTGCAGGCGATAGGCGAAGGCCGAATTCGGGAAGGCCACGCTGACGCGATTAAAGCATTGGCCTGCGAGCGCCATGGAAGAGCGAACCAGCCAATAGACCGTTTCAGGATTGCGTATCTTGCCGGAGGCATCGAGCGCCGAGGCGAAAGCTCCAGCCGCCCGGTTATCTTGCCCAAGCGCCCAATAGGCCCGACCGAGTGAAAGATATTGCGTTGGATTGAGTCGCCCTGCGTTGTTCAAGCGCTCGATGCAGGATGCATAGCGGTGCGCAAGGCAAGGGTCGGAAGAAGGGCCTGCACGGGCAAAGCTTTTACGCCTGCTCAACTCCTGCACCTCGGCCAAAAAGTCTGCCCGATACTTTGTCGCCTCCGCGTTTTTATCGAGAGAGCGATAAAGGCTCGAAAGAAGGAAATCCGCGGCCGCATTGCGAGGAGCGCTTTCAGTCTGGGCAATCAAAGCAGAGGCCGCGCGGGGAGAAAGGTTGAAGGAAGGGAAAGCGGTTTGTTGCGCGAGAAATTGGGGAGAGAGCGCGATGAGTTGATTGATCTTTATCAGGGCGTCGGGCGCTTTCCCTTCAGCCAGGTCGGTTTCCGCCAGGCCCAAGAGAGCCTGCGGGCTGCGGGCATCCAGTTGCAGTTCGTCTTCATACGCGACTCGCGCCTGATCGGGCTTGCCGGACCTGAGGAGCGCGTCTCCCAAGGCTCGATGCAGCCCCGGCTGTCTGGGGTCGCGGGCAAGGGCCATCTCGTACTGCCGCGTGGCGTCACCCCAATACTGGCGCTGGCTCAGCAAGTCACCCGCCAGCCGGATTCTCCAGGCAGCCTGCTGGTCAATTCGAGAAAGCTCAGAAACCAGTTGCTTCATCATTTGCAGATAGTCATGTCCCAACGCGAACCACGCTTCCGCGCGATGAGAGGGATCGGCGAGAAACGCAGATTGGAAATGCTTCAGGGCGCGACCGTAATCGTCCTGGACAAGGTAACACTTTGCCAGCGTCTCCCGAGCCTCGCGGTTTGCGGGGTCTTCTCGTAACGCCTCCTCAAGGGCAGAAATAGCCTTCGACGGCAAGCCAAGCTTTAAATAATCAATTCCCAGGATCAGATGAGGGCCGGGCAGATCAAGCCGGCTGCGCAGCCCTTCTGCGAGTTCGTCCGCCGCCTGATGATATTCCCCCAGTAGATGATAGGAAAGCCCCAGATTGATCTGAGCCTCGACAAATTGCGGGTCCAGGCGGAGAACTTTCTGGAAGTCGGCCACCGCTTCTTCCGCGCGCCCCACGCGGAGCGCGTCTTCCCCGGCGCGGAAAGCGGCAACGACGGCGGGCGGATACTGAATGGTCTTCGAATTTGAAGAGGGGCGGGCAGTGGCTACGGTCCAGAAAATCAGAACCGCCGCCAGCGTGGCGCAACGGGAATGGATGTATCGCGGCGCGTTCATTTCATGCTGAGCCCTTTCGCAGCCCTTCCGATTGTACTAGCCCTTTCCTCCATTCGGCAAAATAGGACGAAGCTCTTCCGGATGGTCGCGGAGGTAACTCAACAAGCGATGCTTCTTCTCCATGCCGCGGGCGCCGCGGGCGGAGGCATGGTCGGGATTTTCGGGCAGCAGTTCCGGCAAGCGTTCCGTCACTCGCTGATAGATGGAGATCCAGCACTTCTTGACGGCGTGAATTGAGACATCAAGCCTTTCCGCAAGCTCTTCATCCGTGCCTCCCGTCAAAGCCGCCCTGAGCAAGCGTTGCTCTCCGGGTCGAAAGTAAATCTGAGGCGGCGCGTGATGAAACAGCATTGACGCAAACCAACTGCCTGGATTTCTCAGCGCAATTTCACGCGTGATTCCCACAATAAACGGACGATCGGTCATTTTCCCTTCGCGGGCTTCCGGCAATTCGCCGTACGCGCCCGTCGAGGGATTCAGCCAGTAGCCACCCGCCTTGACCGCATGACGCAATTCCTCATCGCTCGCCTCCTGCGCCAGAACTTCCTGAATCAGGTATCCCCGGTGCATCTCAATGATGCCGCGATTGAGTTCGTAAAAAATCGCATGAAGCTCATTCCCGCTGGAGGGACGGCCCGCTGCTTGCCACATGAACAGATTCAGACCGCTACCGGAGTTCGCTTTCTGGATGGCTTTGAAGTTGAGAATGGATGAACGGCCCTGATGAAACCTCCGAATCAACTCCGGACCAATCCAGAAAAGAGGCGGAGTCTTGGCGTACTGCACAAACTCATCGGTCAGAAAAACGCTTGCGCCAAAGGCCACCATGCGCTGGCCTTTCGGGCAGTCCGGGTTTTCAACCGCCGTGCCAATTAACGACTCGCCGCGAAGCAACTCAACCCAGATGGGCGCCAGTTGGTCAAACAGGTCTCCATACCGGTCACGCTCGTTTGAGAGATGAAGGCACGTCGGAACATCCTGGGGTTCAAGGGATCGGTAGCGCAACCGCATAAATCCAAATCCTGAAAAAGGTGTGAGCTGCTTAAAATCCAAGACTCATAATGGCCGATCTTGATCACGCCCCCAATGGCCCTAAGAGTAATCTTTTAGGGTATTGTATCCCGCAAAGCTCCTTACTTATAGTGCAACCCAGTAGGTCCTTGTATCATCGCTTGCAACCTGAAGGAGCGAAAAGGCGAGGGTTGATCGGACCGGATGGACGTGGTTTGAGGCGGGGACCTGTAGTTCAGACCGGAAGCAGTAGACTTGTAACTAAAAAGAAGGGGGAAGTGATCACCCATGGCTTTCTGTTCCAAGTGCGGTGCACCGCTCGATTCGGGGGCAGCCTTCTGCAAATCATGCGGAGCGACGACAGGAGCCTCCCCAGGTAGTCCAGGGTCGCCGTCCCCAGCAGGGTCGGGCCCGATGGCTTCCAACGTTGCCGGAGTTTTGGCCTACATTGTGGGGTTCATCACCGGGATCATCTTCCTGGTGATTGAACCTTACAAGCGCGACGCTTTCGTGCGTTTTCACGCCTTTCAGTCCATCTTCCTGTCCGTGGCATGCATCCTCTGCGCTATCGGGTGGGCGATTCTTTCCGGGATTCTGTTTGCGGTGAGCCTGGGTTTCCTGTGGCATTTCGTGTTTTTGACCTGGCTTCTCATCCGCTTGGGATTCTTCCTGTTATGGCTCTTTATGATGTACAAGGCTTACAACAATGAGCGATATATGCTCCCCATCATCGGTCCTCTTGCCGCCAAGCAGGCTGGGTAGAGGCTACCTTGACATCGAAGCCGTAAGGTGGAAATTCGGACGTAACACCTGGAGTGCCTTTCAGCAATCCGCCTGACATGTAAAATTTACATATGCATCAGGTTCAGTGCGGCATCATCCATCTGCCATCGATCTTCTACCCCTAATATTCCACACTACTTATCGGCTTTTTCCTTTCACAACACCCTGACTGGCATTTTGGTTGCGACAAATCAGAGCAAGGGGAGGGTCTCTGGAGCGGGGACCAGTGGTTTCGACCTTAGGGTCTGGAGGCGCTCATGAGACTGGATGCTATCGGTGCTTCGACCATGAAGAGGTCTTTTTGCGTTTCAAATGCAAGCGGGATCGCGCTGCTTCTCGCAATCATGCTCTTTGCAGGGGTCGTGATGGGCGCAAGAAGTGACCAAGCACTGCGACCTCTTAGCCGGACGCAAGTTCTGGGGTTAGTGGCAGGCGGCGTCGCGAACCAGCGTGTAGCGACGTTGGTTAAAGAGCGCGGAATTAACTTTTACCCGACGCATCAGTACCTTGCGGAACTTCGTGAAGCAGGCGCTGACAACTCCCTCATCAAAACGGTTGAAGAAGCTGCGCCTGCTCGAACTGTCCACACCCATCTGTCAGCGAAGGACCGATTGGCTGAGCAGTGTTTGACACGCGGCGCGCGGCTGGCCCTTGCAAGGCGCTACCGACAAGCGGAACACGAGTATCGTGCAGCAATAAAACTCAGGCCGAACGACCCAAACCTTCGATTTGCGCTGGGATATGCACTCTCGGAACAAGGAAAATGGAATGAAGCCGCCGCCCAATACAAGGCCGTGCTGGAGCAGGACCCGGCTGATATCGCTGCGCGGGGCAATCTGGCGGTTGCGCTCAGCAAGGCGGGAGACGTCAACCAGGCTATCTCGCAATATCAATCAGCCTTGGCCACAGAGCCCAACGTGGCGGCGATCCATGACAATCTCGGACTTGCCTACCGAAAGAAGGGAGAACTGGATGCGGCGATTTCTGAATTTCGAAAGGCGCTGCATTATAATCCGCGCGATGGGCAGGCTTACAATAATCTAGGAGTCGCCTTACAGGATAAAGGAGAGCTGCAAGCGGCCATCCGTGAATATCGCAAGGCCTTGAAGTTCGAGCCTGATTGCTGCCAGGCCGAATATAATCTCGCGACCGCGCTGGAGCTTAAAGGCGACCCGCGCGAAGCGGCAAAAGCCTTCCGAAAAGCCGTGAAAGCCAAACCCAATGATCCTCTGGTTCACTTCGGCCTGGCTACCGCCCTTGAACGCGAGCGGGATTACAGCGGCGCGCTCGCGGAATACAAAATCGCCTCGCGGCTGGCTCCCAACGACCCAACCATCCGCAAAAGCTACGAAGCGTTGCTAAGCCAGACCGAGAACAACCAGGAGGGCGCAACCATCGCCCAGCGCAAATAATCGTGGATTCCCCTCCTTCGGTTTCACGGTGACGCAGCCGACTTGCGTGCGCCTTCACGAACACAGACGAAATTTCGAGCGTCATTGGGATCGCCCGTTCCCTTATACCTGGCGATCTCTGGATAAGGGCAAAGCGGACGCGTCATGACGGCGCCGCTCGCCGGATTCAGAGGATTGCGGTATTTCGTGGCGATGATTTCGTCCGGCGCAACACCCTTTTCTACCCATCGTTCGAGCGCGCTGAACATGCTGTGTTCCGGGTCGAGCTTTGCCCCATCAACCGACGCGCCGAAGGAACTGGGGCCCGGGCCAAGGGCGCAATGCTGCACTCCGGGCGCCATGTAAAGGCGGAGGAAATCGCGGGCTTGGCGTAGACCCATGCGCGCCACCACACTCTGGTAATAGTTCACAGTGTTGAGCGGCGCGATGGCGCTGTCGTTCCAGCCGTGGAACATGATGAGCTTTCCTCCACGCGCTTTGAAAGCGCTCAGGTCCGGATTTGTAGCATTGAGGATTCGGCCCAGCTTCCGATCCGTGAGTTGCAGGTCGGAATCGAAATTCAGCGTGCGATAGTCCCACGCGCGATTGTTGAATACCATGTTTGAGAAGAACTGAGTGCCAAACACGAACAACAGGCTTTTCTCGGGCGCGGAACCCGTGATCCAAGGATCCCATCCATTGTTTCCCAACTCGCCTCCCGGCTCAAAACCTGGAAAAATCTGCACGCCGCTGGAGTTCCTGGGACCACGATAGATTTTTTCAAGCGCAGTCACTTCAGGCGCAGTCAGGCAACCGTTGGAATCCGCTCCCTTGCACAAGAGCGTTGCGGGATTAAAGCGGCATCGTCGCGGGTCGTTCAAAATGCCGTCGGTGACGCCGTCTTGGGCATCACAGGCGGCAAGGACAGCGGCGCTGATGGCCGGAAGTTTGCTCGCTGGAATATAGCTGGCTGGATTTTCAAGCGTCGACTGGGCGTTCCAGACCGCCGCGGTCAGAAGATGCGTCCAGAAGTTCGCCGGAGCGCCGGCAATAATCCCATCATAGTCATCGGGAAAGCGCTGTGCTTCCATCAAAGCCTGTCGTCCGCCATTTGAACAACTTGCAAAATAAGACCGACGAGGCGCAACGCCATAAAAGCGCTGAACAATGGCCTTGGCCTCGACCGTCATTTCGTGGATTCCACGATAACCGAAATCAATCACTTTCTGCGGATGACCCAGCGCCCAGCTTCCGTCCGTGGCGCTGCCCGTGTGGCCCGTATCAGTGGAAGCGGCAGCGAAACCTGCGCGAACTGCGGCCGCTAATTGCTCGTATTGAATAGAACCGGCGAAGCCGCCATTCCCCGCCCCGTCAAACTTGCCGTTCCACCCGGAAATCGGCATCCACACCTCAAATTTGATATCGGAATCTGTCGTGGGCTTGATCGTGCCTGCCACGCGACAAAACGCCGGCAGATCCCTGAATTGCGGGCGCGACGGCTGGAAGGCGCCGGGGCCGACTTCCTGAGCCAGCGTGATGGTCGTGTGCGGGAGTTTAAGATCCGCCAGGCTCGCACAAGTGGCACGAGCGGCGCGAGCGGCGCTGAATTTCGCCGAGGCCAATACGATTGTAGCAATGATAAGAACTGAAGAACGATGCCTCATAACGATATCCTTTCGTTTGCGAGGTAAACAGGCGCAATTATGGCGCAATGAAGGTTGATTGACAAAGCCTGCCTGTCAGTATCACTCGCCCACGACTTAAGGGAATATCAACTTGCCTCACCCATTGTAATGCCGTGTGGCGCTTTAGACTTGCGGCTTGCTCGCGCGAAAGCCATAGGTGGAGTCTTCCGCCCTGAGCCAGGATAGAAGCAGTTTGCGTCGCAAGTTGTTCAATTTGCCCCACCGCTCGGGCCGTGCCTGTCTCAAACCTCACATCTGATCCGGAGATTTCCTCTAACCGCTGTGGGCTTACCTCGACTTTTTCAAAGCTGCACTGCCTTGCCGCCTCTTTTAAAAACGCTCGCTTCTTGGCCACGGGTTCGAGCAAAGTTGTTTCAAGTTCCGGAAAGACAATCTTGAGCGCGAGACCCGGAAAGCCGGCGCCGCTCCCAATATCCAGCAGCCGACCACTGAGTTGTTCATGACGGGAAAAAAACAGGCTTTCCCCAAAATGACGCGTGACGCACTTCTCAGGGTCGTGAATCGCCGTGAGGTTGATTCTGGCATTCCAGCGCAGAAGCACTTCGAGATAAGTCCTTAGTTGGGACACTTGGAGTGAATCAAGTTGCAAACCAAAAGGCTGCAAAAGCTCTTGAATCCTGCTCTCGCTGGGCATCATCAAATTGATTTTAACAGCGTCTTCAGACGCAAGTCGCGGCGGGCAGGCTATGGTAAGATGTCGAATCTTCAGCGAGAGATCCCTATGAATCCGATAACGTCGTTTTTTGATGAAATTCGCTCTGGTTTGGGTCGCGTCGAAATGGGCCAGATTCAAGCGGCGGCGGAAATCGTCGCTCAGGCGCTTGAGAACGGAGGCATAATTCACACGTTTGGGACAGGCCACTCGTCGCTTCTGGCGCAGGAGCTTTTTTACCGAGCGGGCGGGCTGGTGGCTGTTAATCCCATTCTCGATTCGAAGCTTGGGTTTGAATGCGGGGCTTTTGAAAGCACGGCCTTTGAGCGGTCCACCGAGGGCGCGGCGGAGCTTGCCGCAAAGGCCGGGTTTCATTCCGGAGATGTCGGGATTGTAATCTCGAATTCGGGCCGGAACGCGCTGCCTGTGGAGATGGCCTTGCGCATGAAATCGGCGGGACTCCAGGTGATCGCGCTGACAAATCTTCAGCAATCCCAGGCCAGCAATTCCCGTCACCCTTCGGGAAAGCGGCTCTTTGAGATCGCTGATGCGGTGCTCGATAATTGTTGCCCGTCCGGCGATGCGGCTGTCGAAATTGCCGGGATGCCTCACCGGCTGGGTCCGCTCTCGACAATCCTGGGAGCCGCGATCTTGCACGCCGTGGTCTTGGAAGCGGCAGCGCAACTTGCCGCGAAAGGAAAGCCGCCCGCCACGTTTGTGAGCTCGAACGTGGGCAACCTCAGCCAGGATGACCTGCAAAACCTCGCCGCCCCCTATCAGGACCGGATTCGATACTATCGCTCTTTGGCGCCGAACCAGCGTGGGACGATATTAAATCCATGAAGGAATAGGGTATAGGGACAACGCACTCTCACCCTAATCCACCCTCTACAAACATACTGGACATCTTTCATTGAGGAGGGCATCATCGCTTCTTTTGCTGGAAAAGTTTGAATAAGTTCTGAAGCGCGTTGGGAGGCTGATTGGGATTCCCGGCGGGATTGGTTGCCGCGGGCGGCTGAAAAAACTGGCGCGCGGTTTCGAGTTGAAACATCGGCCGCTGCAAGGTGCCATTCACCACAAAAGGCAGCTTGAGCTGGCCGTTCTGGTACGTTGCGCCGGAAATGTTGGCCAGAATATTCGTCAGCGGATTCTGGCGAGCCGCGATCTCCGCAGTTCCCTGATAGTGCAATGGATTTGCTCCGGTCAGTTCCACCCTCCCCGATCCGTCCACCGTAATTCCTGTGCCGATAATGTGAACGCTGGGCATGGTCAGCACACTATTCGCCAGTTGCCACTTGGCCGAAATAGAAGAGAACGCAGAGGGGTCTCCGGAGGCAGGCCCCAATTGGGCCACATGCGCCAGCTCCAACAAGTCCTTGTTCAGTTGCAGTTTCAGCCAGCGACCCTTGCGGATGGTGACGGTTCCGTTGCCTTGCTTTCCCTCCCAAGGGTTCGGCGATTTGATGGACTTCCCGAAAAGGTTCATCTGGCCGTCCAGCTTGCCGGTCATCGCGCCGCGCGACGCTGGAAATTGGTTCAGAAGCTTGGCCACGTCTATATCGTTGAGTTCTATTTCAGCGTGATACTGCGTGACCGGCTGCGCGAGATTCACCAGAACATTGCCTTTTCCATGGCCATCGTAAAAATTGAAGCGCAGATGATTGAATTGCGCCTGGCCTGGAGATATTGCAACATCCGATTCCACCTTCGTCGCCTCGACACCACCGGTTTTCAGAGAGGCGACGCCTAACGTGCCCGTTGCGCTGGCGGGTGGATTCTTTGTGATTCCCTTTAAAGTGGTGAAAGCCGCGAAGTCAAGACCTGCAAGAGTGGATGAAATGCCGCGGCATTCAAGTGATGGAGCGGCGGGTGAACCCGCCGCTGAGAGGTTGCTGACGATCATTTGACCATCGCTCAAGACGATCTTCGAGATCTCCTGGAGTGAAAAAAGCGGAGGATCGCTCGACGGAGGCTCGAATTTAGCGTACGTGACACGATCGTCGCGCAATGCCGCGACAGACATCGTTTTCTGAACGCTCGCCCGCGCCTGAGGAACAATCTGGTAATTCCATCGCCCTTGCGCATCGGATTCCAGATTCAACACCGGCTTGTCGAGATCCAGGCGCTTGATCACAATCTGGCGATTCCAGAGCGCACGCAAGTCCAGGCGCGCATGGATATGCTGCACCGTGAGCCAGTCGCCCCTGGGAAATCCGGGGGGATTGGCCATGCCGAATTGATCCACCCGAATGTTAATGGTCGGAAATACCGAAAGCCCGAGGTGACCGATTTCGACCCGGCGGCCGGTGTTTTGTTCGATGTAGGAAATTACCTCGGGCCGGTAATGATCGACATCAAAAAGCCGGGGAGCAATGACCAAGGCGGCGATCACAAAGCCCACCACGATGCATACGATGATCAGAACGACTTTGGTTGCTTTTTGCATCGAAACTCTATGATGAAAGCCCAATCTAGCACAGCGCGGCAGAGCTGCAATTAAAGGGCATGAACCCAGAGCCCTTCGCCTGTCATTCTGACGCCGAGCCGATTCGCTCCTCTTTAAATCGCTCTGAGCGGAGCGAAGAGGCCCACGGTAAACTCCGCGAGGTGGAAGAATCCCCGCATTTCGTTGAAAAAATGCAAAAACCCTTCCTTTCGCTCAGGGTGACAGGCCGTTGGCTTTCGTTCGCTAGATTAAGCGCGGCCAACAACTCGCTCACCGGAACGGGCCGCAACGGTGAGGAGGAAACACCGTGCGACCTATTTATCTTCATCCCGCATGACTTCGCTTGATTTTAAGTTCGGACAAGCCTAGATTAGGGCTATATGAGTCCGATATTAACTGGTTCTAAAACGATGAGATTCGTAACGTTTCCTCTCATCATGCTTCTGGCAATCTCGCTAGCCTTCGCTGCGCCGCGCTCACAGCAAACGTCATCGCAGGCATCCAAGCAGATTGTATCTTCCGAGCCGTCAGTGGCTGATGTTGCCCGCGCGCTCCAGGAACAACGCGCAAAGGAGAATCTAAAGGACGTTCCGCTCTATACCAACGACAACCTCCCGAAAGGGACTGCGGGCGTGGGCTTGATCGGCTCCAGCAATTCATCTGCCTCCGCCACTGAAAATGAAAAGGCCGGTTCCGCTCGCGCGGAGCAGGACCTGGCCTATCTTCGTTATAAGCTGAACCAGGCCCAACAGCAACTCCAAATGCATCAGCGGGAAGTTGCAGTGCTCGAACAGCAACTGAGCCAAAGCAGCATGCAGTATTACCCCAATCCCAATGACACCTTATTCCAGGAGTACAGCCGGCGGAATATCAACAAGCTCACCGACGCGTTGCATCAAAAGCAGCAGCAGGTTGCTGACGACCAGAAAGAAGTTGCGGACTTACAGGATCAAATCCAGCGAACGCAGGTCTCTCTCGGATCAGCCATAGGGACTTCAGGAACCTCCGAAAGCGCGATCCCGCCTGGAGTCAAGCCCGGGACGAAAGCCTACTGGCAGGCTCGTCTCGATGCTGCGCGTCAGCAGCTTGCGTCCGCTCAGGAAGCAGAAAAGCTCGCGGAAGAAGAACTGAAGCTTTTGAACCTGCAACAGCTTCGCACCCTGGACCCCAATCAGCGAACCGTATTGGCTGCAAGAATCAACGCCAAGCAGGCGGAAGTTCAGGCCGCAAAACAGGCGGTTGAAAAGGCACAGCAGGACCTCGATCGCCTGGAAAAAGAGTTCAAGGCAAAGGGTTCTTCCGCGGAAGGCAATCCGTAAAGGACGACAGAGCCTGCCTGAAAGGCTGAAAGATGCGCTGTAGCGGCAACGTCCTCATCGCCGAAACCATTGAAAAAGTAAATTCCAGCGGTTGGACGCCGCTGCGACAAGAGCGGTTCTTCACGTAGACTCTACAGCGCTCGATAGAACGCCAGTTGTGAACCTCCGCGCCTCAGGAGGCGCGCGCGCGACAGCGCCCCATAACGTTCTTCAAGCCGGCAATGGCGGGAATGCTCGACGATCACCAGGGATGCAGGCCGCAGGATTTTCAGCCGCCCGAGTTCGCGGAGAGAGCGATGATATTCGCGGATTTCGGCGTAAGGTGGATCGAGAAAAACGAAATCGAATTTTTCACCTTGGCCTGCCATTTGATCAAGGCCGGTCTGAACCTGACTCTGAATAATCCGAAAGCCAGAGTCAATGCCCAGCACCTGTAGATTCTCCCGGATCAGGTTGGCGGCGGGTCGATGATGCTCTACGAAGACCACCTCTTGAGCGCCACGGCTTAACGCTTCAATACCCACTGCGCCGCTGCCAGCATACGCATCCAAAAACGTTGCGCCTTGAATGCTCTCCCCAAGCACGTTGAAAAGCGTTTCACGCAGCTGGTCCGAGGTGGGCCGCAGCGCTTCGCCCTTCAGCGTTTTCAATCGCAGCCCGCGATAAGCTCCGGCAATGATACGCATCATGATGGAACGTGTCAGTTCAGGCGCCGCAACCCAGTCCCGTCACCCGACTCTGGCCAGCCGGTAGCGCTCCGGCCAGTGAGCGCGAAGGCTGCGAGTGAAGGCGGCAAGTTCCTGGGACGATTCCGGGCGTTCAACGAACTCCATGGCCTCGCGCCGCGCCCACTCCAGGATTTCGTGGTCGCGCAGCAAGTTGGCAATGCGAAAAGCCGGCACTCCCCACTGCCGCGTTCCGAGAAATTCGCCTGGCCCACGCAGCTTAAGATCCATCTCGGCAATCTTGAAACCATCCTGGGTCTGGGTAAGAATGCGCAGGCGTTCGTCGGCTGCCTCGGTTCGAGATTCACCGGCGAGGAGCAAGCAATAGGATTTGCCTGCGCCTCTGCCGATGCGTCCACGCAACTGATGCAACTGCGCCAGGCCGAAATGCTCCGCGTGCTCAATCAGCATGACGGTAGCGTTCGGCACATCGACACCCACTTCGACCACCGTCGTTGAAACCAGAATCTGAATCTCGCCGGCGCGGAAGCGTCGCATCACGCTTTCTTTTTCATTGGCCGGCAGCCGTCCGTGAAGAAGCCCGACACGGAACTCGGGGAAGACGTTCCGCGAAAGATGTTCAAACATGCGCACGGCGGGCTTTAAGTCAAGCTTTTGCGACTCTTCGATCAGGGGGTAGACCACGTACGCCTGTTCGCCGCTCTGAACCTTGCGACGGATGAAGTCAAACGCCTGGGCGCGGTCGCGCTCAGCATAGGCGCGGGTGACGATGGGCACGCGATGGGGCGGCAACTCGTCAATCACGGAGAAATCCAAGTCGCCGTAAGCCGCCAGGGCATAAGTGCGCGGAATGGGAGTGGCCGTCATCACCAATACATGAGGCGCGCGCCCTTTGCGAATCAGCTCATAGCGCTGCATCACGCCAAAGCGATGCTGTTCATCCACAATCACGAGCGCCAGTCTGGCAAATTCAACATCGGGCTCAATCAAGGCGTGCGTGCCGACGACAAGCTGCACAGAACCTTCGGCAAGGCGCTTTTTGAGTGTCGCCCTCTCTTTCGTGGAGCGGCCGCCTACCAGCAGGCCCACTTCGTAAGGCAGGGCCGCCAGCAGTTGCTTGCAGTAGAGGTAATGCTGAGTGGCTAAAATTTCCGTGGGAGCCATCAGCGCCACTTGATAGCCATTTTCAATGGCGATGATCGCCGCCTGGAGCGCTACAATCGTCTTGCCGGACCCGACATCGCCTTGCAGCAACCGGCTCATGGGATGCGGTGACGTCATATCATCCGCGATTTCTTTCAGGACGCGCTTCTGCGCGGCGGTAGGATGAAAAGGCAGAATGCGTTTGATCGCCTGTCGCACATTGTCCGTAATCTGGAGTTGAATTCCTGGCAGCCACTTGAATTGTCGGCGCTTCAGAGCAAGAGCCACGCCCACGTTGAAAAACTCCTCAAAAATCAGCCGCACCTGCTCCGGCGTGCGAAATTGGGTTAATTTCTCAAGTGAGCGGTTTTCCTCCGGAAAGTGGGTTTGTCGAAGCGCCTCGGCTCGAGAGGGCAGCCGGTTTTTCCGCAACACCGACTCAGGCAGGCACTCAGGAACGTTTCCATTCATGATCGTGAGCGCGGTCCACATCAGGCGGCGCAACACGGCGGGTGAGAGGTTGCCAATGGCTTCATAGATCGGCGTGATGCGCCCCACTTCCAATGATTCGGTCTCACTCTCTCCCGATTCAGGAAGAATTTCAAATTTGGGCTGCATCATCACAAGATTGCTCGTGCCGTAGCGATCGCGCTCCACTTTCCCGTAAAAGAAGACGCGCTGCCCCGGATGGAAGACTTCGTTCCTTTCCAGATAAATGGCGTTGAACCATTTGCAGCGAATCAGTTTGCCGGGCTCCAGGCTGCTGGCATCCGCCGCAGCAAGGTCGTAGATGTAGATGCCGTTGCGCGTGCGCATCAGCCCGCAGGTGAGAACCTTGACCAGAATTGTGGCTGTTTGTCCGGGGAGAAGATCGCGGACCCGCGCCAGCCGCTTCCGATCCTCGTAACGAAATGGGGTATAGTAGAGCAGGTCTTCGATGGTGCGGATAGACCGCGCGGCCAGGGTTTCAGCCCTTCGCGGGCCGACTCCCTTTAAGTATTTAACCTCGGAGTCGAGCGTTAGTTTTGAGATCGCCATGAATGTGTTGCATAGATAGTATAGCCGGAACGTAATGACAGTTTGTTGTCTCTGAACATCCCTGCATCGATCTGCAATAACCTGATGAAAGCAACTTCCCGCCTCTGGATCAAATATCTGGCTGCTGTTATCCTGGGCAACGCACTCTATCTTCTTTTGTCTCCCTACTTGCCTCCCGGAGCTCGTCATCACAAGTTGGTTGATTGGGGAACCTTCGTTGATCTTTGGTTCTGCCTCTTTGTTTATGGAATTATCGAGCTGATTGCCTTCGTTCTACGGCGCCGCAGCCGGCCTGAATGAGGCCAACAACTCTCTTCTCTATCCTTGGTTATCAACAGCATGCTTTCAAGCAAGCTCGAAGCGGCTTTGGGCTCCTGAGTCAGAAGGTGAACCCTTACAAGCGGGCAAGCACAGGCGGTGGATAAAGAATATTGGGAAAGCTATCCGCGACAACGGCTGGTTTTCGTTGACGTAGTGAGTCGGAACTCAAACCTTGGCGATGGCTGGAGCCTAAGGACAAGCACTTCAGTCGAACAGATTGCCCAGACATTTCGTGAACATTACACCGGCCAAGATGAACTCCTCATTCAGCCAGCAGGTCCTGGAAGTAATCGTTCAACAACCGATTTTCAGGATCGTACGTCTTGCGGGCTTCTGCAAATAACTTTAAGCGCTCTCCGAGCGCTTTCTGCGCCAGCGCTCGTGTAACACCCCACGTCTGATTCAGCAACGGCACGCCGCCGTGATGGCTGCAAAACTCGTTATACGCCTGCAGGAAATCTTTCCAGCCGGAATTGGCGGTCGAGACGGGATCAACGGTCATGACCGTCCCATCGTAGGAATACGACAACAGTGAATTCTGATCTTTGGCAATGCGGTAGCCCACATTCAGCATATTCGTTCGATAGCCTTTCTGCCGGCGGTAATCCTTGCAGAATTGGAAATAGGCGGGCAAAACCTTGGGATAGTTCTCCTCTGGAAACGCCCACAGGCTGAAGGTATAGCGACTCTCATCGGAAACTTCGGGATAGCGAATGATCTGGTCCGGAGCCAGCGTGTAGTCGCTTGAAATCAAGTGAGTGAGCTTAAAGCGCCATAACGCGCAAAACTCATCGATCACTTTGTAGCGCACTTCGGGAATTGGGATATCGCGTTCAACTTCATAGCAGAACCGCGGCCCGGCGGATTTCCAGAGATAATTGCGCAGCGGCCAGACATGACGATTGGGTGTGCCAGACGCGCCAGGGTTGTATCTTCGGAACTCGATGGTGATGAGGTCGTCGAATGGAAAGATGTAGAACATCATCGATTCATTGCGAGCTTTCAATTCGGGAAGCTTCGCAATGAATTCTTCGAGGGCAAAGGTTTCGTGGTGGACCGCCATCGGCTGGATGGGACGAACGCGGAATGTAGCCTCGTAGATAATCCCGAACGTTCCATAGCTTGATCGGATCTTTTGGAGCAATTCCGGCTGCTTCTCGGTCGCTTCCAGAAGGTCTCCAGATGGCAAAACCATCTTGACGCCTGTGACGTAGGAGCCAACCTGACCGTACTCACCGGGCATTGAGGCGTCTTTGGTTCCGGCGCATGCCGCACTCCCGACGGAAAGGCTGCCGATTTCGGTATTCACGTGAAATTGCAATTGGTGCTTCTCGAGCTCCTGAGCCATATCAATGTAAAGGGCTCCGGCTTGGGCCGTGATGGTGTCAGACGTGATGTTCAAGATGCGATTCATGTTGCGCATTTTGATGAGGGTTCCTCCGTCCGCCACGGAGCATCGCGCGGTGGAATGGTTGGAACCAACGGCCCGAACGGGAGATGGATACTTGCCCGGATCTTTCAAAACCGCGATGATGTCCTGAACCGAGTTAGCCTCGACCAATACCTGCGGATGCGAGACCAGATCTCCAAACCAGTTTGTAACCTCCAGATTTGACATGCGGGCGCTCCTTCCTTGGCGTGAATTTGAAATTCTTCAAGGCCGTTTCTTCTACCTGGGGATGAAACGAATTGATGCGGGTGATTGTACCAGTAAGAGGGGATAGTTTCCAGAACCATTCATAAGGGACAGCGGCATCGGGCGTTTTGATGGGAAGACGCGAACCAGGGCTCCTGAGGCAGGCTTACCCCAATGAGGGTAGAGGTCGAGAATCCAAACATGGAGCTGCAATTTCATTCCTCTCTTCGTCTGGGAAGCCTTTCAAACGCCGCTGACATTGCCATCCGCCAACTCGACCGCGCGTTTCAGCCGCTTACTTCATTGGGTAGTCCCTCAAATTCTGAAATCTTGAATTTGAAATTTGGGGCTTGCTTAATTTCAATCCCTCCTCCTGACTCGGAAGGGTTCAACCTTGTCTCCGGGCCAAGGCCCTGGAACTGTTGGGAACGTTGGTCAGCGGCGACATCGGCTTCCGCCAGCACCACGATGGGCACACCCCCGGCTTCAACGGGCCCACATTCCTGAAATTCGCCAGCCGCTACCTGTAAGATCTTGTGCCCTTTAGC
>CADDZJ010000092.1 GCA_902812415.1 Acidobacteriota bacterium
GGAACGAGAGGGGAGGGCGATCTCTCATTTTCCCTTCCGGGCTGCTCAATTTGGCCTGATTTCATGTCACCAAATGACGAACAATTTCCTCGTTTTTCAGTTAAGTCGTTTCTTTTCTATTGGATTGCGTGCAACGAACAAATTGAATCCATAAGTCATTTGGTTTCTTTTAGATACAACGAATTTTGGAAATTGTTCGTAAAGGCTGATCGAACAAGAAGCCAATAACATCCCTGTTTTCAAAGCGATAGATTCTTTTTCGCGCGCGCTAGACCTAAACATTCTTTTTTTCCGCATTTTCCCAGTGGAATCGCGGCGCTCTGAACCCTGATGGCGGCCTCTCTGATGGCCTGCGGGAAAGTCGTCCCGACCGCTCCGGGTGTCCATGGCCGTTTTGCCCTCGGATTCTGATTCCATTCCGGTCTTTCGCTGCCTCCCTTTCCCCGGCCACCGCCGGCGGGCCTTGTAGAGAGGGAGTCCCCCAAGAATCTTCATGCTTTAGGCTATAGTAATAGCCTATCCCTGTCAAGCCTGACCACCACAATCGATAGAGCGCTCGATGGGGGTGGAAAAAACCACGGCCTTTCGCACAGATGCCAGGGCGCCAAGGAAACGCCAGTGGAATTCGGGAACAAGACCTCGAAGCCTGTCATTCTGAGGAGCCGAAGGCGACGAAGAATCCCCGCATTTCCTCCCGGGTTTACAAATGCCGGGATTCTGCGCTTCGCTACGCTGCGCTCAGAATGCCAGATGGGGCGCTGCGCTCAGCAGCATGACAGCCAACGGGATCGCCTGCGGCATTTCGGCTGCTTTTTCGTCTCTCGTCAACGGTGGCTCTTTGGGTGGACAACGTTAATCAAGAAATGTACTATCTCTATCACAACAACCGTAACGAATCTTCGACGATGTGGCGTTGGCGGCTGACGACGCATTCCCTTTTTCGGTGAGGTTCAACGCGATGAATTTGAGAGAAATTACCGGCGCTCGCGCAGCGAGCTTGATCTTATTCTTTTGCCTGGGAGTCGGCTTCAAACCCGCTCTTCTCCGTGCAGCTTCAAGGCCGCTTGTTCCGTTGCAGCCTTTTTCTGACGGGGTCCGCGAGATAGAAAGAGACCTCGCATTTTATGGGCAGCCTCTTACGCCAGAGGATCAGCAAGGCATTGACAAAGCCTTCGCTGATTCAAATCCTGAAGCTGCGGTTTCCAAAGCGGCGGCGATTCTGGACAAATATACTCTTGTCACGGTGACGATTAATGCGGAAGAGCGTGTTGGCGTTCAGCGCGGCCCTGCGTCACCGGATTTGATCCAGGACGGCGCGCGGTTATTCCTCGTCAAGGTTATCAATCAAGCCGGAGTCACGGCGCCTCTGGAAGTCAGCAGCCCCAACAGCGGCCCGGTCTATATTCCCTCCACCGGAAATCCCTCGCCTTCCGAACGACTCACGCCCGCAGATGTTCGGGAGCGATGGGCGGAAATTTCTCTTCTTTCAAGGACGCTCGAGCCGCCGGGCTATCCCATCTCGCCTCCGGTACAGCGCCTTTCGGGGTTCGGGCTGGAGTACCGCATCCTCATGATTTACAGCCGAGACGCTGGCGAGCGTTCAGCCAAGCTGGGCTTCAGCGTGGGGCAGGGAACGCAAGACGTCGGATTCCTGAATGAAACGACCATTCTTTTTAAGATCGCTCCCGCAAGGCCCATCACCCTGCAAGTCCATGACGAAAAGGGGCAGCCGGCGATGGCCTCTTTCATCTTCAGGGACGCTTATGGACGCGTCTATCCCAATCCCGCCAAAAGGCTGGCGCCTGACTTTTACTTCCAGCCGCAAATCTACCGGGCCAACGGAGAGCGAGTCTCGCTTCCGGCCGGTTCCTATACGGTTACCTACACGGGAGGCCCGGAATATCTCACTGAGACGAAGCATTTCACGGTGAACGCCGATGGTCCCAAGGAATTATCCTTCCGGCTGAGGCGTTGGATTGACCCGAGCCAGTATGGGTGGTATTCGGGCGACGTTCACATTCATCCCGCCGGTTGCTCGCATTATGAAAATCCGGCGGAAGGTGTGGGGCCCCAGGATATGGATCGCCAGGTGCGAGGTGAGCACCTGAATGTGGGTTGCACGCTCATCTGGGGGCCTTGTTACTACTATCAGAAGCGCTTCTTTTCGGGAAAAGACAGTTCGGTCTCCCGGCCAGGTTGTCTGTTGCACTATGACGTAGAGGTTTCAGGTTTCCCGTCCAGTCATTGCGGTCATCTGGTGCTTCTGGGGCTGAAGGACCAAGACTATCCGGGGACAAAGCGCATTGAGGACTGGCCCACCTGGGATTTGCCCATCCTTCGTTGGGCAAAGTCGCAGGGCGCTACGGTGGGATTTGCGCACTCCGGATGGGGATTGAAGGTTGCCGGAACCGACTTGCCCAATTACCAGATTCCGGGCTTCGACGGGATCGGGGCCAATGAATATATTGTGGATGTGACGTATCCCCACACGGTGGATTTCCTCTCCGTCGGCGACACGCCCTACGTGTGGGAATTAAACATCTGGTATCAGACGCTCAACGCCGGCTTTCGCACGCGGATCGCGGGCGAAACGGATTTCCCCTGCATTTATGACAGTCGAGTGGGCATGGCCAGAACCTACGCCAAGGTTCGCGGGCCCTTGACGTATGACAACTGGCTGGCGGCGGTCCGCGCTGGCGCGGACTATGTTTCAGACGGTCGAAGCGACCTCATGGATTTCAAGGTCAATGGCGTGGAGGCTGGGACTCATGAGAGTGAAGTAGACCTGCCGGCTTCTGAGACCATCCATCTGGAGGTTGCCGCGGCAGCCTATCTGGATCCTGCGCCGGATGAGCGCATCCGTCAGCTTCCTTACGATGAAAAGCCTTATTGGAGCCTGGAGCGGGCGCGCATTGGCGACACCAGGAAAGTTCCGGTGGAAGTGGTGGTCAATGGTGAATCCGTCGCGCGGCAGGAAATTGTGGCGGATGGGACTGTGCGCACTCTGCCCTTTAATGTGCCCATCCGGCAAAGCAGTTGGGTTGCGGTGCGGATTCTTCCTTCATCGCACACGAATCCGATCTTCATCCAAGTGGCGGGGAAGCCCATCCGAGCTTCGCGCCGAAGCGTGGAATGGTGCCTGGCTGGAGTTAACCAATGCTGGATTCAGAAGGTTCCGCTGATCTCGAAAGAGGAACTGGCTGCTGCACAGCAGGCCTACAATCACGCTCGTGAGGTCTATACCCGGCTCGCCGCGCAGTGTTCACAATAAACCTGGATTCATTTTTTCTGTAGCGTCGGGTCCTCACCGGCGTTCTCGGATGTAACCGAGAACGCCGGCGAGGACACTGCCTTGCAAGATCGTAATTTCTGTTCTTTGGCAAAACACCCTGAAGCTGTCATTCTGAGCGGAGCGAAGAATCCCCGTATTTCGCTTTACAAATGCAGGGATTCTTCGCTCGCTGCGCTCGCTCAGAATGACAGCTCTTTTAGCTGCGTCTACAAGGCCATACTGCGCTACAGAATAGGATGAGCTTGCTTTCCCGTTTTGCCTGATCGTCTTCAAATAGCCGGATGCGCACGCCTGCATTAAGACAATGTTATGGCATCGACGGCGGCGCGGACTCTTCCTCTCCCGGCGGAAATGGTGAGGATTCGGTGTAGGCCAGGTCGTCAAAGCACAAGCTGCCCAAGGTTGTTTTTCCCATAACTTCGAAGCTGACGCTTGGGCTCCGGGTTTGCCAGTTGGTCCTCACTTGTTGTAACTGCCCGGCAGGAATGGTGAACGTAACGTCAATCGTATCGGGAGAGTGGATTTTCAAAGTCACATCCTGAGCGCTTCGGTTGTAAACCACCATTCCGACGAAGACTCTTGGATAAGAAAAAGAGAACCCCGCCCTGGTCAGACTCGGATTTGCAATCACCAGATTAAAAGTTGCGAGCCGCCCATCGGGAACGCCAATCTTCCACTGTTTCTCCTTGCCCCAATTGATGACGCCAGTGGGATACTGCCCCGCGAGGAGAGTATTGGCAGGGAGCGCAGGGTTATCGAAGTCAACGATATTTGGCAGGGTTGTTCCGCCTTCTCCTTCCACATCCACTCGCCGAGAGTCATCGTGACGAATCCGAAGGACGCGCGTGGATGCGTCAAATACATAGCCCTGCTGATGGAGGTCGCTTCCCGGCTGAAGAGGACGCCCTCCGGCTGAGACGGAAGTTGGCGTAAAATCCAACCGCAGCACATCGATGGCATGTGGGTCGAAGGTTGAATACGTCACCCGCCCTTTTCCATAAGAGATCTGCGTCACGACAGACGTAGTGCCCAGGAAGTGGGATTCGTCTGAGGGAGCCCACGCAGGCACGGCCCACAACCCATCCATCAGGCGTCGAGGGCCGTCCGCGAATTCATCCGTGAACCACCACTGGCCCTGGCCCCACGGAGTGTGTCCCTTGGGAGGAAAGCCCTGAAAATAAGTAACCCAGTTCAACGAGCGGAAAGCCTGTTCTTTATATGCAACATCGCCGGTTTTTGCGTAATACAAAGCCTCAACCCCGGCCAGACGCGCGGTGTGGCTGTCGCAGCACCAGCCTGGCGGCTGGCAGCAATAGGTCGAGCCATTTCCCTGTTCGGTGGTAATCAAAGCGCCGTGAACAATAAACTTGGGCCACTTGGGAGTTGTCTTGACCCAATCGATCAGCCGCGCAGCGTCGCTCCGCCAGTTGGGGTCCGTTTCGGGATGCAGGATCAGATAGCGCGCGGTTTCGAGCGGTATGACATTGTTCATGTTGGCCATGCTGGGCGTCACGTCTTCAAAATAGCCCACCCAGACATTGTCCTTCATGGGATACTCCATAAGCCACTTCCAGGCTCCCTGCCGCACGCGCTGGTAGGCGGCAATATTTCCAAACTTCAATCGAATAAGTTCGTCAAACAACTCGATGGGTTCAATAACATCCGCCGAGTAGGGGCCCAGCTCTTTTCCTTCCACCTTGCCGTCGCGGGCGTAACAACGGTAGGGCCAGGGTGAATGCTGCGCATCGCCGTTCTTGTAGTTCTTCACCAGCGCGTTGGCGCACCGGATAGCGGCTTGTAAGTATCGCGTGATTCCTGTCATCTCATACAACCGCAGATAGCCATAGCCGTCTTCTCCGACCACGGGCGGTTCGATGTAATCGATGCCGTGACGACTCCATCCGGTGTAACGAAGCGCCCCCGGGTCTGCCGAGGCATAAGGCACTCCAGCCCATATATAGTTGAGCGGAGTGGTTCCATGCTCCAGTTCGTAGTCTACAAAGTCTTCCAGGAATTCAAGCGTTCTGGGGTCGCCTGTGTAGGGATAGAGATGCTCGATGAAACCCTCTTCCATCGCTCGGAGGTATCCGGTTGAGTTCGCCCAGCGCCGGTCAGGATAGGTTCTGAAGGTTTCGCGGTCGTAGTTGACGCAGCAATAAAAATCGTAGTACCGCTGGTGTTGGTACTGCTCCCAGAGATATTTCCAGCGCGACATGAAATAAGCCTGGTAGGAATACCCGACATCGTGAGGCATGGGCCAGGGAAGCAAGTCACGGTGTTCATCAAGCTGTACGGAACGACCCTGAATCGTAGGCGCATTCAGGGTTGAAACCGCCTTAAAGGGTTCTTGCGCCAGATAAACTGATCCCGGCAAAAGGATCAATCCCAACACGAATGCCCACCACTTCACGACTTCTTCCTCCTTTTGTTTTAACTCATGTCCAACACGGTAAGAATCGGCAAGTCTCAACTGATCTTAACCGGTTGCTGAAAAACAATTCGGGGTATTGTCATTCCGAGTCCTTCGACTCTCATTCTGAGCGATAGCGAAGAATCCCGGTATTTCCGCTCAGGATAAAACTCCGCGAGGAATCTCAATCTGAAAATGGGGCGCTTGGGAGATTCCTCGTCGCCTGCGGCTTCTTGGAATGACAGCCTGAAGGAGTTTCTCAGCAATCTGTTAAGTCGGCAATCAGCCAATGGATAAGACCTTCAAGGAGACACAGACTGCCACAGCCAGTGCGATGGCAAGAGTAATATGGGCCGAAGATTTTGTCTATCAAATAATTGAATATGCTTTCATTTAATGGTAAAAGATCAAGTTCACTATTGGCCGATCTTGAGAGTAAAGGATGTTGAGGTGTTGAAATGCAGATACGCAGCAGGCTCTTTTTTCTCACTTTTATAGGGATGTTCCTCCTGTTGATAATCCTCATGGGGACTGGATTTCAGGAGAGAACGGCATCAGATCGTTATCTCAAAGGAACCATTGAACTGAATGCTGGCCAGATAACTGGTAAGACGCCACGCTATTTATTCGGACATTTCATAGAACACGAGCACAACACCATCGATAACGGTCTGCTGGCGGAGTTGCTGCAAGACCGCAAATTCGACGAAGGAGACCTGGACGGCAACGGCGTCGCTTATGATTGGGCGCCGGAAGAACGCATCGAAGACCGCTATTGGCAATTGAAGGACGGCCGAGGCCTGAACGACGAATACTATATTGACCGCAAGATTTACTACGGCGGGAACGCATCGCAGGCTATCCGGCTTTTCGGCTCAGGATCGAGCCACGCCAGTGTTTACCAGATCGGGCTGCAATTCGCCAAAGGACGCCGATGCAGTTTTTACGTTTATCTCCGAAAGCAGGGAACCGGCAAAGCCTTTGTGGACGTAGACAAGCTGGGAGGGCCGGTGTACTTCCACAAAGATTTTGCCGATCTCAGTCCTCATTGGGAGAAGTACACCGCCGAGTTCACGGTTCCTGAAGATACTGCGCAAGGCAGGCTTCGGATTGGTTTTCAGGGCGTGGGGACGTTCTGGATGGACTCTGCGTCGCTCATGCCGGCAGATAACATCGACGGCATGCGGCGAGATGTGATTGAGGCTTTGCGGCCCATGCGGATTTCCGTCTTGCGTTACCCGGGCGGCTGCTATGCGGATTATTACCACTGGCACGATGGCATCGGCCCGCGCGACAAGAGGCCAGAGAGGTGGTCTACCGTATGGCGCGAGTGGAATTCAAACGATTTCGGAACCGATGAATACGCTGAGCTTGCCCGGCTGCTGGGATTTCAAGGACACATCACCACCAACTATATTTCCGGGGCGGCGCGGGAAGCAGCGCAATGGGTCGAATACACCAACGGGACGGTCAACACGCCCATGGGTCAATTGCGCGCCCGAAATGGTCATGCGGAACCCTATGGCATCAAGTTCTGGGCGGTAGGCAATGAAGCTCCAACTCTATGCAGCGAGGAATACACAGGCGGCACGAAGCTTAGCGACTACGCGCGACGTTTCCGCGACTATGAAGCCGCGATGAAAAAGGCGGACCCTTCCATCCGGGTCATGGCTTCATCCGTGGGAAGGCCCGAGTGGGTGCGGCAAATGCTTCAGACCATGCCTGTGGATCTGCTGGCCACGTCCATCTATACCGGCTCTTACGGCAGGGTCAAACAGATCTGCGACCCTAATGATTTTTATCAGAAGGTGGTCGCCGAGCCGTTGCAGTTTGAACGCAAGCTGGACGCCAACATCAACGCCGCAGGCGGTTTGCTGCCCAGCCGCCCATTCTTTGCCATCACCGAATTCAACTCCTGGTGGCTGCCCGAGACTCAAGACCCGGACTACCGTCTCGCCAATGGCCTCTATTTCGCAAGTGTCTTTAACACGCTTCTCCGCGAGTCACACCACGTCTTTCTGGCCGAAGCTTGCTCTCTCATCAACGTGCAAGGAATGATCGAGGTGAACCCCGTCGCCATGAAGTTGACGCCTCCTTATTTTGCCTATGTGCTATATGCGAACCATATCGGAAGCGAAGTGGTGAAAACTCTGGCGATATCTCCCCCTGTGGTTTTCAACCCGCAGCTTGCCGCTCTGGATGCCGCCGCCACGCTGAGCGCAAACCGGCACACTCTTTATCTTGCGGTCGTCAACCGCGCGCAGAACAAGGCGGTTTCCACCCAAGTGCAACTTTCAAACTGGGTTCCAGGAAGTGGAGAAGCGCAGGTTTATGAATTGAATGGCAAAAGTTGGGATGCTTTGAACCCTTACGGGAGCACAGCGAACGTGAACATCCGTCAGCGGTCAATCAAAATCTCGCGCACAACGTTTGAATATCGTTTTCCGGCGCACTCTGCGACGGTGTTGGTGTTTCACGGGAATTCGGGAGCTACGCCTTACTGAGGTTTACAAATTATAGTGACGGCATTTTCTGAAGCGCCGGTGTCCTCACCGGCGTTTTTCGGCGCTGAGGACAGCGCCGCTACAGCCCGCGTTATCACGATAATTTGTAATATTCAATAGGTCACGACAAATGGCAGGAGATGGATAGAAGATGTTTCAAAATATCCCTCTGCCCGTCCAACGAGGATCGAAGAACCTGGAAGGCTGTCATGCAGAGCGAAGCGAAGGAACCGCCTTCGGCTCCTCAAGATGACAGTTTGCAGAGTCCCTCAACGGTCGGTTGACCATCGTCAAGGGATGACTCTTAAATCAGCATCAGCTTGCCGGCGGGAGCCCAGAGCTGAATCCGCCATCCACCGTAAGCGCGGCGCCGGTGATGAATGAGGCGTCCGCGCTTGCCAGGAAAACTGCCAGCCGCGCCACTTCTTCCGGTTTGCCGATTCTCCATAAAGCATGAAGTTTTCCGGCAGCGGCGCGCGCTGCCGCAGGGTCTGGCTGGGCCTGAAAATAACCTTCAGCAAGGCCAGCATCGATATAACCTGGGCAGATGCAATTGATCCGAATTCCCTCCTTGCCGTGGTCTATCGCCATGGCTTTGGTCAGGCCGATAATGGCTGCCTTGGTCGCGCAGTACCCAGCGCACATGGGTTCAACAAAAAATCCGTTCACCGAGGACATGTTGATGATGCACCCTTGCGTTTTCCGCAGGTGGGGCATAAAGAATTTTGAGCACAGAAAGACCCCGCCGAGGTTGACGCTGATCTCGCGATTCCATTCCTCCACCGTAGTGTTTTCCACCGTCTTGTTGACCTGAATGGCCGCATTATTAAAAAGGGTGTGCACCTGAGAAAAGGCTTTGAGGGTCTCATCAACCAGTCGCTCGACCGATTGTGGATCAGCCACATCCACTTCCACCGCCAGCCCTGCGCCGCCAAGCGCTTCGATTTGCTTCACGGTCTCCCGGGCGCCGTCGAGGTTAATGTCGGCCACCACGACCTTTGCTCCTTCCTTCGCAAACTCGCGGGCTGATGCGCGGCCGATCCCGGACCCTGCGCCTGTAATGACTGCAACGTGATGCTTCAGCCTCATGATGGATTCTCCCTGAGCAATGAGCGGTGCATCGGGTCTGTCGTTTTTTTATAACGCCACTTTCTCCAGCAAAGAAGAGGTCTGCTGCAGGGCGTCCTTCCATGTGGAAGGCCTGGAATAAATTGTGGCGCACACTTGAACTTCAAATGTCTCTCCAGGTTGAAGCACGCGGTGCGTTTGCCTGCGCACAGCCTGGGCCAAATTGACCGGGTGGCTCGTCCACGGCTCAAGAATGACGTGCCGGTATCCGCGCCATCCGCCATAGACAAGCCACATCCAGAGGTAAGGGCAAAGGTCGCGCGGGAATCGCAGCAGAAATCCTTCGCCAGTATCCAGATCCTCAATCGCGTACCAACCTGCTTCAAGGTCGGTCGCGGTGTGGCCGCAGAAAATGCCGGCCTCCTGAGGTTGGGTGAGGCTCATATCCGTTTGCCCTGCCTCTGTCTCGAGGATGGGCCACGAATACTGCTGGCCGGGGGCCCCGAGCGAAGGATCGGAAGCGAGACCCACGATTCCGGTTTTTGCCGGAATACGCAGCAAGGCATGCTGGCCGGGATCGATCGCCGGATGGGTGCCCCAGATGAAGTCCATGGGAAGAAAGCCCACGTTGCTGATTTCCCAGCGGACGCTCACGAAGGGCCTTTCGTTGTAAAGCGTCACGGTTTTTGTGACCTTAACGGGGCTGATAGGACCGAAAGCAGTAAGTTGCGCCGCCGCCCCATTGCGGGTCGCTTCTGCGTGTTCCACATTCCAGCGCAGGGAGCGCAGTTCGCCCAGATTGGGATAGTGTTCGCCGGCGTGGTCGCACTCATCGCAGGTGGGGAAACCATCATCCCAGCCGCCGCACCAGTAATTATCAAAATTCGCCTCGATGGCATATGGCTGCGGACTAATGCGCGGGTTATGCCAAAGGAAATTGCGCTGACTGGGCTTCCAGACAAGGTCATAAATCTTTGCTCCCACTTCAGGCAGCACCGTTGCCTGCAACCAATCGTTTTCCAGCCGCAACGCGCGAAGGCCCAGAATCTGCTCGTGCGGATCGATTGGCGCCCTCATATCAATCACCTGCTCAAGCGGTTGTTCACCGACAAAAACTGTGGGTAATTACAAAAGCGTGTGATGTTTTTGCCAGGCTGAAACCTGTTTTCAATTCTTAATATAATGTTTCTATATTCTGAAGCAATAAACTTTACCACACGAGGAAAAAATGCGTCAATAAACTGTGAGGCAAGCTTGGGATTCTGCGGCTCTGTCGGATGCAGCTCCCATAAGAGACCAGCGAATCATTTGCATTAGCTCTCGGTTCCGAGCCGTCGGGACATTTGCTGCGTATATTTTCGGACAAGATTGCCTAGGGAGGGGAGCTTGGCAGACGATATCTGGTGAGTGGTTCCAGTCAGGCTCATTGCCGCGAGAACTTCTTGACCGGCTCCGAAAATAGGAGCCGCAACGCAGCCAAGACCGACCTCGCCTTCATTGGTTTCCCAGGAGTATCCGAGGCGTCGAAAGGTGCGTAATTGTTTGACCAGGGCAGAACGGGATGTGATGGTGTAGGGCGTTCGCTTGGTAAGCGGCATTTGCTTCAGAAGGCGCTCAAGCCTTGTTTCGGGAAGGAACGCCAGGATCGCTTTGCCGACCGCCGAAGTGTGCGCAGGCCATCTTTGCCCCACGTAAGTATTGACTTGCACCAGGCTGTTGCTTGGAACGCGGTCAATGTACATGGACTCGGCATCCCGTAGCACCGCGATGTGTCCTGTCAGCTTTGACTCACGAACCGCATCCTCCAACAAGCCATGACATTGGGCCACAAGATCCAGTTTGTCCTGCGCCTGGCGCGCAATGCCCAAAAGCTTTACGCTCAGCCGGTAGGAAGAATCTGACTCATCGCGCTCGAGATAGCCAAGATCGGTGAGGGTGTAAACAATGTTGGCCGTCGAACTCAGCGGCAGACCCAGGGTGCTGCGGATGTCCGAAATGCCCATCCGCGAATCCTGTTTGGCAAGAAACTCTATGATTTCAAATGCTCGCTTGACCGCGGGAACCAAATAACGCTGGGCCATCAGTTCGAATTCATCCTTTCCAGTTGATAGAAAGAATATCTGCCCGATCCTTGAGTGTCAATTCTTCGTTTAACCCAAGTGCGGCGTTTTACTAAGGGTCTGCGATAGAATTCTGAAGACGAGGCGAAACTTCCTTGACACACAGGAAACCTCCCTCTACCATTGAATGGAAATTGCTTTCAATTCGGCAGTTGGCTTGATGCTTGACGAGTCCGAGAGATTCTCACGCGCAGCGGTGAAAGGCGGCCTCATGAAACTCAGCGGTTCGTTGCCGGTCATCCCGACCCCCTTTTACGAGGGCAGGATTGACTATGAGAGCCTGCTGCGGCTCATCGACCACTTGTTTCCGGAGCTTGAAGGCTTCACGCTTTGCGGCAGCACGGGTGAATCGGTTTCTCTCTCCTTTGAGGAACGAATTGAGTTGATGGAGTTTGCCGTGCGCCACACGCCGGCAAATAAGATGGTGGTGATGGGTCTTACCCATACCAATCTCGAGGAGATGATTGCGCTTGCAAGGCGCGCCGCGAAGATTGGCGTGCGCGCAGGGCTGGTTCCCTGTCCCTATTATTTCCCAAACTCCTTTCCCATGGTGCTGGAGTTCTTCAAGGCTCTGGACCGGGCTTCCGACCTGGAATTGGTGATTTACGATAATCCTGTTTACACCAAGACCTTTCTTCGCGCGGAAGACCTTTTTGCCATTCTCGATGCCTGCCCACACATCACGGCGGTGAAAATGACCGATCACGACCTGGACAAAATCACCGCTTTGAAACGGAGCCGTAATGTTGCGGTATTTTCAGGGGATGATGTCGTGGCTTTCCGGAGTTTGCTACTTGGAGTTGACGGCAGTATGATTATCGCTCCTTCGGTGTTTCCGGCAGGCTATCAGGAGACGGTTCGGCTTGTTCGCGCGGGGCAGCCCGAGGAAGCGCTTGAGGTCTTTTCAGACAGGATTCTTCCCTTCATTCACCTCTTTGGCCTTGGAGACGAAATCCCCAATACGAAGGCGCTGTTCAAGGAAATTGGCGTGTTTCGGTCAGATGAAGTTCGCCTGCCGCTCCTGCCTTGCCCTCAAGAAAGGTTGAAAGAGGTTATGCTTGCCTACCATCTGGGTGCAAGGTCCGGCCGGGACGGCGGTCGAAGGAAGGCGCTGGGTGTGCAGCCGATCTGAGAAAGTTGGACTGGCTGTGCGGTGGTTCTCTTTAGCCGCCCTCCTTTGCTTCTTCCATTCTTTCCTGCCCGCAAGTACGGAAGGTTTTGTATTCGCTACTCCGTCTTACTCGATGGCCGTGCCTGTCCCTTTCGAGCAGGACGACGGGGACAGCGCAGTCTTGCTGGAAAGCTCGCTTGAAACCGCTCTGGCTGAGGGCAGGAATTCCGAAGCCCGGGCCTTGCTCCACTCGCTGCTGAAACAAAGCCCAATCAATCCCGATATCCTCTTGAAAGCTGGAGTTGCTCTTGCCCAAAAGGGTCTGTACGCTGGAGCAGCCCTCGCCTTCAAGCGCTGCGCACGGGAACATCCTGAAATATTCGAAGCTCACTACGATCTTGCCCTTGCAGAATTCGCCTTGCGGCATTATGCGCAGGCGTTTAGCGCCCTGGAGTCAACTCATGCCCGGAGCCGCGAGGAGCAGCTTAGGCTGTTATACTTGCGAGGTAAAATCGAAAATGCTCTGGGTCAATCACGCGAAGCAAGCAGGGACCTTACTGTTGCCTTCTCCACCGATCCGTCGAATGAAAGTTACGCCCTCGATCTGGGACTCTATGATCTTCAGCACAATGCCTACACTGAAGCCGCAAAAGTTTTTGCGCAGGCTCGGACGTTTCATCCGCATTCTGTCTTTGCGGGATTAGGACTGGCGTTGGCGCAGTATCTTTCAGGGCGCATCCCGGACTGCATTCTAACCTGCCACAATCTTCTGTCGGGACAGCCTCACTTCGCTCCGGCGCGCACTCTGCTGGCCTTTGCCTTATACATGCAAGGAAGCTTCCGAGAGGCTGAAGCAGTGGCAAAGGAGGGCCTGGCTTATTCCGAGCCGCATCCCTATCTCAACTACATCGATGTGGCGACTTTGCTGAAGTTGCAGTCACAAGACTACAAGCGCATGTTGGCTGAAATCGATACGGCCGAGCGGCAAATTCCTACCTGCAGCCTTTGTTATTTGGCTCAAAGCAAAATTGATGAGGCGCAAGGGGCAACGGGGAGCGCTGTTGAAGACCTCGAGGATGCTGTCCGGCTTGACCCGGCGTTTTCTGAAGCCTGGTACCGATTAGCGGCCCTCTATGATCAAACCGGACAACATGAGAAGGCGATGCAAGCGCGGGATCACTTCACGGCGCTTAAAGCCGCAAAGTCCCAGAAAGAAAGCGATATGCTACGCTCGGCTTTTATGCGCGCCCTGGCCGGAGGCGAGCAATAAACGAGAACGGCGATCCTCCATGACCGCAAAAAGGTTATTGGGTTCGCTCCAAGGAATAATGGCGCGCCATCAGGACCTTCCGATAATCGGCTCATACGGCCTTTCACCCGGATGGCCGCGCAGAAAGTCGAAATCGCAGCCTTCGTGCGCCTGCAGCACATGGTCTAAAAACATCGTGTAGTACCCGCGGCGGAAACGGGGCTGTGATGGTTGCCAGATCGCTAACCTTCGTTTAATCTCTTCGTCCGAAACCAGTAATTCGATCCGCCGCGCGGGAACGTCAAGCCGGATCAAATCCCCGGTTTTCACAGCAGCCAGCGGGCCCCCAACCGCCGATTCGGGTGAGATGTGCAAGACCACCGTCCCGAAACTTGTGCCGCTCATTCGGGAATCGCTGATGCGCACCATGTCCTTGACGCCTTGTTTCAGAAGCTTGGTGGGCATGGGAATCATTCCCCATTCAGGCATCCCCGGAGCGCCAATCGGCCCGGCATTTTTCAGCACCAGCACGCTATGAGGCGTAACTGCCAGATCAGGATCTTCAACTTTTGCCAGCATTTCTTCGTAGTGGTCGAAAACCACGGCAGGGCCCATGTGCCGCATCAGTTCGGGCGATGCGGCAGACGTTTTGATCAGCGCGCCATGGGGAGCAAGATTTCCATAGAGCACGGCCAATGCGCCCTCCTGGTGAATTGGCTTATCGAGGGGATGAATCACGTCAGAGTTGTAACATTCTGCCTGGCGCACATTCTCTGCGAGCGTTTTTCCGGTCACGGTGACCGTGTCGCCGTGGAGACGAGAGAGAATCTCTTTAAGAACCACCGGCACGCCGCCAGCATAATAGAAATCCTCCATTAAGTATTGGCCCGAGGGCTGGAGGTTAACGATGACCGGCGTCGCGCGGGATAACTCGTCAAACTCGCCGAGCGGAAGCGAGATTCCCAGGCGGCCGGCAATGGCAATCAAATGGATGACAGCGTTGGTCGATCCGCCCAAGGCCAGCAACGTTCGAATTGCGTTGTCGAAGGCTTGCGGAGTCAGAATTTTTGATGGGCGGAGATCTTCATGGACCATCTCCACGATCCGCCGCCCTGTTTCCTCAGCCGCTGCAAGGCGTCGCGAGTCCGGAGCGGGAATGCTCGCCGTGCCTGGCAGCATCATTCCCAGAGCTTCCGCCAGGGCCGTCATGGTGGAAGCCGTGCCCATGGTGTTGCAGTGTCCGGCGCTCCGGGAGTAGCATCCCTCGAGTTCATGCCAATCTTTTTCGCTCAATCTTCCTGCCCGGCGCTCATCCCAAAATTTCCACAGGTCCGTTCCGGAGCCCAACGCGCGGTTTCGCCACATTCCGCGCAGCATGGGGCCGCCTGAGAGCATGATGGCTGGAACATCCATACTCGCAGCGCCCATAAGCTGGGCCGGTGTTGTCTTGTCGCAACCACAAAGCAACACCACGCCATCGAGAGGATTCGACCGGATCATCTCCTCCACGTCCATCGCCATCAGATTGCGATAGAGCATGGCTGTGGGCATCATCAGCTCTTCACCCAGCGAGATGGTCATAAACTCCAGCGGAAAACCGCCCGCAGACCATACGCCGCGCTTGACGGCGTCCGCCACGGCGCGCAAATGCACGTTGCAGTTATTCAGTTCGCTCCAGGAATTGCAGATGCCGATCACCGGCTTTCCGCCGAACGCTGCTCGCGCAAAACCTTCGGAGCGCATCGCTGCGCGGTGCTGAAAGCCGATGTCGTTATCCGGGACGAACCATTTTGCGCTGCGGAGTTTGGTCATCGCGCGCACTCCATGGAGGGGGCAAGGTCACTCACCGGCAATCGACACCTCATTGGAATGGATGTGCCGCACACGCACCACATAGTCTCCAGCCCCGAGAGAATGAACGGTGTAGCCCGGCTGACGCAAGTCCTGGCGCTCGTTGAGCGCCATCCCGCCCGCCGTTACGTGAGTGGGCTTGAAATGCAAGCGCAGCACTTCTGCGGCTTCCCGGTCAAACGTCCGGTAGGTGATGTCATGGGCGCCGTAACGGACATTCTGAACGACGGAAGATGAGCGGAGCAGGTGATTCTGCCCCTTTGGAGCAAATTCCGGAATGGCTCCCATCGCCCACATAAAATTGCGGATGTAATCGCCGTAACCATCGTCGAACCAGTACGCATAGGTCCCCGATGAACCGTAGTCTACACCGCAGCATGCCACCCGGCCCTGTGCATCCGCAAAATAAGTGGCGTAATTGAGCGAGCGGAAAGCGTCCTCGCGCGCCTGAACGTCGCCGGTCTTCTCGTAGTACATGGCATTGATGGCGGCCCAGCGAGATGTGTCGCTGGCCAGCCCCGCTCGTGAGCAGCACCAGGTGCGCTCCGTCACCGGCCCCCAGCCGCCTTCGCGATGGCCCTGTTCGTTGATCGCCCAGGCCCCAAGAAACGGCCCCACTCCGAGGGTACGCCGCACCCAGTCAATCAGGCGGCCGACATCTTCTCTCCATGTGGGGTCCACCGAGCTAGGGTCCAGTTGGCTCAGGATGTAATAGGCCGTCATGGTCGGAGCCGCCTGGTTCACATCCTTTGGATCATAGGGCACGTCCTCGAAATAACACGACCACTTGCCATAGTCCGGGCTTTGCGTATTCATGGGGTAATTCCGAATCCAGTCCCACGCCAGATTCAAGGCTTTCCGGTAGGCCGC
>CADDZJ010000093.1 GCA_902812415.1 Acidobacteriota bacterium
CTGTGGTATCCGCAAATGACAGCTTGCAATGCGGAACCAGCAGATTTCGGAGAAGATTTCAATACCGGAAAACAAGAAAGGAACAGCATGAGCGCACCAAGTACCGACAATACCCCAGCCATTGTCTCAACCGTTGACGTACGGGAAATTCCCCATCACCAAAGACATCCTTTGATCTTCAAAACTTTTGACGATTTGCAACCCGGACAAGCGTTCGTCCTAGTCGTTGACCACGACCCGAAGCCTGTTCTTTTTGAGCTGGACTTTGTCCGAAAGGGCAAGTTCGCGTGGAATTACCTTGAACAAGGGCCGGAGGTGTGGCGAGTCCAGATGGCAAAGGTTCAATAGTTCGGGCGATTACGAGCCGGCGCCAGTGAAAGATACCCGCTTGGATCCCTATCCTTGCCGAACCCGATCTTCAAATTGATACAGGACGTGTTTTGCGAGCGAGGCGCCGGATTTCTAAAATCCCAAGCACCAGAGCCGTCGGACCGGCGTCCAATACCCGGCCTGATAACCAGCAAGTAAAAATTTGTTGACAGCGATAGTCGACTTACCTATTCTTGGGTGTTATTTGTCCGAGTCACACGGTCCACGCCACTCATGCTGTGGGACCCGCGCATTGACGATTCTTAGGTGGGACTTCACGTTAAGACGAGCGCGTCGCCGGACAGCTGATCTCATGGTTCCTCGATCTGTCGGCAAACCCTTAGGAGGAGTCATCATGCCGGTACCGGGAAGCGGCAGACGAGCCCGGGCGTGGCTTCCAGGCATACGCTCGATCATAACCGGTGGTTTTGCGGTACTGCTTGCCTGCGTCACTTCTCCAGCGCTGGCTCAGGCACAGACTGCTCCTCAATCGTCATCTCCGCCAGCTTCCCTCGAAACCCTCCCGACTGGGTCACCGCAGGTAGGAAAAGAACTCTTCGCAGGCAAACTCCGGTTTGAGAATGGCGGTCCGCCATGCGCCTCCTGTCATAGCATTGCGGGCCTTCCCTTTCCCAACGGCGGAACACTTGGGCCGGACCTCACCGGCGTCTATCACAAGCTTGGCCCGCATGGACTGCGGGTCGCAACAAAGACGCTTTATTTCCACGTGATGACGGCGATTTACGATCCCCATCCACTGACTCTGTCGGAGCGGGCTGACCTTGTGGCTTTCTTCGAGCAGGCCGCGGCGCAGCCCAAGCCCCGTTTGAATACACAAATCGTCGCGCTGATCGCATTCATCGGTTTCCTGATTCTGCTTTCCATCACCCATTTTGTCTGGCGAGATCGCCTCAAGTCCGTGCGCCGAAGAATGATCGAGCGCGCCTTACGGGAAGGACGGTCGCATTCGTGAGCTGGATCAAAGATATCGAAAACCCAAAGGCGCGCCAGTGGGAAGAGTTTTACCGCAATCGCTGGCAACATGACAAGGTCGTGCGGAGCACGCACGGGGTGAACTGCACGGGCGGGTGCTCCTGGAACATTTACGTGAAAAATGGGATCGTCACCTGGGAGATGCAGGCGCTCGATTATCCGAAACTCGAGCCTGGCCTTCCGCTTTACGAGCCGCGCGGATGCCAGCGCGGCATTGTCTTCTCCTGGTACATCTACAGCCCGGTGCGGATCAAGTATCCGTACATGCGGGGCGTGCTGATGGATTACTGGCATGAAGCGCGAGCGAAACACGGGGACCCCGTCAAGGCCTGGGCGTCGATCGTTGAGGACGAAGAGAAACGTGGAAAGTACCAGACGGCGAGAGGCAAAGGCGGCTTTCGCCGGGCGGGCTGGGACGAATGCCTGGAGTTGATTGCCGCTTCGATGATTTACACCGCGAAGAAATATGGCCCAGACCGGGTGATTGGTTTCTCTCCTATTCCAGCCATGTCCATGTTGAGCTATGCGGCCGGGTCTCGTTTCCTCCAGCTTTTCGGCGGCGTGCTCCTGAGCTTCTACGACCTTTACGCCGACTTCCCGCCCGCATCGCCCGAGACCTGGGGCGAGAAAACCGATGTGGCCGAGAGCGCGGACTGGTTCAACAGTAAATATATTGTCACCGCGGGAAGCAACCTGAACATGACGCGCACCCCGGATGCGCACTTTGTCGTGGAGGCCCGGCATCACGGCGCCAAGCTCGTCGTGCTGTCTCCGGATTTCAGCCAGGTTTCAAAGCACGCTGACTGGTGGATTCCTGTGAATGCCGGAATGGACGGAGCGCTCTGGATGGCGGTGAATCACGTGATTTTGAAGGAATTTTACGTGGACCGGCAAGTTCCGTACTTCGTGGATTACCTCAAACAGTATTCGGACGCTCCTTTCTTGATCGAGCTCGAGAAGACGGGTGATAGCTATATCGCAGGACAGTTTCTGCGCGCGAAGCGCCTCGCACGTTATGACAAGGTTGAGAACGGTGAATGGAAATTTCTAGTTTTCGATCAGGCAAGCGGCCAGGCCCGCATGCCACAGGGCTCGATTGGCTTCCGCTGGCAAACAGAGAAAGGCCGGTGGAACCTTCAATCAAAAGACGGGCTCGATGGGTCGGATATCGATCCCGAGCTCAGCTTGTTTGAAAGGCATGATGAGGTGCTGCAGGTGAACTTTATGGACTTCGGAGGGAACCGCACCTGCGAGCGTGGCGTTCCTGTCCGCTACATTGAAGCGGACAAAGGCCGGATGCCGGTGACGACCGTCTTTGACCTGCTGATGGCACAATTCGGAGTGCCACGGGGACTCCAGGGCGAATATCCGGCCAGCTACGACGACGAGGAGATTTCCTGTACGCCCGCCGGGCAGGAAAAGTTCACGGGCGTGGGCCGGAACACGGTGGTCCAACTGGCGCGCGAGTTCGCAATCACGGCCGAGAAGACCCGAGGGAAATGCACGATCATCGTCGGCTCGGGTGTGAACCACTGGTATCACAGCAACCTGCACTATCGGACCGGAATTACCGCTCTGATTCTTTGCGGGTGCGTCGGGGTGAACGGCGGAGGGTTGAACACTTACACCGGCCAGGAGAAGCTGACCCCGGCGGCTTCGTGGAGCACGCTGGCGATGGCGCTCGACTGGACTCGGCCCCCACGACTCCAGAACGGGCCTTCGTTTCACTATGTCCACAGCGATCAATGGCGTTACGAAGGGGCATTTCCGGATTACCATCCCCCGAGCGGCCCGTTCGCCCGCGAGCATTTCATGGACTTACAGGCGGCCGCCGTCCGCATGGGCTGGCTGCCATTTTATCCTCAATTCAACCGAAACCCGATTGAGATCGTTAAGGAGGCTGAAGCCGCAGGCGCAAGAGGCGAACGGGAAATTGCGGACTGGATCGTTGAACAACTTCGCGGCGGAAAACTGCGCTTTGCGGTCGAAGATCCCGACACGCCGGAGAACTGGCCACGGGTTTGGTTCATCTGGAGAGCGAACGCCATACACTCCAGCGCCAAGGGTCAAGAATATTTCCTGCGGCACTATTTGGGCACTCACAGTAACGCGATCGCGGACGAAGTTGCCGGCGACCGTGTGCGTGAGGTTACATGGCGCGAGAGTCCGACACAAGGAAAGCTCGATCTGGTTGTGGATTTGAATTTTCGCATGGACACCTCGGCGCTTTATTCCGACGTGATCCTGGCCTCGGCGAGTTGGTACGAAAAGGACGACCTGAATACCACCGACCTTCATTCTTATATTCATCCGCTGGGCGAGGCGGTGCCGCCTTGCTGGGAATCACGGACGGACTGGGATATTTTCCGCGGCCTGGCGGAAAAAACGAGTGAGCTTGCGAGGCGTCATTTTCCCACGCCCTTCTCTGAGATTGTGGCCACACCGCTGCTCCATGACACGCCGGATGAGATCGCGCAGCCGGCGGTCAAGGACTGGTCGAGAGGTGAATGCGACGCTGTGCCCGGCAAAACGATGCCGCATCTGAAGGTGGTTGAGAGAGATTACGTCAATCTGTTTCACCGCTTCAATTCTTTAGGTCCTGGGATTAAGGAACACGGGGTTGAAGATCATGGCGTCGAAATACCCATCGGTGAGCTCTACGAAGAGTTCGCGAAGACGGTTCCTGCCTACGAATGGGATAATCGGAAGTACCCGTCGTTGGCAGATGCCGTGAATGCAGCCAACGCCGTGCTCTTCTTTGCTCCCGAAACAAACGGTGAAGTTTCCTACCGTGGCTTCAGGGAAAAAGAACGCCAAGTGGGACTTCCGCTTGCAGACCTCGCTGAAGGTCAGCGTGGCATTCGATACGATTTCAGCCAACTCGTGCAACAGCCGCGGCGCATTCTGACAAGCCCCTGCTGGAGCGGAATTGTGAATGGCGGCCGCGCCTATAGCGGTTTCGTGATGAATGTGGAGCGGCTGGTTCCCTGGCGAACACTGACAGGCCGCCAGCACTTGTATCTCGACCATGAAGCGTACCGGGCGTTTGGCGAATCGCTGCCTACGTTCAAGCCTCGAATCAGCGTGGAAGGCACTCTGAACGTGGTAAAGAGCCCTTCCGCGCCCCGCTCGCGGATTCTCGCGTGCATCACCCCCCACGGCAAGTGGCACATTCATTCGACATACTATGACGATCTGCGCATGCTGACCCTCTCCCGGGGTGTTGAGCCCTTTTGGCTTAACGATAAGGACGCTTCAGAAATCGGCGTTCAGGACAATGAGTGGGTTGAGGCTTATAACGATAACGGCGTCATTGTGACGCGAGCAGTGGTGAGCGCTCGCATTCCGCAGGGGCTATGCATTTTCTACCATGCTCCCGAACGCACCATTTCGTTCCCGAAGTCTCCCACGCGAAATCGCCGGCGCGGCGGAGGCACGAACAGTGTGACGCGGATGAGGCTGAAACCCGTGCTGATGGCGGGCGGATATGCCCAGCACTCCTATCGTTTTAATGATTATGGCCCGCCCGCCTCCGACCGCGATACGTATGTAATTGTTCGCAAGCTCGAAGGCAAGCCGCAGTGGGATTGAATAGAACAGAGACGAGAGACAAGAGACAAGTGACGAGCAAAGAAACCAGTTTTCCGAATGACCGCGATTGCTGCTTGACTCTCGTCTCTTGTCTCTCGTCTCTGGGAGAGATCCAGTGAACGTTCGCGCTCAGGTTTCGATGGTTTTCCACCTCGATAAATGTATTGGCTGTCATACCTGCAGCCTGGCCTGCAAGAACCTGTGGACGGACCGCCCCGGCACGGAATACATGTGGTGGAACAACGTCGAGACCAAGCCCGGAACGGGCTATCCGACGCTGTACGAAGACCAGGAGCAATACCACGGCGGTTGGATACTTGAGAACGGCAAGCTGCGGCTGAAGCTCGGCAGTAGGCCTACGGAACTGGTGAATATCTCATTTAACCCCCGGTTGCCGACGCTCGACGACTACTACGAACCGTTTACCTATCGCTACAAGGATTTAATTGACGCCCCGCCCGGCGAAGACCAGCCGGTGGCAAGACCGATCTCGATGATCACGGGAGAAGAGATGGAAATCGAGGCCGGTCCAAACTGGGATGACGACCTGAGCGGCTCGCCAGTCTACGCCTCGAATGACCCCAATCTGCGCAAGGTCATGAATGAAGAGGAGCGCCGGCAGTTCTTCGAGATGCAGCAGCTTGTTTACTTCTATCTCCCAAGAATCTGCAATCACTGCCTGAATCCGAGTTGTGTGGCGGCCTGTCCAACGGGAGCAATTTATAAGCGCGGCGAAGACGGAATCGTGCTCGTGAGCCAGGAGAAATGCCAGGGCTGGCGGATGTGTGTTTCCGGCTGCCCCTATAAAAAGGTTTACTTTAATTGGAATTCCGGCAAGGCGGAAAAGTGCATCCTCTGCTACCCACGACTCGAAACCGGCCAGGCACCTGCCTGCATGCACTCGTGCGTCGGAAAAATCCGCTATCTTGGCGTCCTGCTCTATGACGCGGACCGGATCGAGGAGGCCGCCTCAAGGCCGGATTCAGAACTGGTCGACGCGCAACGCGAAATCATCCTGGATCCGTTTGAGCCTGACGTCGTCCGCCAGGCTATGGCCGATGGTGTGGATGAAAAAGTGATAGAAGCTGCCCGGCAATCGCCTACATATCGGTACGTCAAGCTTTGGCGGCTGGCGCTGCCACTCCACCCGGAGTGGCGTACTCTCCCCATGCTCTTTTACGTGCCGCCGTTGCTTCCGGTGACGGCTACGCTCACCCAGCAGGGGCGTCAGGAGCTTGCTGCCGATTTCTTCAGTTCGCTTGAGAGCGCGCGACTGCCCATCCGCTATATGGCAAGCCTTTTTACCGCGGGCGATGAGAAACCGGTGATCGCCGTTTACCGGAAGCTACTCGCCGGACGTATCTTCAAGCGCGCTCAAACGGTCGGAGACATTCGGATGGACGAAGCGCTCAAGGCCCTTGATGAAGCCCAGTTGACGCCTGGAGAGGTTGAGGATATCTACCATCTGACGTCGCTCGCCAGCTTTGAGGAGATGTTCGTGATACCTCCCATGCTGCGCGAGGTAGCCATCGAGATGGGAGTAGATCCCCATGAATTTCAGGAGGAGCGCGGGGCCGGATTTGTCCGTATTCCCGAGCGAGGTTTGTGAAGGTGGACACTCGCATGTCGAACTCCGCCGCTGGCGTCGCTGCAAGCCATCCGCTTGTTGCGAGCGGGATTTTCGGCCTATTCGCCGACGTTTTGGACTACCCCGGCCCGGAAATTTCTGCGCAGGTCCACGACCTCGCCTCACGGCTTGCCACTTCAAATTCCGAGGCCGTCCAAGTTTTTGAAAAGTTCGAGTCAGGATTGAACGACATGAGTCTGGGCGAGATTCAGGAGCTCTATACCAGCTCCTTCGATATGCGACCGGACCGCACGACGAACCTGGGTTGCCACCTCTTCGGGGAAGACGTGCGCCGCAACCTTTTTATGGCGCAACTGAAAGAGCGGATGGAAGCGCGGCGGATCCCGATGGGCTGCGAGCTGCCGGATCATCTCAGCCTGGTGTTGCGGCTGCTTACGGCGGAGGATTTCGAGGACGAGGCACGAACACTTATCACGGATTGCCTCACGCCGGCCATCACGCGTATTCTTTCCACGTTCGAGGAGAGCCCCAACCCCTATGCCCATGCGCTACAGGCGCTCCTGGTAGTTCTGAGCGCGGGCGGGACTGCATCGTCCGAACCAGCGGCTGACGGCGCGATCTAGCCGCTGGGGATTATTCGACTGGGTGCGGGCCGGAAGCACTGTTATTTGGGAGACATTTGGATGGACGCGTTCTGGTTCATTGCGTTCCCGTATCTCGCCTTGGTGTTGGCGATTGGAGTCGGCATTTATCGCTATCTTAGAAGCCGCTATACCTATTCGAGCCTGTCGTCACAACTACTCGAAAACCGGAAGTTGTTCTGGGGCTCGGTGCCGTGGCACTACGGCATCACTCTGATTCTGCTGGCGCATCTGTTTGCGGGTTTGTTTCCGGGAGCAGCGGCGTTCATCTTGGGCGGGCGGGTCCGCCTGCTGGTGCTGGAACTCACGGGAATGGCACTAGCTCTTTTTGCCCTCTTCGGATTGATCGTCCTGATGATCCGCCGACTGCCGACCAATTCTCTCGTGCGTCGTGCCACGTCCTACATGGACGGCATCGTGCTCGGCTTCCTGCTGGTTCAGGTGGTAACAGGTGTGAGTATCGCTATTTTCGAGCGGTGGGGCAGCCTGTGGTATTTGCGAACCGCAGTGCCCTGGTTCTGGTCGCTGGTGAAGCTTCACCCCGACATGAGCACGGTAGCCACGCTGCCCGGCTTTGTAAAAGTCCACTTTATCATCGGCTTCGCCATTATCCTCTTGTTTCCATTCACGCGGCTGGTCCATCTCGTCATGTTTCCGATTCATTATCTCTGGCGGCCTTACCAGGTGGTGATCTGGAATCGCAGGCGGGGCCGCACAGCAGTCGGGTCCACGGAGTTGACAAGATGAGTGAAGATTCAATCCACGGTCCAGCAGACGACACCGCCGAATGCGGTCGCCGTCGCTTTTTGTCCAGACTGAGCATCATGGTCGGCTCGATTGCCGGCGTCATCGTGGCGATTCCAAGCGTTGCTTTCCTGCTCGGCCTGCGCAAGGTTCCGCACGTCTGGCGGACCGTGGGCAAACTCGAAGACTTCCAGATCGGGACAACGGTGAAAGTCGCGTTTCTTGACCCGTCGCCTCTTCCGTGGTCTGGGGTGACAGCGCGGACTGCGGCCTGGCTGCGGCGGGAGACCGCCCAGCAATTCATCGCTTTTTCAGTCGATTGCACCCATTTGGGCTGTCCTGTCCGCTGGTTGCCGGATGCGAATCTCTTTATGTGTCCTTGTCATGGAGGCGTCTTCTACGCCAACGGCACCGTGGCCTCCGGGCCGCCGCCGAAACCGTTAACGCAATATCCGGTGCGAGTCCAGAACGGCACGGTGCAGATTCTCACCAGCCCACTGCCCATCACCACCTAGCATTTCGAGCGAGAGCTTCCCATGCGGATTATCAGGTTCGTGTGGAATTGGTTTGACGAGATTACCGGTGTTTCAGGCTGGCTGATTCCGCTGGCAAAGCATCCCGTGCCTCATGCGCGGCGGTCGGCGTGGTTTTATGTGCTGGGGAGTGCGACGCTCTTCGTCTTCATCGTTCAAATCGTCACGGGCATCGCTCTTGCGAGCGCCTACGTCCCATCGGCCGGGCAGGCTTACCATACACTGGCCTTTATCAGCGGCACCCGCTTCGGCCACATCGTGCGCGGCATCCACTCGTTCGGCGCCTCCGCGATGGTTATCCTCATCGGGATCCACGCCATTCGCGTTTACCTTTTCGGCGCTTACAAATATCCCCGGCAGATGGGATGGCTTACCGGTGTGGCCCTGCTCTTTCTGGTGCTGGGAATGGCCTTCACGGGCCAACTCCTGCGCTGGGACCAAACCGGTTTCTGGTCCGTCGTCATCGCCGCCGAGCAGGCGGGGCGCACGCCTTTTATCGGCAACTGGTTGGGACATTTTATCCTCGCCGGCGATACGGCGGGTGGCGCCACCCTGAGCCGATTCTTTGCGCTGCACGTCTTCTTCATACCCGCCCTGATCTTTTTCTTTATTGGCTTTCATCTTTACCTTGTCGTACGCAACGGCATCTCGGAGCCACCCAAGATTGGACAGCCGGTCGATCCCAAAACCTATCGCCGCTGGTATCACGACCTCCTGCACCGCGAAGGCGTTCCGTTCTGGCCGGATGCTGCCTGGCGCGATGCGGTCTTCGGATTCCTCGTAATCGCCGCTATCGTCGCGCTGGCTGTCGTTGTCGGGCCTCCGGTGCTGGGAAAGCCTCCTGATCCAAGCATTATTGAGGCGTCGCCCCGGCCGGATTGGTATTTCCTTTGGTACTACGCCGTTCTCTCATTGATTCCGCGCTGGTCGGAAAACTATGTGATTATCCTTGGACCGGCTATTTTGATCATCGTCCTGATCTTGCTGCCGCTCATCGCTTATAAAGGCGAGCGCAGCCCATTCAAACGCCCGTGGGCGTTCGGGATTGTCGCTTTCATCGTGTTTATGATTGCCTACTACGGAACCGTCGGTCACGTCGCCCCATGGTCGCCGCGCATGAGCGCTCCACCGCTTCCCGCTTCCGTAATAGGTGCGACAAGTGGCCCTGTCGCCGACGGCGCCAAGGTCTTCCGCGATAAGGGGTGTGAATTCTGCCATAAGATCTCCGGCTACGGCGGCATTCGCGGCCCCGACCTAACCTATGCCGGGGACCGAATGACCCCAGAACAGATGGAGACGCGTATTTATAGCGGCGCGCCGAATATGCCCTCATACAACGGCAACATTACCCAGCAGCAACTCTCTGACCTGCTCGCGTTTCTAACTTCTCGCCGCCGGAGGCCTGCGACAGCGCTGCCGTTGAGCTCTTCATCAAAGTAAGCACTACCGCGCCCTCTGACGTTCGTTTATTTCACATTCCTTTTTCCTGTTATGCGTGTTCTCATTTCTTGGGACCAATACTGCGACTTAAGTCATTGCTTGCCTTCGAAGCGTCGCGGATACTCGCTCTGAGGAGGATAAGTTATGGCCTACGTCATTGCGGAGCCGTGCATCGGAGTGAAGGACACTGCTTGCGTCGATGTCTGTCCTGTCGATTGCATTCATCCGCGAAAAGACGAGAGCGATTTCGCAGAAGCGCCACAACTCTACATTGATCCAGATGAATGCATTGACTGTGGTGCGTGCGTGCCAGTGTGCCCTGTCTCGGCGATTTTTCCGAAGGAAGACCTGCCCGAGAAGTGGGCTCATTTTGCGGAAATAAACGCCGAGCATTACGTCAAGAAGTGAGCCGGGCAGGCTAAGGCAGCACTCTGGCCGTCGGTGTGGCTCGCTTGCCCCATGGAAGAGAACGCGAACTGTGGATTTCGAAGGAGCGCGGTAGTAGCTCAACCATCGCTCATAGTCCAGCCCAGGTGTAACTTTGGTTCTTTGGGTGATCAGAGCAGTTTAGCCTTCAGCCGGTGCAATTAAACACTGGTAACCAATCCTCAATTCGAGGTTTTATTGATGCCGGCTACAAACGAAAGAACCAACCATATCTACCAGTTCCACGTGGACGATCAAGACTGGTTTCCACGCTTGGCCAATTTACGAGACGCGATCTCGAGGCGTGGCATTGCCACGGTGCGAGCGCTGCTTGAGGCGACCGACAAGAACGTCGGGCTGCATTTCACATTTGAAGAGTTGTACCTCTATCCCGCATTGCGGCGTTTCGGAAGCGAAGCTTACGGCGAGCGGCTGATCAATCAACACGTCAGATATCTCGTAGATAGAACAGAATGGAGGCGAAGATGGAAAGGAGGAAACAGATTCTTCTTGCGGATCATGACGAAGACCTGCTCGTGCGGCTTCAGGTTCTGCTCGAAGACCAGGGCTACGCAACCACCGTTGCGTGGGGTGGCCGAGAGTTGGTAAGGGAGCTCCAGTCCAAACGCTTTGATTTGATCCTACTGGGCGATTACCTGCCCGACATCAGTGAAAGCGAACTGTGGAAGAATCTGAGGCAGCGCGCAGGTGGCACATCTGTAGCGCTTCTCGAGAGCCGAAAGCCTTCCCAGGAGATAGCAAGCCAGTATTTACGCAGCGGCGGCCGATGTGTGCTGGAGAGATCATCGCCTTATAAGATCGCAGAGACGGTTTGCGCTTGCCTCAAGAGAGGAGAGGACCATACGTTGGATTGGGCTGATGCGGCCAGGGTGGCGGGCGCGAATGCCAAGGCTGCGGCAGGGGCGGACCAGAGCTTCGGTCGGTAAGAAGCGCCGTCGGAGTTCCGAATATCGCTTTCTAGCAAGGCTTCCCGCTGCGACCCTTCAAGTAACCGGCTTCATCCAGCCCTGTCATTAGCATGTGGAAGTAGATGAGACCGCCGTAGGGCTCCCACCGCATGAGCAAACGCTGCGCATGAGCGGCGTCAAGAGGCTTGCGGAGATGTAGCCAGCGCGCAAGGCGGTTGCGCGCTCCCTGGTCACCTAGGGGGAAGATATGCCAGCGTCCCATGCCTCGCAGTAACGTCAGTTCGGCTGTCCAGCGGCCGACGCCGCGAAGCTGCATCAGTCGCCGGAGCGCCTCTTCGTCATTCTGTTTTTTAAGCCCTGCAAGGTCAAGACGGCCTTCCACGATGGCGCGGCTGATTTCGATGATTGCACGCGCTTTCTGAAAATTGAAGCCCAGTTTGCGGAGTGCATCGGGCCGGACGTGCGCGAGATCCAGAGGGCGCGGGAAGGCGTAGCCCAGCGAATTGCCCGTGCGGATAGCGAGCCCAAAACTTTGGGCGAGGCGATTCAGTAGTTGAATGCCTGCCGAGAGGCTGAGTTGCTGGCAGGCGATTCCGTTAACCAGCCCTTCAAAGACAGAGAAGAAGCGCGGCGGCTTCATGCCGCGGAACCGATCAGCAAGTGGCGTGAGCTTCGCGTCTCGCTGTGCGAGACGGTAAAAATCCTGGAGGTCCACGCGAATTCCAAGGGAACTCTCTACTGCCTGCTTGATAGCCTGTGTTGCCCCAGGATGCGGACCCTCTCGATTTATTCTGACGCTCAAGATAGCGCCGAGCTCTCCTGTCTGGCTCACAGCGACTTCATAAGCTTTATCGTTAAGAACGACAACACGCCGGTATGTAGTTCCGTCCCAACGGTCAATCAGATTCTGTGGTCGGCGCCGGAGCGCCCAGGCCGTCAGATCAAGGCGAAACGGAGGCGTGGGACGGATGATAAACGTGGTTTGGCTCACGGATTCATCTGCAGGACAGCGCGATATCGGATTTTCCCTTGAATCATTTTTTGATACGCTTCATTAGCTTGGTCAAGCGAAAACAATTCAATGATAGGACGAATCTTCGCGAGTGCGGCAAAACGGAGCGTATCGGCTGAATCGGAGGCCTGACCTGAGGTCCAGCCTTGGACTCTCCTTCTGCCTCCAATGAGAAATCCGGGCTTTATAGCAACTGAATCCGCAGTTCCGGCAAGCAGCATCAGACAGCCATTGCGCCCGAGACCTTCAACCAAGCTCGAAGTGGCTTTGCCTGACACCCCTGTCGCGAGAATCACCCGCGCGCCGCCAAGTTTCTGAAGCTCGTGTGCCGCATCTCCCTCTGTGGCGTCAATGAACTGGTGAGCACCAAGCTTCGTGGCCTCGTCTGCCTTTTCACGGCTTCGCGAGATAGCCACCACACGGAATCCCATGGCACGCGCAAATTGGACGCCCAGATGACCCAGGCCTCCAAGTCCCTGGACGGCTACCAGGTCGCCCGCACGGGCGCCGGAATTTCGCAGGGCATTATACGTGGTGAGGCCGGCGCAAAGAAGCGGCGCGGCCTCCGGAAATGGAATCTCCTCAGGAATGAGCGCGAGCGACTCAGCGGATGCGATCATGTATTCGCCGTAGCCCCCATCGTGCGTGAGGCCGGTGATGCGCGGCCTCTCGCAAAGAATAAAGTCCCCTTCTCGGCAGGCAGTACAGACACCGCAGTGGCCTCCGTACCAGCCCATACCGACTCTCTGGCCAACGTGGAAGCTCTGAACGGCCGAACCGACTGCGTCCACTACCCCGGCTACTTCATGCCCTGGAACGCGCGGCAAGATCAGGCCCGGCCAGATGGCGTCCACAATAAACTGGTCGCTATGGCACACCCCGCAGGCGTGAACTTTGATCCGTACCTCGCGCGGACCGGGCTCAGGAACCGTTCGCTCTTCGACTACAAGCGGTCTGCTCCTCTTGACGACAACGGCGGCTTTCATTTTTTGCCTCTGTCCTTATCAAATATGTTGGTAAGGGCATTCAGGTGTCGGACGGTCGCACCGATTGTATCGGCATGATGACGGCACTTGCCCCCAGGCTACCTCGACGCTCAGCGTCGGGTCCGCGCGCTCTCAGGTCACATCGGCGGTCAGTCCGTGGCTAGAGGGGAAGCTGATTCACCGCTACCTGGCCGGAACAATCTTCCCACAGGCGATTGGGATCGTGGCCTGGGCGGGAAAGTCAGCCATAGAAGCAACCGTTTCCGGAAGAAGATGTTCACCGAGGATGCTGTGAATGAAAACAACCCGTTTGTCCAAATCGAGCGATGCACCGCGGAATCTCGCTGCCATTTCTCGATCCAGGTGAGCGAGCGAAACGCTCTGCCGATAAGCCACATGCCCGCTTTCTGAAGCTACGGGATATGCCCCGCCTGCGATGTCGAGCGCTGCCGGATCACGATCAAGCGGTACCAAGGTTATACCCGCTGCCGCTTTTATTTCTGTGACGTCGATGATCCCGTCGTGGTTCGTATCCGCTGCGGCGGTCGGGCAGGAGGCCGCTTTGCCGTTCGGAAAGCCGTGTAAGTGGATCATGTGCATCATTCCGGGCGGTAAGCCCCACGCGTTGAGCTCGATAGTGAGGACGCCTCTCGAGATAGTGAGGCGCAGGCGGCCGCGTGCGTGACTGTGCGTAGTGTTGGCGTTGAGCGGGATGAGCTTTGCGATATAAGCCTTAGGCCGCTGTGCGGCGCACCCAACCGGGACATCGAATCCTGAAACCAGGCCGAAGGCGATCAATAGTGCAAGATAACTCTGCCTGGCCGTCATTGTGGTTTCCTTACACGTGGCCCTATCTGCGGCCGGCTGCCTCTACCGTTGTCGTCGGATCGGCTTCCTGCCAACTTACATCGGCAGTCGGTCCGTAGGTCGCAGGCACTTTCTTTCCCAAAAGCCTCAAGTAGACGGTAAGCTGCGTGCGGTGGTGGGCGGTGTGAAGCACACGTCGCCAGAGGATCCAAATCCGCTGCCGCGTGACATCAAAGAACGGAACTATCTCCATCCACCAAGCTTCGTCTTTCGGTGCAAAATAGGCGAGCCTTGGGAGCGCAAGGTCGAGCATTCTTTGCGCATAAGCTTCAGGCGAGGCCGATTGGGGGAGCACTTCGGCCGGAGCCGGTTCCGGCGACCCGAGAAATTCCCCGAAGAAGCGCCGCTCCGAAAGTAGCTGATGCTTCATGATGTCTTCGACGCTGCTTGACTTCGGGTGCGGCAAGAAGGAAAGATCATCCGGCCGAAACTCGCGCCACACCGAGATCACCTTGTTCGTCTCGCTCGCGTAGCTATCGAGCAGATGCTGAAAAATAGGTGAGCTCGCTCGAGGTATTGCGGACTCAGGGACTGCAACGCTCGCATAAGTCATCGGCATGGAGTGACCCTCCGCTTAAATCAACTCTGCCAGTGGAAATGAGCGGTGCGCGCGAGGCGGCTCGAGATAGTTCTGCCGATGCGTCGTGACCAAAAACTTCGTAAACCCGGTATTTTCGTTCGGGAGATTATATTTTTTCTGCAACTCGACGCCATCCATCTCTTTCCGCATTTTCTCAAAGAGCTGTGCCGTCGGCGCAAAGCCGATGAAATGGACTCCTGGAACTGGAACTGGGCTGACGGGTCCGTCGGCATTAAACTCAAAAGGATTTTCCACGGTGTCGAAATCCTGCCGCAGGAAGATGACGGTTCCCTTCGGGATTTCTTCACCATAAACGGTGGTCATGTTCTTATCGACCCGGGAGAGGAATTGCATTTGCGCGTTGTGGCCAAGAATGCCGGTTGCTCGGGCGTCTTCCTCAAGCTGTTCTTTGAAGGTCGTGGTTTCGGGCGCCTGGGACGGGGACAGATGTTCGGGTCCTTCCGTCCGACGAGGGTTGAACATGCGATGCAGGCGGTCTTTGTGGTCCAGGCTGTACCAGCCCGCAAGATCAATCGCAATATGCGACAGGTGCATGATGGTGCCATGAGCAAAATAGCTTTCCGGCGTCTGGTCGGTGTAGCCAGGAAGGGTCTCAAAACTGGGAAGATTGCCTTGCGCGAGGCCGTGCACGTGGCTGGAAGTGAAACCCATGAAGAGCATAGCGCCCGCCGGAATCTTATCCGCCCCCGGAATGCGCAGCCGCTGGGCCATGGTGCGCGGCATGCCACGGCCGGCGAAGCCCCGACGGATCGAGGTCACGCTGAAGAGATCTCCGACGTAGACGTTTTCGACCGGAATGCCGTTCAGCAAATGCGTCCCAGGATGAAAGAGGGCGCGAATCACGTCGCTGATGTGGTCGTTGTAATCGCTCTTGAAGTGAAAAGAGATATGATTGTGCTCCAAGATGATCGTCGCCGGGTCCTTGGGGAATTTGATCGCGTCGATCAGGGCCCAGTCCTTCGCCCTGCCGTCATCCAGAGCGCGGGGCATAAATTTATCAGTGATTTTTGCGGGGATGTAGTCTGTAAAATACGGTAGACCATAGGCCACCTGGATGAAAATCCCGCTGGGAGTCAGGGGATAAATCGACTCGACTTCTTCAAGAGCCCGCGTCAAACGCTCCTGGGCGCGCTTGAGGGCCTTCGCTTCACCTTGAGGAAGGCTGAGGCGCGCGGTCACGACCGCGTGCCACAAGGGGACCACGGCGACCGGAACTCCCAGATGGTCTTCCACGGTAACGCCGGGTAGTTCGTACTGGGTCTTGGGCGGACGGGTCTCGGTCCTTTTCGCATAATCCACCACCGTGTCCCAGTTGAAAGCTGTTGCTGTTGCCATCGTAACCTCCTATGAATGCAGACTTCGAAAAAAGATGACGTTTGATCAGGGCGAGGCTTTCCATCAAGCGAATAGCCACCTCATTTTCTCGGCCCCTTCTGGCTTTGAAGGAATGCGGTGAGCGCCTGGAGCTGCCGCGCGGTGAGATTCTTGAACGC